>WHTP01000194.1 GCA_009377695.1 Hyphomicrobiales bacterium | reverse complement strand
TGGGTTCAAGTCGAGCTGGCGTGGCTGCCGGATACGGAGGACGCGGCCGTCGGCCGCTTTGTCGCCTTCATGCGTGACGAAGCGCAGTCACGACAGCTTTTGTGACGAAGAAGACATTCGTCTGAGCTTGGCGAAGGCACGGTCGGTCGCCATGAAGCGCGCCAGCATCGGTCCGATCAGCTTGGCGGGCTCGACGGCGCCTTGGCCTATCTCGCGTGCAAGGGCTTGGCCGTTAGACGAGGAGATCGCGGTGAAGTGCAGCGGGCAGCTCCACCGAAATCTTCACCGGCTTGTCATCTTCGAGTGGTCCGAGCTTCAGCTTCCCCATCGGTCAGCCTCCATAAGGTTCGAGCACCAAGTCATATGCCGCGTCCGGGACTATTCCGAGAAAGGAAGATAGAAGGACAGTAAAGCCATGAAGATCATTGGTTTTATATGCAGCCGATATCGGCATAGTAATTTCTCCTATAGTTGGTTTAGGAAGGCCAGCAGCTTGTCATCGGGCCGGAACTTGCCCGGCTTGCTATCGAACGGGATCGTGCGGGCGAGGATCTTTTCTTTCAGCGCCAGATCGGCGTCGAGATAGATCTGGGTGGTCTCGATGGACTCATGCTCCAGCCACAGCGCGATGACGGTCTGTTCCACCCCGGCGTGGAGGAGGTCCATCGCCGTCGTGTGGCGCAGGCAATGGAAGGTGACGTTCTTCTGCTTCAGGGAGAAGCAGGCATCGCCGGCGACCGCGACGTGCTTTCTCAGGAGGCTCGCCACGGCGTCCGCGCTCAGCCGGCCGCCGCGTGCGCTCGGGAAGACCACATCGTCCGGGGCGGGATTCAGCTCGTCGAGCCAGGCTTCGAGGACGTCGGCGACGGGCTTGCAAAGCGGGACAGTGCGCTGCTTGCGGCCCTTGCCGAGGATTTCGACATGAGCGCCGGTGCCGAACGTCACGTCCTGACGCCGAAGGCCCGTCGCCTCCGACAGGCGGAGGCCCGTTTGAAGGGTCGTCAGCACCAGCGCATGATCCCGGCGGCCGGTCCAAGTGGCCTTGTTCGGCGCCGCGAGAAGCGCATCGACCTCGGGGCGCGTCAGGAAGTCGATCAGCTTCCGGTCGAACCGCTTGGCCGGCATCGCGAGGACGCGCTGTATCTGCGCGCTGTGCGTCGGCATCTCATAAGCGGCGAAGCGGAAGAACGACCGGATCGCGGTGAGACGCAGGTTGCGGGTGCGGACTGTCACACCCCGTTTCTTTTCCAGGTCGCTCAGGAAGGCCGCGATGAGCGGCGCGTCGAGCTTCTCGAAGGCCAGCTTGTCGGGGGCGGTGCGAAGGCGCTTCTGTGCGAAGCGGAGCAGCAGTCTGAACGTGTCGCGATAGGAGCTGATCGTGTTCGCACTGACCCGCTTCTCCTGCATGAGGCGCTGGGTGAAGAACCGTTGCAGCAGCGTCGGGAAGGTCGGGATCGAGGCCGTCATACCGGAGCCCCCCAACGATGCTGAAGCCGCGCCACCGCCTCCGTCATCAGCCCCGGATTCTGGTGCAGATACCAGTAGGTGTAGGTGAGATGGGTGTGCCCAAGATACGTGGACAGCGCGGGCAACCGGCGCTCGGGGTCCGCGCCGGTGCTGTAGCATCGCCGCAAGACCTCGACCGCCATCGTATGTCGCAGATCGTGCAGGCGCGGCCCAATGGAGGCCGAGGCGCCGCGCATGCCGAGCCTTTTGGTCAGCCGTCGGAACGCGCGATCCAGCGCCGTATGGCCGACGCGGCGACCGTGGGTCGATATGAAGAAGGGTTTGACGATCCTGCCGGCCAAGAAGGCGTCACGCTCTTCCCGGTAGCGTTGCAGGGCGATGAGCGTCGTCTCATGGACCGGCACCAGCCGGGACTTGCCGAACTTCGCGTTGCGGATGGTGATAACGCCCTGGTCGAGATCGACGTCCCCGAGATCGAGGTTCAGGACTTCACCGACACGCATCCCAGTGACGCTGATCAGGCCATAGATCGTATAGCGCCCCAGGCAGTAGAACCGGGTAGCTCCGCCCCATTGCCGCAAGCTCCCCACCAGGATGCGCCTTATCTCCTCTTCGCTGAAGATATGGGGCTGGAAGGTGATCCTCCGCCGCGCCAGCAGGTCCGTGGCCGGGATTTCAGTCTGTGGATCGCTCAGGATGCGGTAACGCGCGAAGCTGCGCACCGCGCGCAACCGACCGGCAAGATAGTTCGCATCGGTCGAGGCCGGCAGCCGCGCCCATTGCACCGCCAGCTTCGCCGTGATGTGCGTGGCATGGCGCCGCTCCATGAAGTCGGCGAAGTCCCCAAGGTAAAGTTCATCCTTCTTGAGCCGGAAGCCAAGCGAACGGCGAAGCTCCAGATATTCGGCTATTCCTTCACGCAGGCTGGTCATGGCAGCTCTCCCGGCCACGGCAGGGCGACGGCACGCAAGCCGTCCAGATCGACCTTTGCGTATCGTCGCGTGGCCTCGGGACTGCGATGGCGCAGCACTTGGCCGATCTCCGTCAGGGACACCCCTTGGCGCAGCATATCCACGGCAAGCGCATGACGAAGTTGATGCGACCCTGTGAAGTCGAGTTCTATCCCCGCGCGTTGAAGCGCGCGCCGGACGATCTGGCCGATGTCGCTGCTCCCCTTCAACCCGTCGAACGGTGCTCGCGAGCGCAGGAAGACTCTTCGGCACGCCGTTTCCGGTCGGCCGTCTTTCAGATACGAAGCGATCGCCTGTCCGACGTCATGGGGCAAAGGCAGCGGCCGTTCCTGACGGCCTTTGCCATGCACGCTCAAGCATCCTTGGGGCCAGTCGATATCTCCGAGTTCAAGACGGACGATTTCCCGTGCGCGCCGGCCGAGACGCGCAAGCAGCAGCAAGATGGCTCGATTGCGCAGCCCCGCCGGCGAACGCCATGTTTTGCTTTCATCCAGAAGCCGGCGAACGCAATCGGCCGGCATTGCTCTTGGAATCGACGCCATCGACCACCCAGCGACGCTGGGGACCGCCGCGGCAAGATCCGACTGGATGTGATCGCGATATCGGGCGAAGCGGAAGAACGAGCGCAGGGCCGAGACGGTATCCTTTGCCGAGGCGAAGGTACGGTCCTTCGGAGCGTTACGCCGGACATAATCCGTAATCTGGCTGGCGTGGATAGAGGCGAGCTGCAGTTCACCTGTGCCGCATACGCTCGTCAAAAACCGCCTTACATATCCGGCGTAATTCTCGATCGTCGAGGGTGCAAGGCCGCGGTCTTCGTGAAGATAAGACCTGTAGTCCTGCAATATCTGATCAATCGGGGACGCCTCGGCCGAAGGGCTGATCTTCCCTTCGATGACGCCGTTTTCCCGAAGCCAGCTTGTTACACCTGTCAGTGCGATCGGATCGCCCCGCTTGGGGCACCGGCACGCGGCGTTGTAGCGCAAGAACGCTTCTTCATGTTCGGCCTTGATCTCGCTGGCCGCAATATTCTCTTGGGCCAGCCACCGGCTGAGCTCGCTGACCAGGAAGGTCTTCTTCCAATACGAAACCTGCGAATACCCCCGCTCAGCGAGATATTTGGAATAAGGCTCGAAATACGGAGCCAGCGGCCCCTCGACCCGAAGCCGAGAGCGCCTCTTTCGACCTGCTCTGTTCATAGACAAAAACCACATCGGCAAGTTCTGATCGATCAGAACTATGCCGACTGATTTTGACAAATTGACTAGAGGAGAAAGCGAGATGCATCCCAGAGTCGGCATAGTTTCACACTCGACATATGACTTGGTATTCCGTTAACGGAATACCAAGTCACGCGTCACGACGATCCTGACCGGGAAGCCCGGCCGGATGGTCAGCGTCGGTGGGACGTTGAGTTGGCGGCGCACGATCTGCTGGCCGGCATCGTTGATGGTGTCTTGCCCGCCGTTTCGGATCGCCTGGATCAGGCGGTCGTCGTCATTGGTGGCGAGTTCAGCTCCGACGCTCAGCAACGTGGACAGCCCCGCCGCCTTCGCCAGCTCCCACCAATGATAGTCGACGCCATCCTGTAG
This sequence comes from Hyphomicrobiales bacterium, assembly GCA_009377695.1. Taxonomy (GTDB): domain Bacteria; phylum Pseudomonadota; class Alphaproteobacteria; order Rhizobiales; family Xanthobacteraceae; genus VAZQ01. The sequence goes on along the minus strand of WHTP01000194.1, from coordinate 3,294 downwards.
GCCTGCATAGCCCTCAGCATCGGCACCGGGCTGACGCTCGAGGACGATCGAGCGCCCATTTGGGAAGATCAGCCGATTCCAGACCAAGAGCACGCGGCTTTGACCGAACTGAACGCTGTTGTTGTACTGACCGACAACGCGGGTGCCCTGGGGTACGAGAAGGATACGACCCGTTGGGCTGTCGTACACATTCTCCGTCACCTGCGCGGTGATCTGGCCGGGAAGATCCGAGTGGATGCCTGTGATGAGCGCCGCTGCGATCACGGCGCCGGCCTGGAGGATATAAGGCGACGCCGGCGCGACGACGCGATCCGGTGCGACAGTGCGCCGATCGGTGGCCGCGTTGAGGAAGGCGAACTGGCGGTCCTGGGCCGATGGGGTGGCGGGTGGCGGCGCGAGGCCGAGGCCGGTGAGGTCCGGCGCTGGGGGTGGCGCGATCGTCGCGGCGCCGGGACCCGTCGAAGCCATGGGCCGATTCTCGGTGCCGCTGAAAAGCCTGCTGACGCGGGCGGTTTCGATCTCCTGCAGGCGCCGCTGCTCCTCCGCGCTCAAGCCCGGATTGGGCTGGTTCGGCAGTGGCTGGCCACGATTTTGCGCGCCGAGGATGGGTCGGCCGAGATCGCCCGGAAGCGGTGGACCGAGCTGCGGGACGCCGCTGTAGTCGCGCGGCAATCCGGCCAGTCCGTCGGCGGTCGAGCGATTTTCGGTCGAATAGAGTTCTTCGGCGGGCTTGCCGCCAGTGCGGGTTTGGAGTGCAAATATCAACGCGCCGCCAATACCGATGCTCGCCACGAGTCCGATGCCGGCAAGCACCTTGCGCGACAGCCGTGTAACGCGCGGCGCTTCGGCACGCAGCCGCATCTGGGCGGCCGCATCGCTGGCCGACCCGGTCAGTGGCGCCTCGTCTTCCTCTTTCCGGGGGTTCGGGCTCGCTCACGACGCCGGCCTCCCATCGGTGCGGACGATCCGGACGCGCTTCTGGCGGTCGCCCGCGCCGAAGCGCAGCTCCGCGGCGGCGAACAGCCGGTCGACGATCATGTAGTTGGCGCGAACACGGTAGTTCACGAGTTCGGAGGTGTTGCCCTCCGGACCGACCACGAACAGCGGCGGCATTTCGCCCTGACCGATGCCGCGCGGAAACTCGATGAAGACCTGGCGGCCGTCATCGTAGGCGCGCAGTGGTCGCCAGGGCGCGCGGTCGCCCTCGATGGCGTAGCGGAAATTGATATTGGCGAGGTCGACGCCGGTGGCGACGGGACTGCTGGCCTCGGCCTGCGCGTTCTGGCGCCGCAGGGCGATGAGCTGATCCTGCGGATACTGCCAAGACACCGACGCCATGTAGGTGCGCTCGGTCGAGCGTAGCTCCATGTGATAGGTGCGCAGATTGGTGTTGATGATCAGATTCGTCATCAGGTCGGCGCGGGTCGGCTTCACCAGGATGTGGACTTGGCTGGTTGCACCCGAGCCGCTCAACGTGTCGCCGATGATCCAGCGCACGGTGTCGCCGGCGGCGACCGGGCCGGAGCCGACCAGTTGCTCGCCCGGTTGAAGGGCGATGTCGGTGATCTGGCCGACCGCGGTGTAGACTTGGTAGAGCGCACCGCCGGTATAGGGATAGACCTGCATGGCGTTGATGAAGCCGTCGCGGACCGGCTGCACGCGCGCGGCGGCGTTGGCCTGATTGACGCGCGCGGTCGGATCGGTGGGTTCGGGGGTGCCGCGGGATGGCTCGACGGGCTTCATCTGACCAGGGAGCGGCAGCGGCCGCGGCAGCTCGACCACCCGCACGGGAGCGGGAGGATTGGCGCTCAGGGCCGCCGGCACCGCGTCATCATAGGAGATCTCTGGCGGTCTGTTCGCTGTGGCGCAGCCGGCGAGCGCCGACGTGCACAGCAGGAGAACCGTAAATGGGGAAGTGCGAGAAGCCGGGTCGCCGGCTTTACGGAAAATCGGCTTTCTCATTGTCCCAGCTCCCGTGACCAGTTGATGGCGTTGACGTAGATGCCGAGCGGGTTGGCGCGCAGCCGATCGGCGTTGCGCGGCGCCTGCACGGCGATGGTGAGGATTGCGGTCCAGCGGGTCGTCTCGGCGAGCTGGCCGTTTTCGTAGCGACGCTCGACCCAGGCGACACGGAAGCTGTCGGGCGAAGCCCGGATGACGCTGGAGACATCGACGGCGATCTGTTGTCGGCCGACCTTGGTGAAGGGATCGTTGGATCGCGCGTAATCATTGAGCGCCATCGCGCCGCGGTCCGTCGTGAAATCGTATGCGCGCAGCCAGTTCTGTCGGACGATGATGGCGTCGGACGGAATCGAGCGGACCTGCTCGATGAAGCGCCCGAGATGAAAGGCGATCTGCGGATCGGTCGGGCGATAGTCGGCGACAGCGGGCGCGACGGCCTGTGCCTGTCCCAACCTATCCACCTGGACGACCCAAGGGACGATCGTCCCGCGCGCCGATTGCCAGACCAACGCCGCCGCGAAGCTGGCGGACAGAAGCAGCGAGCCGAACGCCATGAAGCGCCAATTTTTCGCCTGGACGCGTGCGGCGCCGATGCGCTCATCCCAGACCTGAGCGGCGCGCTGGTAAGGCGTCTCGGGTTCGGGAGCTTCGCCGTAGTGGGTTGAGGGTCTTTTGAACATCAGCGGTCGCCTCCGGAGAGATTGATGGAAGAGCCGCCGCCGTGGCTGTCGCCGCTGCGCACGACGTGGACGGCCGTGGTCACACCGTGGCTCAAGGCCTGAGAGCGCTTCATGCGGCGGGCCCATGCGGGCGGTCCGTCAGCCGCTGAGGACGGCCCAGCCTCGGACGCGCTTCCGCCGATCGAACCCATGGTCGACGTGCCACCGGGGGCGGCGAACGCGGATTTGGAGCCTTCGGAGAAGCTCGATTTCATGCTGTCGGCTGCGCGACGCAGCGGTGAGGTGGCGGCCGCGCCAGCGGCGCGAGCAACGCCACCGAGTCCGGACCCGACGGCGGACGCGCCCGACTGACCAGCCGCGCCGAGGCTGTAGGCAGTCGAAGCGCCACCGGCCATCGCCGCGCCACCGCGCGCGGCCGCAGCGGTTCCGGAAAGAGCGGCGGCGCCGCCGCGCAGGGCCATTCCACCCGCTGCGCCGGCCGCGACCAGAGCCCCGCCCGCCGCGAGTCCGGTTCCGACCGCCGCGCCGGCGCCGAGCTGCGGACCGCCGGAGACGAGGCCGTTGGCGATACCGGGGCCGAAGATTCCGAGTCCCAGCAGCGACAGCGCGGCGAGCACGATCGCCATCGCCTGGTCGATCGTCGGTGTCTGGT
>WHTP01000103.1 GCA_009377695.1 Hyphomicrobiales bacterium | reverse complement strand
CAGGCACTCTGGAAATAGAGTGCTCTGCTGGCGGTCCATGCCCTCAATGAAGCGTCTCATCCCGATCACTCCGCAAATCGCGCAGGAATCATACGCTGAGAATCGCTTCCCTCAGCACGTTTTCACACAACCAAGACCCGACACGGACATGCTTGAACGTTTGACTATCGGGTCGATGGAGGGGTTAGGCCGCGTTGAGCGCACTGATGGTGACGTAGTACCCGTCAGGATCTCGGAGCGAAAACTCCGCGGTTCCGGTGTTGGGATTCATGTGTGGCTCCTCTTCCAGCCGGCTGACGAGAGCGCGCGCCCTTGGCAAAGCTACGTCAAAGTTGTCGACCCGGAAGAACAAGAGGAGCCCGTTTCCAGGCTTGGCGTAGTAGGGGCTTGTCAACGACGGATGCTGGTGGGCACCCCACTTGTGGAGACAGAGCAATACCGTCCCATCCGAATCGAGGATTTGCCCGAAGTCGTCGTGGGCAGGAGCCGTCTCCGGCAGGCCAAGTAGCGACTGGTACCACTTGAAGCTCTGGAGCACGTCAGCTACGCCAATGATCGTCCACGTGCGCTTCATAGGTCCCTCTGCGGCTAACGTTCGACATGAGCGCCGGCTGGAGGCGAGTGAAGCTTGACCGAAAAGTAACCCGTCCTAGTGTCCTTCGATTCCGAAGTTCGTATCATTTTGCGGCGGCCTCCTATACGAACTTCGGAATCGAAGGACACTAGCAACTCTTTGAATCGAGTGTGGCTTTGGTTCAGAAGTTAGCATGTCGGATTCGCCGCAAGAATAATGCGCACTTCTGAACCGCCACGAGTACCGTGCGCGCTAGTGCTTCAACTCGTGTGTGGCTTACAACCCAGCCCGGAACGTCTTCGACCAGTAGTCAATCACTTGACTGACCAGAGCCGGCGGCAGCGGCACATAACCCAACGTGGCCGCATCGCGGCTGCCCTTTTCCAACGCCCACTTGAAAAAGGCGAGTGCTTCGCGCGACCGCCGCGGCGAACTCGGCTGCTTGTGCATCAGGACGAAGACGGTAGCGGTGATCGGATAGGCCTCATCACCTGGCGCGTTGGTGAGCATCAGGTCGAAGTCGGTCTTCTTGCTCCACTCGGCACTTGCAGCCGCGGTTTGAAAGCTCTTGCCATCCGGCACCACGAATTGCCCGGCGCGATTGCGGATCAGCGCCGTGCTGAGCTTGAGCCGCGTGGCTTGCGTGTACTCCAGATAGGCGATCGAGTTGCGCGTGTTGCGGACGGCGATCGCGACACCTTCGTTGGCCTTGGCGCCGGTACCTTGCCGCCAGGGCAACAGCGTCTTCACGCCCATCGTGCTTTGCCATTCCGAGCTCACCTGCGCGAGAAAATGCGCGAGATTATAAGTCGTGCCGGAACCATCGGAGCGGTGTACGACGGAGATCGGCGCCTCCGGCAGCTTCAGGTCCGGATTGAGCGCCTTGATCGCGGGATGCGACCATTCCCGGATTTTGCCGAGAAAGATGTCGGCGAGAACTTCGCCCGTGAACCTGATCTCGTTCGAGCCGACGCCGTCGATATTAACGACCACTACGACGCCGCCGATGACAATCGGAAATTGCCCCAATCCGAGCTTGGCCAATTCGTCGGAGGGCAGCGGCGCATCTGACGCTCCGAAGTCGACCGCCCGGTCGCGAGCGCGCAGCATCCCGGCGAGCGAGCCGACCGGTTCATAGTCGAGCGGCGGGCCGACCCGCGGATCATCCAGGCCGGAGTTGAAGAACGGAAAGTTGCCGCCTAACGCGAGCCAGCGCCGATAATTGTGCGCCCACTGCGAGATCATGGGATAGGCAAACGTTGATCCCGCGCCCCGCACGACGTCGGTGCCGCCCAGGACTTCCTGAGCCTTCAGCGGCACGAGCGAGGTGGCGGTGACAACGGCGGTCAGAATGAAAGCGGCGAAACGTTTCACGATGGTCTCCCAAACGCTGTGTAAACCCACGTCGTGGGACAGCAGCAGCGAAGTCCTCGCTGCCGCTGCTGGTCGTCCTGTTACGCCGGCACGGGTTGCGCGCCACCGAGCTGGCGGCCTTGAAGTTGCTCTGCCCGCTGCGCGATATCGCGCGGCACCGACGTCCGCTCGTCGATGATGCGATGCACCAGATAGTAGGCGCGTTCCGCACTCCCGAGCAGAGTCAGGATCGCGCCGCGTTCCGCCCACGGGAGTTCTGCGCCGAGCCTGAGGCAGCGATCACGCAACCCATGGATTGCAGCATCCAGCTTATCGAGATCGGGCGCCGGCAACATCTTCCCGTGTTCGTCTGGAACGATCGCGCGCATGGCCTGAGCGACCAAGTCGATGGTTTCGTTGACGATCGGCTGCGCGACCTCGGAGAACGCCTGGCGTTCGACGCGCCGCGCGACCTGATAGAGGGTTTCGCCGAGGCTCGCAGTCCAGTCTTCCTCCTCGATCAGGCTGGCGAGCAAGTCCGCCTGCGCATGCGACATGTCGGGCTTGAACATGCCCGCGGTGTATGCGCGGATCTCGCGGCTGAGCACGTCGAGCGCGGCATAGTGCCCTTCCGAATCGTCCGGTGCGTCGGGCACGCCGCGCGCTATCGCCAGGAGCTTTCCAGCGCCATCCAGATAGCGATCGGTTTCGCGCTGAACCGCCAGGACACCGGTCGCCATCTCCTTGCTCTTCTTCGGATCGAGATAGCGCGGGAGCGAGTAATCCTCGATATCGTCGGCCTGGTTATGCCCGATGCGTGACAGCACCCGATCGAACACGCCGATGAACGGGAACATCAGGGCGGTATTGAAGATGTTGAAGACGGTCGAATAGATACCCACCGCGACCGGAACGAGCGGGAACGTTTCCTTGCCGTCGACGACGACTGGCACGCCGGGATCGCCGCCGAACCAGCCCATGATGTAAACCAGCAACTGCATCGACAGGAAGAAGAACGGCACCATCACGGCAACGCCAATGATGTTGAACGATATATGCGCGTAGGCGGCGCGCTTGGCATTCTTCGACAGATTGAGCGACGCGATCCACGACGTGATGGTGGTGCCGAGGTCGGCACCGAGGGCGAACGCCACCGCAGTCTGCCATTCCAGAACACCGGCCGCGCCGAGGCCCATCACGATGCCGATTGTGGCCGATGACGAATGAATCATCGCCGTGATGCCCGCCGCGATCAGCACGCAGTAGATGACGTTGATGTAGCTGTCGGCCTTGAGGGTCGAGATCACCGACATGACCTCAGGCATGTTGCGCAGCGGCCGCAGGCCACCGGTCATCAGGTTGAGGCCGTAGAAGATCAGCGCGAAGCCCATGCAGGCCAACGCGATATTGCGGACCTTGTTATCCTTCGCGAACACGTAAATCAGGGCGAAGAAGCCGGCGAGGATAAGCCCCAGCGGTCCCAGCGGCAGCGCGATCAACCCGTTGCCGAGCGTGGTACCGATGTTGGCCCCCATGATGACACTGATGGCGGGGCGCAATCCCATCACGCCGGCATTGACCAAGCCGACCACCATCACGGTCATCGCGGTGCTCGACTGGATGACGCCGGTGATGAAGGTGCCGGCGAAGAGGCCCATGATCGGCGTGCCGGCGACTTTCTGAAGGAACGCACGCATCTTGTTGACGGCAAGCGCCTGGATGCCGTTCGACATGAATTCGAGGCCGAGCATGAAAATGCCCAAGCCTCCGATCACCGGCACGAGAACGTCCTTAAAGATATCGACCTGCATCGCAGCGCCCCCTTGTTTGGATCGATGCGGATTGCAGCCGCTCGCGAGACAAGCGGAATGCGGCAGCGCCGCCTGTCAGGCGGACTACCGGGCTGTCAGCCTGCTCTCACCGGCGCCGCAGGAGGCGCCGACGATGCAGGCCACGCAACGACCTGGACTAGAAGAACTGCGGCGATCTAAGCGGTGGTATATGACGGCGATAAGTATGGCCTATGACAGTCGTGAATCTCCGCAAGAATTTCACCGTAGCTACACGATCGGCGAATGGCCGCCGTCGACATTAATCGCGGTACCGGTAATGTAGGACGCCGCGTCGGACACGAGGAAGCAGGCAAGATTTGCGAACTCCTCGGCCTTGCCGATGCGGCGGAGCGGAATGTCCTTGGCGCGCCGGCTGACATAATCCTCGAGCGGAACGCCCTCCTTGGCGGCGCGCTGCACGTGCTGGTCGGCTTCGATGAAGCCCACCAGCATGGCGTTGACAAGGATGCCGTGCGGCGCACCTTCATGGGATTGCACCTTGGTCAGCGCCATGCCGGCGGCGCGCGAGATCGTGGTTGGCGCCGAGCCCGCCCGCGGCGCTTTGGCGCCAATGTTGAGGACGTTGATGATGCGGCCCCATTTGCGTTCCTTCATGCCGGGCCATGCCAGCCGGGCCAGCCGGATCGCGGCGAACAGCTTCAACTCGAGATCCTCGTGCCAGACCTCATCGGTGATCGCCTCGAACGGAGCGTTGCGCGAGGTGCCGGCATTGTTGACCAGAATGTCGACCTTGCCGAAGGCTTGCACGGCCTCGTCGTAGACTCGCTTGACCTCGGCCGCGGCGGCAACGTCGGCTGAGATGCCAATGACGCGCCCCTTCGCCTGTGCCCCGACCTCCTTCACGGCCTTGTCGAGTACCTCGCGTCCGCGCGCGACGATCGCGACATCGGCCCCGGATTGCGCGAAGCGCGTCGCGATGGCGTAGCCAATCCCCTTGCTGCTGCCGGTCACGATGGCAGCGCGGCCGTTCAGGCGTATATCCACGTGCTTCCCTTCCTCGAAATTGAGGCCGTTATCGCTGAGTGCGAATGGCGTCTTTGTATATTAGAAAAGTTGGATGAGGGCGACGCCCATCAGCAGGAGCGCTACGCCTCCATACCGCAGGCGGGAAATCTCGCGCTTGGGCAGCCGGAACCAGCCGTAGCGATCGACGAAGAGCGATGCGATCTGCTGGCCAGCGACCGTGAGACCAACGGCGGCCGCTGTACCAATCACCGGAATGGCGGTGAACACGGTCGTCACGTATGTCGCGCCACAGAAAGCGCCGAGCCAGCCCCACCAGGGCATCTTCGTGAGCCCACCGAGCTGCGGCTTCGGCGCATCGGTCAGGATGAGCGTGACCAGCAGCACGACCACCATCGACAGCGTGGCGACCGCAAAGCTGACCGTGCCCACCACGAAAGGCGCGCCGATGTCGCTGCGCAAGAGGCCGTTGATGGCGCCTTGGATCGGCAGGACGGCGCCAGCGAGAATCGCTAGCAGGATCCATCCGACCTTCGAGGCAGAGAGCTCGCTCGCGGAGCCCTTTTGCCCAAACACGATCGCCGCTGCGCCCACGAGCACAGCGAGCGTGCCGATCATCGTGGCCCTCTCCAGCGCCTGCCGGGGCACGCCGAGCACACCGAACGCGTCGAGCCCGAGCGAAGCGAGCATCTGGCCCGCGATGAAGAGCCCGACCGTCACCACTGCGCCAAGGCGCCGGAAGAGGAGGATGGTCGAGGCAACGTAAATAGCCGTCGCGATGCCGCCGATCGCATGCCACCACGGCACGGCAGGCAGGCTACCGAATGCAAAAACGGTTCCGGTCACCGCGGCCGCGATGACCAGAAGGGTTCCGGCAATGACGACTTGGATCGTCGTGGCGGCAATCGCGCTACCGGTCGCCTTCGAGAGTTGGGTATTGGCCCCCGCCTGCACGGCGAGCAATGCGCCGGCGAGTAAGGACAGTGGTACGAACAAGGCTTCCACGGCACGATCTCCATTCTTCGATTGTTTGTGGGCTGCGCAGCCTCCTCAGGGGGCTGGCACGGAGCAGATGTGATGTTATCTTTCACAAGCCAATGGCGCAGAAATCGATGATGGTTGTGCAGCAGCGCACGGGCCTGCCCTGGGACGACCTCAAGCTCGTGTTCGCGATCGGCACGGCGGGGACGCTCTCCGGCGGCGCCCGGCGGCTCGGCATCGACCATTCCACGGCCTTCCGCCGTCTCGGCGCGCTGGAAGCCCGGCTTGGGGTCCGCCTGTTCGATCGCGCCCGTGACGGCTATGCGGCCACACCCGCCGGCGAAGCCATCATCCGCGAAGCCGCGCGCTTCGATGGCGTGGTGGAGGCACTGGAACGCAAGCTCGCGGGCGAGGACCTCCGGCCGTCAGGGACCGTCCGCGTGACCACGACCGACACGCTGCTCGGCGTTCTTGCCCCTGAACTCGCGCGATTTCGCACGACCCATCCCGGGATCACCGTCGATCTCGTCGTCGCCAATGCGTTTCTGTCCTTGACCAAGCGCGATGCCGATGTTGCGATCCGCCCGGCCGCCGAGGTGCCGGAAAATCTGACGGGGCGGCGCCTTGCCGGCATCGCGACGGCGCTCTACGCGGGGCACGATTTCCGCCTGGCCGACCGCCGATCGCTCGCGAACGAAAACTGGATCGGCCTCGACGAGACCCTGAGCCATCTTGGCTCCGCCCGCTGGATGGCAGCGGAGGTCGCGCCGGAGCGCATCGTCGCGCGCGCCGATACGCTCATGGCGGCGCACGCTCTGGCCCGCGAAGGCGTCGGCATCGCCGCCCTGCCCTGCTACCTGGCCGATCCCGATCCGCGCCTCAAACGCCTCTCGCCGCCGATCGATGCGATGTCCTCGTCGATCTGGCTGCTGACGCACCCGGATCTCAAGCGCGTCGCACGCATCCGCGCGTTCCTCGACTTCATCGCCACCGCTTTGACGGCCCATCGCCGCGCATTCGAGGGACGGCCGGTCAAAGCCTCAGGCTAGAGGCGCTCAGAGAGCGCGCTCCCCGCTTGACACCTCGATGATCGAGGCATAGATGCCATCGCATGCCTCGTCCCGCGAAATCGATCCGGTCCGTTCTGCGCCAGATGCCCGACTACGCCGATCCCGCGTACTGGCACGGAACGATCAAGATGTCGCTGTCCAAATTCTTCGTTCTATGCGTGCTGCACCAGAAGCCGATGCATGGATACGAGGTCGTGCAGGCGGTCGAGCGAACGACCAAAGGATGTTGCAGTCCCACCGAGGGAACAGTCTATCCGATGCTGAACGAGTTCGAGGCGGGCGGCTATCTCACCTCCCATGTCGATGTTGTCCAAGGCCGCGAGCGGAAGGTGTACGCCATCACGCGAAGGGGCCGCCGTGCCTTTCAGACCGCGGTTGCCGCGTGGCTGGAAGCAACCGCCTGCATCGTTGCCACCAAGGCCGCGGCGGCTGTCGCGCGTTCACAGAGCAAGGCCAAATCATGCGACTGAAATTTTTTTCGCCCAATACATCGATGCCTGAGGCATCGACTTTCGATGTATCTCGCGAGCAGGCGTCATGAGACTTCGACCGCTACCCGATCCCGACCTCCTGCCCGCCCTCGATGCGTCTCAAACGCTGCGAAGGCCTGCGGCCGGTCTTGCCACGGAACCCCGGCATCCGCCACGGATTCTGCTTCTCTATGGGTCGCTGCGGGCGCGCTCCTATTCGCGCCTTGTCGTCGAGGAAGCCGCCCGACTCGTTCGCTTCTTCGGAGGCGAACCGCGGATATTCGACCCATCCGACCTCCCGTTGCCGGATCAGGTCAAAAGCGACAATCACCCAGCCGTGCATGAGTTGCGCGAGCTCTCCATGTGGTCGGAGGGACAAATCTGGTGCAGTCCCGAGCGGCACGGTCAGATCACCGGCGTCATGAAGGCACAGATCGATCATCTGCCGCTCAACATCGGCGGCATGCGCCCCACGCAGGGCCGCGCGCTGGCCGTGATGCAGGTTTCCGGCGGCTCGCAGTCCTTTAATGCCGTCAATACGCTGCGGCTGCTTGGCCGCTGGATGCGGATGTTCACGATCCCCAACCAGTCGAGTGTCGCGAAGGCATTCCAGGAGTTCGACGACGCGGGGCGGATGAGAGCGTCGAGCTACTACGACCGGATCGTTGACGTCGTCGAAGAACTCATCCGGTTCACAGTCCTCCTTCGGCCTCACGTCGACCGTCTCAGCGACCGCTACTCCGAGCGGAAGGAGGCTGCGGGCGCTCCACGTGACGTCGCGTCGGATCTTTCGGCGATTGCGACAGCCCATCAGCAAAAGAGTGCAGACGCAAGGAACTGATTGCTGCGACGTTACTATCGTCCAACCGGTACGGCCGCATCATAAAGCTCGGGCTTGAAGCCGACCAGGAGCTGATCGCCGCCGAGATCGAGCACCGGCCGTTTGATCATCGAGGGCTGGTCGAGCATCAGCGCGATCGCCCTCTTGGCATCACTCACCGCTTTGTCCTTGTCCGGCAGCTTGCGGAACGTGGTGCCCGCGCGATTGAGCAGTGCCTCCCAACCGACCTTCTTGCACCAGCGCTCCAACCGCTCACGCTCGATGCCGGCGATCTTGTAGTCGTGGAAGGCATAGTCGACGCCGTGCTTGTCGAGCCAGGTTCGCGCCTTCTTCATCGTGTCGCAGTTCTTGATGCCGTAGATGGTGATGGGCATGGGTAATTCCGCTCGCAGTCCGATCTGGCGTCGGACTATAGCCTCGTCGGCGAACGCAGCAACGCCTCGGGCCATATACTTAGGCATTGACCTAACTATTTGATGAGACTAGAAACTCGTATCCGATATCTCGCGAGCAGCAAAGGGGATACGCCGGTGGGAAATGTTGTGGTTGCGGAGTTCGTGTCGATCGACGGTGTGGTGGAAGCACCCGGCGGGGAGCCGGGCTATCCTCACACCGGCTGGGTGGCCAAATTCCAGAGTGCGGCGCAGATCCAGTACAAGTTCGAAGAAGTCCTCGCGCACGAAGCATTGCTGCTCGGCCGCAAGACCTACGAGAGCTTCGCGGGAGCCTGGCCGTCGTACAAAGGTGACTTCGCGGACAAGATGAACAGCATGCCGAAATACGTCGCATCGACCACGCTCGCGAAGGCCGACTGGAACAACACGACTGTGCTCAAGGGCGATGCCATACGCGCGGTGGCGCAGCTCAAGAGAGAGCTGAGCGGGGACATGCTGGTGCACGGCAGCCGCACGCTGGTCAACGCGCTTAAGCGCCATGACCTGGTCGATGAATACCGGCTGATGGTGTTTCCGATCGTGCTTGGCAGCGGCATGCGGCTGTTCGAGGACACGGAAGACGCAACCACGCTCAGACTTGTCGACACGCATCGGCTCGACAACGGCACCGCGGTCCTGACCTATCGACCGCAACGGGCGTAGAAAACGCCGCACGTGTTGGTCCATGATTTGCTGAGCCCCGTTCGCAACCAGAGCGAAGGAGCCGGCGGTTGAGATAACCCATGCCGCGACCTCACACGAGACGTCCCACGGGCGGGCGCTCGTTGCCGCTAAGTGAGAGGCCACCGGCCCAGGCGAATATGTCGTTCGCGGCCCACGAGACTTTGCACGAGAACGAACTCGCGCACGGTCCACCCTATGGGCCCGATGGGTTGCTCCTCGAAAGGTCGCGCGTCCTGACGGTAGAGCACCGTCACGTGCGGAGTATAAGGGCGCTGCGTGACGACGGCAGCCAGTGGCGGCGCCACCTTCATCGCGATGCCAAGTCGATGCCGGAATTCCAGCAGCGCGGGCATGCAGCGTTTATACAACACGATCGCGCCGCCTCCGAAGCCCGCACAGCGGTCAAATTCAACGTCGAAAGGCGCGCAGGCGACTGCGTCCGCCGCGCGACACGCCTGCTCAAGCAGCATCGGGGGCAACGCTTCGTGCTCGCCAAGACCGTACAAAGAGATGTGGAGGCGCCTGGCGGGAATAACTCTGCCGATCAGTTCCAACCGCTCGCGCCAGCACAAGGCACATCGCTCGATCCACGCAGCCGTCGCATCATCGGGCAAGATCGCAAAGAACAATCGCTCCGTCCGTCGTGTCGGCGCTTGCGGCCACTCGAACGCCAACTGGAGGCTCACGTTCCTACTCCACGCGCGACGCCATCATTTCCCATTATAGAACAAATCAGGAACATTGCAAATCGCCAAGCTGGTTGAGCCCCGAGCCTCGGTCACTCCCGCTCGATTGTTCTGCCGTCGCGACGAAATGCAGAAGGTTGACGCCGGCAAGCTGCCGGAACGTTCGCGTGAAATGGCTCGGACTTTCGAAGCCTACCCGAAGCGCGATGGCCGCCATCGAAGTCGCATCGGACTTCAGCAAGACCTTTGCCCGCTTGATGCGGCGCTCGTTGACGAAGGCCAGCGGCGTCGTTCCAAGCGTAGCCTTGAACGCGCGATGAAATATCCCGGCGAAAGGGAGGCAAGCTCAGCCAGTTGCGTGATCCGCAGCGGCTCCACGTAAGCGCACCTGACGAACGATCGCGAGAACAACGGCGCAGACGGGACGATGCCGCGCAGCTTCACCAGCGCACGGTAAGCGTCTGCGTCCGGCCTTGACGAATTAGGACACTCGCCCTACTCTATTCCGGCGTAGGGCGACCATCCTACTGCTTCTGCGCACCTGTGGACCCATCGGCGCGCTGCGGCTATCGCCTTTATCGTGGCGAGAAACCTTAAGCAGCTTGGCCCTTGAGGCGCGGTTGGCCGGAGACATGGTTTCATGAGCGAGAAGACGACCCGCGATCACATCGTCGAGGCGGCCGATCAACTGTTCTATCGGCACGGTTACGAGCACACGTCGTTCTCGGACATTGCGGATGTCGTGCAGATCTCGCGCGGCAATTTTTACTATCACTTCAGAACGAAGGATGAAATTCTGGATGCGGTGATCGATGCGCGTCTGGCCAATACCCGGAAGATGTTGGAGCGGTGGGAAATCGAAGGGAAACACCCGGCGGATCGCATCCGGAGCTTTATCCATATTCTGATCGCGAACCGGGCCGACATAAAACGCTTCGGCTGCCCGGTTGGCACGCTGTGCACTGAGCTTGCGAAGCTGAATCATGCGTCGCAACGTGAGGCAAACAAGCTATTTGCGCTGTTTCGGACCTGGTTGCGCAGGCAATTCACGCTCCTCGGCCATGAGGCGGACGCCGATGCGCTAGCGATGCATCTTCTCGCCCGCAGCCAGGGTGTCGCCACGCTGGCAAGCGCCTTTCACGATGAAAAGTTCATCAAGCAGGAAGTCAAGCAGATGTGCGACTGGTTGAGTTCGTGCACGGAACGCGCCGCGAGAAAGGCACACGATGAACATTCGGCAGGCGAGCGTGTGAGGCGTTAAGGCGGAGAAAGCCCAAGAGACAGCGCAAAAGAAAGCCCAAGAAAGCGGGTCGGCGGTGGCTTTATCCAACGGGTGATGCAGTCAAGCCAAGTATCGGCCTACGAAGATGACAAAGTGGAGGGCATCAGATGTTTATCGTACTCCTGAAATTTTCCAACAACAAAGGCCAAGCCGGCCAGTTCGTGGAAGATCACAAGAACTGGATCAAACGCGGTTTTGATGACGGCGTGTTTTTGCTGGTTGGCAATCTTCAGCCGAACTTGGGCGGCGGAATTGTGGCGCACAATACGTCGCTAGCTGATCTTCAAAGCAGAGTGAACGTTGATCCATTCGTTGCGCAGAATGTTGTAAGCGCGGAAATTCTTGAAATCACGCCATCAAGAGCCGATGAACGACTGAAGTCGATCTTGGGATGAGTAACCACCTCTGATCTTGATGCGGCGAACAGACAGATGAGCACGACGAGGCATCGTCGTCACAGGAGCCAGCGTATGTCGCAGACCGTTGCCGACCAGTTCGTTGCTACACTCGGCGCCGCACGCGTAAAACGCATCTACGGCGTCGTGGGCGATAGCCTCAACGGCCTGACAGATGCGATCCGCCGCCATGGCGGGATCGACTGGGTTCATGTCCGCCACGAAGAGGCGGCTGCTTTCGCCGCGGCGGCCGAGGCATCTCACTGGCTCGCTCGCGGTGTGCGCGGGGAGTTGCGGGCCAGGTAATCTCCATCTCATTAATGGTCTGTTCGACGCGCATCGATCGCGCGTTCCCGTGCTCGCAATCGCAGCGCAGATTCCGTCAGCCGAGATCGGCTCAGGCTACTTTCAAGAGACCCATCCTCAGGGGCTGTTCCGCGAGTGCAGCCACTACGCCGAACTTGTCTCCGGCGTGCAGCAGATGCCGCGGGTCCTCGAGATCGCGATCCGCGAGGCGGTCGGCAAAGGCGGAGTTTCGGTGGTGGTCATGCCTGGCGACGTCGCGCTTCAGAACGCGGAAGCGGCGCCGGCGCCTCGGGCAGCCGGATTGCTTCCGCGCAAGCCTGTCACGATGCCGGTGCAAAGCGAGATTGAAGCGCTCGCCCAACTGCTGAACAGCGACGCCCGCGTCACGATCCTGTGCGGATCGGGGTGCGAGGGTGCCCATGACGAGCTGATTGCGCTCGGCGACCGGCTGAAGGCGCCCATGGTCCATGCCTTGAAGGGCAAGGAGCATGTGGAATGGGACAATCCCTACGATGTCGGGATGACCGGGCTGATCGGTTTTTCATCGGGCTACTACGCGATGATGGACTGCGACGTGCTGCTGATGCTCGGCACCGATTTCCCGTATCGCCAATTCTATCCTAAGGGATCGTCTGCCCGTATCGCACAGGTCGATATCCGGCCAGCGCAGATCGGCCGGCGCGCCCCGGTCGAACTCGGGCTGGTCGGTGATGTCCGTGCGACGCTCGCAGCGTTGCTCCCGCTTCTCCAGGAGAAGTCCGACCGTACGCATCTCGACAAGGCGATCGAGCACTACCGGCGCACGCGGAAGGAACTAGACGACCTTGCAACGGGCAAGCCGGGCAAGCGGCCGATCCATCCGCAGCAGATCGCCAAGGCGATCAGCAACCTCGCCGCGGATGACGCCATTTTCACCTGCGATGTTGGGCTGCCCACCGTCTGGGCCGCGCGTTATCTCGCGATGAACGGCAAGCGGCGCCTGATTGGTTCCTTCTGGCACGGCTCGATGGCGAATGCGATGACGCAGGCGATCGGCGCGCAGGCGACCTTCCGCGGGCGCCAGGTTATCTCGTTGTCGGGCGATGGCGGCTTCGCGATGCTGATGGGCGACTTCCTGACGCTTGTGCAGCTCAACTTTCCCGCAAAGATCGTCGTCTTCAACAACGGCACATTGGGCTTCATCGAGGTTGAGCAGAAATCTGCCGGATTCCTGCCGACTGGCACCGAGCTCAAGAATCCTAACTTCGCAGCGATGGCCGAGGCCATTGGCGCAAAGGGCATTCGCATCGAGGATCCGGCCGACGTCGAGCGCGGCATTGCAGAAGCGCTCGCGTATGACGGGCCGGCCCTGGTCGACGCAGTCGTGGCGCGCACCGAACTGCCGATCCCTCCGACCATCAATGTCGAAATGGCAAAGGGGTTCAGCCTCTACATGCTGAAAGCCGTGTTCAGCGGGCGCGGTGATGAGCTCGTCGATCTTGCGCGCACCAATCTCTGGCGCTGAGCCATAAGCCCAAGCAGTTGAGTGCGCAAGATGGTCTTCGTCATGGTTGGTTCATCTCGATCTCTCGCGCCGATCATTCGACCGACGCATCAGCACTTCCTCCTCTTCAAGGGGGCCGTGGCCAGAGACGTCCGGCCACGGCCGAATACGTGTTTGGCGCACTCGTCCCGGAAAGGCGCGGCAGCCCTAGGCATGCGCTTTGCAGCACGAACCAGCCGCCGGCGCCGCCTCCCCAACCGATGCCGGCTCATAGCGGTCGTGGTGACGCACCCACTCCATTTTGTCGTCCACGTCCCTCTCGTCGCGGCCCTTGGGCGTCAGGTCGAGCATGTTGTATGTGCCCATCATCACCTCCACCCCGCGCCCGTAGGTCGAGTAGGTGTGAAAGACATCGCCCGCTTCGTCCTTGTAGAACACGCTGACGCCAGGCCATTCCTCGTACGCCAACGGCCACCTGCCGTAATTGTAGTAGAGCTCACCTTTGGCGACTTCTTCCGGCGCGAAGCTGACGCCGAAGTCGTAGTTGAAGTCGCTGCCGTGCGAGGACACCCACTTGAACTGCCAGCCCATGCGCCGGCGAAAGCGCTCGATCTCGGCCAGCGGCGTGCGCGAGACGGCCAGCAGCGTCACGTCGCGATGCGCCAGGTGCACGGTCATTCCGTCGCTGTGGTCAGCCATGAAGGAGCAGCTCGGGCAACCTTGCTCCGACCCTGGGGCGAACATGAAGTGCTGGACCAGCAGTTGGCGGCGACCTTCAAATAGTTCGGCGAGTGTGCGCCGGCCCTCGGGTGCATCGAAAACGTAGTTCTTATCGATGCGCACCCACGGCAGCGCGCGGCGCTCGCTGGCAATCTGGTCCTTGAGGCGCGTCAGCTCCTTTTCGCGCCCCAGCAGCGTCTTGCGCTCGGCAACCCATTCATCCCTGGATACGACGCGATGGTTTTCGGTGCTCGCTTCGGAAATGCCGGTAATCCCAGATATGTGCGTTCTCATCGCTTTGGCTCCCTCCTTAGGCTATCCATTCGCTTCTCGGTACCTTCGGTCATCGTTGGTCGTGAGAAACACTTAGCGCCGGGCATCGAAACGGTGGGAGTGACAAATGTGACGGGATTCCGATGGACTCGCTGATCACAGCCGCGGCGCGCGCGCTCGCGGCGGGTGATCCCCTCGGCGCATTGAACCGGGTCGCCCTGCGCAACGACGCGCCGGCGCTCGCATTGCGCGGCATCGCGATGGCGCAGCTGGGCGATCTCGCTCGGGCGAAGGCGCTCCTGCGAAGTGCGGCGCGTGCGTTCGGTCCGAAAGAGGCCGTGGCGCGCGCGAGGTGTGTCGTCGCCGAGGCCGAGATCGCACTCGTCTCGCGCGACCTGGGCTGGCCGGCGAAGGCGCTTGACGCAGCGCGAGCGACACTCGAAGCACACGGCGACCGCTTGAACGCCGCCCATGCACGACACCTCGAAGTCCGCCGCCTGCTCCTGATCGGATGCCTCGACGAGGCGGAGCGAATGCTCGGCGAGCTCGATCCGACGCCCTTTCCGCCCGCATCAAAGACTGCCTATGAACTTGTGGTCGCGGGCATCGCGATGCGGCGTCTGCGGACGAAAACGGCGCGCGCCGCACTCGCGCGTGCGGAGTGCGCTGCGCGGCAAGCGCGTATTCCCGCGCTGATCGCAGAAGTTGAAAGCGTATCGCTCGTTCTGAACACGCCAGCGGCGCGCCTGATTGCGGGTGGCGAGGAGCGTTTGGTCCTGCTCGAAGAGGTCGAAGCATTGCTGGCATCGCGAGCGCTCGTCGTGGACGCCTGCCGTTATGTCGTGCGAGACGCACGTACGGTCGTTTCGCTCGCAACACGTCCGGTGCTGTTCGCGCTGGTACGCGCGCTGGGTGAAGCTTGGCCTGAAGACGTGCCGAGGGACCTCCTTCTTGCCCGGGCATTCGGAGCGAAGCACGCTGATGAGTCGCATCGCGCGCGGCTGCGGGTCGAAATCGGGCGGCTTCGTAGAGGGCTGCGGACGCTGGCCGGCATCAACGCGACGAAGCGAGGGTTCGCACTTGCGCCGCACCGTGCACGCGAGATCGTCGTGCTGGCACCGCCCGTCGAAGACGAGCATGCGGCGGTGCTTGCGTTCCTCGCTGATGGCGAGTCGTGGTCGAGCTCGGCCTTGGCGTTCGCGCTGGGGGCCAGCCAGCGGACCGTGCAGCGGGCGCTCGATTCGCTTGCGGCAGCAGACAAGGTGCAGTCGTATGGTCGCGGGCGAGCGCGTCGTTGGATGACCCGGCCCGTGCCGGCATTCACGACAACCTTGTTACTCCCCGCCCCTCTGCCGATTGGCTAAGATGCAGGCATGAAACGATCGGCAGCCGAAATCCTCCGTGAATATGGACCCTTTCCGGGTGTCGAGGGCGTGCACGGGGTCACGTATGACGGCCAGCACGTCTGGTTTGCGTCCGGAGACAAGCTGAACGCGCTCGATCCTGCGAGCGGGAAGACGGCGCGCTCGATCGATGTCGCCGCACATGCAGGAACGGCCTTCGACGGCCAGCACCTGTTTCAACTCGCCGAGGATCGCATCCAGAAGATCGATCCGAAGACCGGCCGCGTGCTCGCGACGATCCCGGCGCCCGGCCGAGGCGGTGACTCGGGGCTCGCGTGGGCCGAAGGGACGCTCTGGGTGGGGCAGCATCGGGGCCGGAAGATCCATCAAATCGATCCCGAAACGGGGGCGATTCTTCGCACCATCGAGTCCAAGCGCGTCGTCACCGGGGTCACCTGGGTCGATGGCGAGCTCTGGCACGGCACTTGGGAAGGTGACGAGAGCGATGTGAGGCGAGTCGATCCTCAAACGGGAGAGGTCCTGGAGCGGCTCGATATGCCGCCTGGCGTCGGCGTGTCAGGGCTCGAGTCCGATGGCGGCGATCAGTTCTTCTGCGGAGGCGGAACGACCGGGACGGTAAGAGCCGTCCGCCGACCCAGGCGAGGCTCCACGGCGGGCAGCGGCTCCTAAACCTCCGTCGCCCCCCCAAGAGCAAGTCATTGAAGCGGCCTTCGCGGGCAGCAAGGAGCGGGCGGGCGAGCAGATCCTTGACGTGACGGTCACGGCACGCAATCTGGAGTTCGCCCGCGAGTTCGCCGACAGGGCCCTGCCCCCGCATCGTCCCGCAAGGATTCAAGGGGCGCCGGCAAGCAGCCTTCAAGAGGCTTACGTCGAAAAGAGCGTAGGTTTCAGCAATCCGCCATGAGCGACACGGCAGACACCGCCAATGTCATAATTCGGCCGCCGATCGCATGGGCGCTCGCGGTGCTCGCCGGGCTCGCCCTGCAATGGCTCGTGTCATTGCCGTTCATGCCAGCCTCGGTGCCCGCGGGCTGGGTCGGCGGGATGGTGCTTGTCCTTGCGCTGGCGCTGTTCGCCTGGGCGATCGCCACGGTCACCAGCGCCGGCTCGAACGTGCCCACCAGCCTGCCGACCACGACCATCGTCGAGACCGGACCCTACCGCTTCACGCGCAACCCCATCTACCTCGGCATGATTCTTGGGCTCGTCGGTCTTGCCATTGCCTTCGACAGCCTCTGGTTACTGGTGATGCTCGTGCCCTTCACCCTACTCATTCGCTATGGCGTGGTGGCTCGGGAGGAAGCCTATCTCGAGCGCAAGTTCGACGACCCCTACCGCCAGTACCGCGCGCGCGTGCGGGCGCTGGCTGTAGCGCTTGCTGCGCGAGCCTCACCTGTCGTGGAGTTTTTTTCGGTAGCGCCCGCCGTTGCTACTCACCTCGCGAGTTACGACGTTCCAAGTCCGAGCCCGATCCGCCTCTTCTTTGACAAGCCTTGCGAGACGATAGAGTGAGATTGCCGGATGTAGTCTCCTAGTGCGGCATCGGACAGGCCAGGCTTTGCGAAATGCTGGATCCATTTCATGCCGCGCGATGCAAGGTACGGCGCAGGACGCAAGCCCGGCTGGTCCTTGAGCATTGCATAAGCAATGTCGTTCACTTTGAAGGTGAAGCTCGGTTCGTCATCCCGCCCGCCGGCGATCGCAAAGACTTTACCGCCGACTTTCCAGACATGCGACCCACGCCACTGGACCACGTGCGTGGTCGCAGGCAGCGCCCGACAGAATGCATTGAATTCTCCGCGGATCATATTGTCGTGCTTCACCTCAATCGACCACGCGCGTGTGATGGCTCATCTCGACGGCAGAGCAACATCAGAACCGCACGCGAAGCGCTTCGCGGAGACTGTCTGCGCAGGTTTTGACAGTAACGCCTCAAACTCCGTATGAGGAGATTCCTTGAGCCATGTCTCACGTAATTCTAATCGGAATGGCACCGAGGAAATCGCGCTTGCCGATTTCGACACCGCAGTGACGGAGAATGTCGTAGGCGGTGGTGACGTGAAAGTAGAAGTTTGGCACCGCGAAGTGCTTGAGATAGTCCGAACCTTTCATGTGGCCCCTGTTCGGGCCGAGCGGGAAAGTGATCTCGCGGTCGGCGGACTCGTCGATCTTCTTGGCGTCGAGCGTCTTCACGAAGGCGACTGTCTTGGCAATGCGTGCCTTGAGCTCGGCGATCGTCTTCTCGTTGTCCTCATACCTGGGCGGGTCGATGCCGGCGAGCCGTGCGCCGCCGTTCTTCGCCTGGTCGCAGGCGAACTGCACCTGCCGGGTGAATGCGAACATATCCGGGAAGAGGCGCGCACTGAGCAGCACCGTGGGATCGATCGACTTCGCTGCGGCATATGTCTCGGCCTTGTCGAGAAGCGCCGAGAGTGCGTTGAGGCCGATCTCGAATACCGGAATTGATGCATTGGACATCGACATGACGGGCCCCCTTTGTAGATGAATCAGACAATGAATCAGGCAGGTCAAGCGACGCGGTAGTATGATTTCTTGACCCGGCCTGCTGGTCTGGAAGCGCCACCGGGAAGCGTAAGAGCTCCGGCACGATACACTCGTCCGCAGCTTCTGAAGGTAGTGCCCGGCGGCCTCGAGACGCACGACCTCGGCTTTCGGAAACGTCGCCCTCACCGAAGGGAGACTCAGGCCGCGACTGGCGCGTTGCGCGCGTAGTCCGCCATTTGATCGCGCAGGGCCTTTTGGAAGGCCGGCTGCGCCTCACAGCGCTTGACGTAGGCGTCGAGCACGGGAAATTGGGCCACCAGATCGGTGTGCCGAATAAGCGCCTCGAAAGCCGGCACCATCCCAAAGGGGTGCTTGCGACGGTATGCCGACGAGTCGAGGTCGCCGAAGTCGATCAGGCCGACCTCGTAGGGAAGCCCGGCCTCCTCCAGCGCCCAGCGGACACGCAGGTCGCGGACCAGCCCATGGGCGAACGGCGGGGCCCGGCGGAACCCCGTGACGGTGATCCTATCCATTCGAGGTCTCCGCCGTTGCAGCGCCGTGCTCGCCGGTGACGGCGCCGATCTTCTGGAGAACCTTCCGCCATCCCTCGCGCATGTTGCGGAACGCAAAGTCGTTCTTCGGGGTCTGGAAGCCGGAGTGCACGAGGCGCAGCCGGGTACCGCCGCCGACCTTGGCGAGAGTCCAGGTCACGACAGTCTCCAGACGCGATCCATAGTCGGCGTTGGCGGCGTGTCCGCCCTTCCAGGTATAGACCAGGCGCTCGTTCGGCGTGACCTCCAGCACTTCGCACTGGATGACGCCATCCCACTCGCCGGCCGGCGTCGTCTGGTAGGTGAAGCGGACGCCCTCAGTCGGCTCGAAGCCGGTCGGCTTCATCAGCCAGCGGCCCATCAATTCGGGCGTGGTCAGAGTCTTCCACACCATTTCGGGCGTGTGGGGAAACACCTCGTCGAGGACTATCGCGCGGCTGTCGGCCACAATGGCGGGGTCGTTCATGGATCAATCTCCTTCAGGAGGGTTCTGAGGTTGGAGAACCGCTCGCGCCAGAAGACGCCGTAGTGGCTCATCCAGTCGACCAACGGCGCCAGCCCCTCCGGCTGGGCGCGGTAGTAGACCTTGCGCCCCTCGGGACGCTCGGCGACCAGGCCTGCCTGCTTCAATGACTTAAGGTGTTGGGAGATGGCGCCCTGCGTCACGCCGCTCCCTCGCGTCAGCTCGACCACGGTGATCTCGTCGGACATGACGACCCGCTCGAACACGGCTCGCCGAGTGGGATCGGCGAGCGTGCGCATGACGGCGTTGATGGCGGCGGCTTCGGTCATTGCCCTCAATTAGTAAACACTAATCAATTAGTCAATACTAATGTATTTGCGCGACTGCTACACTCGCGCGCTTACGCTGGACTGACTAACCGCCAATGCATTCGCCGCGAGACCTCGAATCAGGGCCTCGGAGAGCAGGTCATTTGGCCGGTTCAGGACGCTCCTCAAGCGCTCGTCGGTTTCTTCTGAACGCGGACGAGGCCGGCGGGCGGGCGCGCCGACGTGTTCAGTGCCACGGCGGCGCGAATGAGCGCCTTCAACGCCTTTTCATCGATCTTTTCGCCCTCGCGGATATCGATGGCGCGCCTCACATTGCCTTCGAGGCTGGAATTGAAGAGGCCTGAGGGGTCCTTGAGCGAGGCGCCCTTGGCGAAGGTCAGCTTCACGACAGCCTTGTACGTCTCGCCGGTGCAGATGATGCCAGCGTGCTCCCACACCGGAACGCCGAGCATCGCGTTCGACGGCTTTCTCCATTTCACCTCCTCGATCACGTCGGGGTCGGCCTCTCTGATGAGCGTTCGGACCCGCGCGAGCGTCTCGCCCCGCCAATCACCCAGCGCCTTGATTCTCGCATCGATTAGCTGGGAGGGAGAGGCTCCTCCTTTTTCCTCCTTCGAGCCGCTCGTCCTCTTCTTCATCGTGGCTGTCGCTTTCTTCATGGTAGACTCTCCCGCGCCGGTCTTGGCCCTGAGCGGACGCTCGCCGAGATGATCCGTCAAGCCTCAGGCGCGCAGCGCCGATAGCTGAACAGGCGCCCCAATCTAAACGAGGCTGAGGCGTCGTCGGATGTCGTGATAAGCGGCTTCAATCAGGTCGCTCAAAGCGCCATCGTCCAGGTCCTTGCCGGGGCGCAGTTTCACATGACGCATGCGCTTGCCGGTGCCTTCGAGCAAGCCGGCGCGATCCGCGAGCATTGCACCATGAAAGAAGCCGACGCTCGCATGAGCCTTGAACGCGTTGACATATCCGAAGGGCGCATCCTCGACGCATGCTACGGGGCAGCCGTCGTGCAGGAGCTCGCGGACGTCCGCGCCGCAGGCGCGCATGCGCTCAAACCATGTCCGCGTCATCAATCGGAACGGATCGGCGAAATCGGAAAACCAAGCCTCGATTTTCGGATCGCGTCGGACCGCGGTGGGGAACCGCAGCAGGTCGTTCATCCGACCAGAATGCCAGCTTGTCCGTGGCCCGTCGAGCAAGCCGCCCAGAAAGTCGCTGCTTCGGCGGCCTTCGTGGGGCGTGCGGGCTGATGACTTAGCGATCGCTCACGCCACGCACCTCACGCTGCCCGCTCACAGTCGTTCGCCGGGCAAAAGGCTTGCTTGCTTCACCCAAGCGGTGAACTGAGCTTCGTCGAGCTGGTCCTCATAGATGTCGAGGTAACGTACGTCCTTGTGCTTGGACTCGCCGGCCGGGACAGGACGCAGCGATGTGCCGCGGAACCAAGTCACTTTCACGTACTTCGTGAAGCAATGAAAGCTGAGGAACCACACATGGTCCTCGACGCCATAGAAGGGCGAGTTCCACTTCACGGCCTTGCGCACGCCGGGGACGGTGCGCTCGATGAGCACGTCGAGGCGGCGACCGAGGTCGCGTTTCCAGCCCGGCATGGCCGCGATGTAGGCCTGCACGGACGCGTCGCCGTAGCCCTTCGCGATCTGCGGATTGCCGCCTGCGAGGAGGGCCGGCTTCGCGGCCTTGCCGGATTGCGGCATTGGCGCTGTCGTGCGCGGTTTCGCCGTCTTCTTTGCGACCTTCGCCGACTTCCTGGCCATCGTATGCGGCGCGGCAATCAAAGTGAGAGCGCAGCGTCAATCAGGATGAGAATGCCGGCTGCTTGAGACGCAGGGAGGGCGTAGCCCGACCGGAGTTTCAAGCAACCGGCGTCGCTCCTT
>WHTP01000084.1 GCA_009377695.1 Hyphomicrobiales bacterium | reverse complement strand
GCCTGCACACGCTCCGGAAAATCTTCGTCGCCGCAAGTCCCGCTCAAGTCGTCGCCTTCCTCGACCAACTGCTTTCCCAAAAACTACCCATCAAATCCCTGCGTTCTTTGGCTTTCCGATAGGGAGTCGAGTACTATGCAGGGAACCAGCACGAATCAATCGCATTGTCGCGTCTGGTTAGTGTAAGCAAGCAATCGATTGACGTGCCAAAGGCTGCTTTATGAAAAGTCTCACCGTCGGCGGCGCCACCATCGATACGATCGCGATCATCGCCAGCGACCGCATCGAGCGCATGAGCATGCTCAACGCGGATTCCGCGTTCCTCCTGCTCAAGGAAGGAAGCAAGACCGAGGCCACGGAAGTCTCGACCCACACCGGTGGGGGCGCCGTGAATACCGCCGTCAGCATGGCCCGGCTCGGGCTCGACACGAGCGCTCTGGTCAAACTCGGAAAGGACGCCCGGGCCGAGATGGTGCTGGCGCGTCTGATGGCTGAAGGCATCTCCACGCGCTGGGCGGTGCGCGACGGTCGCGCGCCGACCGGAGCGTCAGTGATGGTGTCCTCGCATGAGCGCAACGCGGCGGTATTCACCTTCCGCGGCGCCAATACCCTGCTGAAGGCCGAGGATCTCAAGGACGAAGCCTTTGCGGTCGATCTCGTCCATGTGGCGTCGCTGTCAAACGAGTCGGCCGATCTCTTCCCGGACATCATCGGCAAGGCGAAGGCGGCCGGCGCATTCGTCACCGCCAATCCGGGACCGCGCCAGCTCGCCGCCCGCGGGCGTGCGTTCGAAGCATGCGTGGGCAAGATCGACATCCTATCGATCAACCGGTCGGAAGCGGAAGTCATGCTGCCGTCGCTCATCGCCCGCTTCGGCGAAGGCGGCCCTGCGATCGAAGGGACAAGCTTGCCGCGGCTCGCCGAACGCGGACTCAATGGCGGCGGCTTTCACATGACGCTGCGCGCCTTTGTGACGGCCGTCAGCTCGCTCGGCCCGCGTTATCTGCTGCTGACTGACGGCACCGAAGGCGCCTATGTCAGCAGCAAGGACGATTTGATGTTCTGCCCGCCGCTCAAGGTGCAGGTCGCGGGGACGGCAGGCGCCGGCGATGCTTTCACCTCAACCTTCGGGACGTTCATCGCGTCCGGCAGCAAGCCGGACATGGCCGTGCGCGCAGCGACGGTCAACGCCGCGAGCGTGGTTAGCTATATCGACACCCAGACCGGATTGCTGCCGCGCGCCGAAGTCGAGAAGCGCGTCGCCGCGCGAGCGGCGGAGATGCCGGTGCAGCGCTGGGCTTTAGGCGACAGCCGCGCGCGATCGGAAAAGAAGAGCGCGTAATCCTGGAAGAGCATTGGCGGCGTTCACGCCGCCGTCCTTAGCGCTAAGAACGCCGATGCGACGCATCTGCGTTGTGCAGTCGGGTGAGGGTCATCTCGCGGCAGGTCAGCAGACCCACACCCCAATCCTCCCCCTTTTTAGGGAGGGAGCGCACCGGGCGCGCGGCACGCTTGTGCCTACCGCGCGGCGGCGCGGCGGTGCGGCGTCACCTGGATGATGCGGTTGGTCGCGCTCTGGTGGATCAGGAGGTTGCCTTCCCGCGTCGTGCGCATGTTACGCAGGATGCCGGCATAAATGCCGCCGGATGGGATCGGCCAGCTCTGGAATGTCTCGGTCGCGGGATCGAAACGGACCAGCATATCGGGCCGCATACCGGACTCGTTGTACCAGAAGGCACCGTCCAGCCACGCGGCGGCATAAGGATGCGAGCGCGGACCTGATGGCGACTGCCACTCCTTGAACTCGCCGGTCTTCGGGTTGTAACGGCCGATCCCGCCGCGGTTCGAATTCACGAACCAGATCATACCGTCCGGCGCGATGACGAAGCGCCGCGTCGATCCTCCATTCGGGAACGGAACTTCGGTGATTTCCATCGTCTGCGGATTGACCTTGAGCAGGCATCCGCGCGCATTGCACGCGACCCACACGGTTCCGTCGTCGGCGACACGCACGTCGTAGGGCTGCGACTTCGGGTTTGGCGCGCTGACGACCTTGACGTCGCCGGTCTTGGGATCGAGCCGACCGATCAAGTTAGACCCCTGGAAGCTGATGAACAGGACGCCGTTCTTGTCGAAGGCGAGCGTATGCGGGTCCGACTTGGGGTCGGGCATCTTGTAGACGGTGGACTGCCCGGTCGCCGGATCGAGCCGGCCGATGGTTCCGTTCTTGTTGCCCGAGTACCAAGGATTGCCCTCGTTATCGAGCTCGACCGTGTGCGGCTTCGAACCGGGCGGTAACTCATATTCCTTGGCCTGGCCGGTGCGCGGATCGAGCCGCCCGATGATGTTGCCGTATTGTCCGACATACCAGATCGAGCCGTCCGAATGCTGGATCGGATCGCGGGTGCGCTGACCAAGCTTCGGCACCACCCACTCGGTGAAGTTCACGTCGTAGTTGCCTGATACCTGCGTCGGTTTGCGCCGCTCGTTCGGCGGGAAATTCGCTGAGAGATAGTCGAGGATGGCGTTCTGCGTGTCCGGCGCCGGCGACAGGTCGATCATCGTCGAGATCAACTGGTTCCAGTGATCGCGCGTGTAGCCCATGCTGGCGTTGATGAGCCCGGTGACATGGCAGCCGCTGCAGACGGCCGCGACTTGATCTTTACCGGAGCCATCCGGAAGTGCAGGCGGTCCCTTCGCTTGACCCTGCGGCTGGCCCTGCGCTTGGGCAGTGAACGAAACGAATGCAAACGCTGCGGCAGCGATCAACGCTGCGGTCAAGGATCGACGCATCTCCCACCTTCCAAGCATTTTAGTTGCAGTTATCCCATGGTTCGTCCCGGCCCCGAGGGTGTCAAGACATAAAGTGTGTTTGTGAAGGACTGTTGTCCTGCGATGGGCACCCTCCTCCCGAGCGTACCTCGGGCCGGCGTGATCGATTGCGACCCAACCCGTTAAACGTCTTCGTCAACGCCTTCCTACAAAGCGGATTGATGTAGTTCAGAATCGCGATCCTACCGCAGCCGCACCTTGCCGATGACGTGTGCTGGCTTGATGGCTGCAACGCGTGGTTCACGATGTCGATCTCGCCCGCGGCCCCTGGATCGAGCCATGCCGGAAGATTCTCTTGCGCTCGCCGAGCGGCACGTCACCCAAGGCGAAACCCAAGGGCGAACAGCATATCGCCAGCGTGAAATGATTGTGCGGGCTCGAGCGCAACGGCCGCGGCGCCCAGGCGGCGCACGACTGCTCGTTCAATTCGAGGAAATACAAGAGCTGCACGCCGCCGACCGCCATCGGCTGCGAAGGAACTCGGGCGGTAATCTCCGGAACCTGGAACAACGGTCGCGGGCCACGGTTATTGCAAGAAAACGGGGCATGCCGTGGGTACGAAGGCAGAAGAATTCCGCGCGAATGCGCGGCGCGTGGAAGACCAGGCCGAGGGGATGACCGACCCGCATATCAAGCAGAGCTTGTGTGATCTGGCCCGTCAGTGGCGCGCACTCGCCAAGCAGATCGAGCGCTACAAGTTGGACAGGCTGGGGTCGACGGAAACGAATCGCGAATAGCGCCCCCGATTGTGCTACTTGTTGTGGATACGAGTTGCGCCGATAACGGTGCGCTTATCGACAGGTAGCGAATAGGCAAGTCTGGACAAGTGCTGCCAACATTTGACAGCAGCTTGTCGGTGATTATCGTCCTGCCAGCGCGCTCACCGAGGCGTTTCCGAGACGGCCTGTCTCGCGAGAACGATGAGGTGTGTGCGGAGGACTCTCCTCGCCGTCATTCTGGCGCGCGACGCAGGCAACACAGCCTGCGTACACTTAGCCGCGTGTCGCGAGCCCAGAAATCCATGCGCCGCAGCCGTGATTATGGATTTTCCGGGCTTGCCGGCTTTCAGCGCGCGTCCTCCAGGGAATGACCGGAGGAGAGAAAAACCAGAAAGACAGAAAGAAAAATCTTTTAAGCACCTGATGATGCTCATGAATTCCTCGATGTTGGACATCTTTCTGCCAATCGCCGTCACAGCAAGATGCATTGCAGGCATCGCGGCCGGTCCGGTCGATCCGGATGCTACGCACGCTATAATACCGCAAGCCCGCCGTTTCCCCTCCCCCGACGTTTGATCCCGAACGAATGAAAGAAGCAATGCAATGAGCAACTTGCCGATCTACGAGATGCTCGCCCAGGCATTCGCCAGCGAGGGCGTCGACACCGTCTTCAACCTGATGGGCGACGGCAACATGCATTGGGCGACCGCGATGTCGAAGATCGACGGCATGCAGATGTTTCATGCCAGGCATGAGCATTGCGCCTGCGGCATGGCGATGGGCTACTACAGCGCGACGGGAAAAACCGGCGTAGCCTCGGTGACCTGCGGACCAGGCGTCACCCAGATCACGACCGCGCTCTCCACTGCCGTGCGCGCGCGTGTGCCGCTCGTGGTGTTCGCCGGCGAAAGCCCGATCAACGCCAAATGGTACAATCAGGCGATCGACCAGGCGCCGCTCGTCAACGCCACCGGCGCGCATTATGTGCGCGCGCACAGTGCGAAACTGATGCACGAATATGTGCGCGAGGCATTCTACACTGCGCGCTATGAGCGTCGGCCGACCGTGCTCGGCGTTCCCTATGACCTGCAGAAAGTGACTTACGCTGGCGGCCCCGACTACAGGCCGTCGGCATCCTACATTCCGCAGCCGGGACGCACGCTGCCGAGTCCCGAGACGATCGCGATGCTGGCCGACAGGATCGCAAGCGCTAAGCGGCCGATCATCATCGCCGGCCGCGGCGCGGTGAAGTCGGGCGCAAAGGCTGCGATCGAAGAGCTTGCCGAAGCGGCGGGCGCGCTGCTTGCGACCTCGCTGCCCGCCCGCGGACTGTTCGACGCCAGCCCGTTCTCCGTCGGCGTCGCAGGCGGCTTCTCCGGCGCGGGGACGCGCGAATTGTTCGCAGACTCAGATCTCGTGATCGCGATCGGCGCGAGCCTCACCTATTACACTGTCGATGGCGGGTCGTTGTTCCCGAAAGCTTATGTCGTGCAGATCGACGAGCGGCCGCTCGGCCTGCGCGACGGCGCGCAAGCCGGCGACCTGTTCCTGAAAGCCGATGCAAAGGCGGGGGCCGAAGCCGTTATGCAGGAATTGCGACGGCGCAGCGTAAAGACCATCGGCTACCGCTCACCTCAGATCGCAGAGCGGATCAAGACCACGCCGATCGACCCAGTCGAGTTCGCGATCGCGCCCGGCACATTCGATCCGCGCGCGGTGATCGCGGAGCTCGATCGCGTCATCCCGAAGGATTGGGACCTGGTCTCAGGCTCCGGGCATCAGGGCTATTTCCAGACTCATATGCGCGGCCGCAGACCTGAGAATTTCCACGTCATGCGAGAGTTCGGCGCGATCGGAAATTCGATCTCGATCGCGATGGGCGTCGCCGCCGCCAGAAAAAGCGGTAAGGTCGTGCTGATCGAGGGCGACGGAAGTTTGATCATGCACATCCAGGAGCTCGAGACCATGCACCGGCATGGCATCAAGATGCTGATCTGCGTGCTCAACGACGGTGCCTATGGTGCGGAAATCCATAAGCTTCGTCAGGACGGGCTCGACGACAGCGGTGCGATCTTCGGCCGTGCCGACTTCGGCTCGATCGCGAAAGGGTTTGGGCTGCGCGGAACGAACGTGACCGACCTCGGCCAGTTCGCGTCGCTGTTGCACGACTATGAGCCGCAAGGCTCGGCGGAGATCTGGAACATTCCGATTTCCGACCAAGTGACGTCGCCGACCATGCGCCGGGTCAAGCTCAAGGGCCATGGCGTGATTTAGAGACTCAAGATTGATGCAAGCGCACGCCGCACATTCGGTCTGCTCCCTCCCCCTGAAAGGGGGAGGGTTGGGGTGGGGGTCAATCGACCGCGCAGGTGATCCCCACCCGATCGCAGTCGCATGGCGACTGCGATCGACCTCCCCTTTACAAGGGGAGGTCACTCGCGGCACAGGCGTCAATTCCATCCCAGCAGCACGCCATGCTGCCGTGCGCACTGCTACGTCTTAGGCCACACCCGTGTTTCTGATCGAGCATCACGGCAAGGAGCTTTTGGCATCGCACGGGGTTCCCGTTCCGGCCGGCGTGTTCGTACCAACGGGCGGCGACGTGCATGCCTGCACACCACCGGACGGTCTGGTGATGGTCAAGGCGCAAGTCGCCACCGGCGGCCGCGGCAAGGCGGCCGCGATTCAAGCTGCCGCCTCGCACCACGAAGCCGTCCGCATCATCGCCGCGCTCGATGGGCGCTCATTGAACGGCAAAACCATTCACGGGTTCCGCATCGAGCAGCGCATCGATTTCGTGCACGAGGCTTATTTCAGCCTTTCGGTCGACGGCGAATCTGCGCGCATACGCATCCTGGTCTCCACCGAAGGCGGCGTCGATGTCGAATCTTACAGCAACACACGGTCGGCGCTGGCGTCGCCGGATCAATTGGGAGCCGCGGCGATGGACCTGTGCGCCGCCCTGCCCTCGCCTGCGCGCAAGGCGCTGGCTGAGGCGGCGTCACGTCTGGCCGACATCTTTCTCTGGCACGAGGCAACGCTGCTTGAGATCAATCCGCTCTTCATTCTTGCCAATGGGAGCTTCGTCATCGGCGATATCAAGCTCGTCATTGACGACAACGCGATCGCGCGTCAGCCGGCGATCCGCGCCTTGCTTGAGCAGCACCCTGGCATCTATCCCGAAAGCGCGCGCAAGCTCGCGCACGGCTTCGACTATGTCGAAGTCGACGCGGACGGCGAGATCGGGCTCATCACCACCGGCGCCGGGCTCAGCATGCAGCTCATCGACGAGCTGAAGAGCCAAGGCTGCCGTCCGCTGAATTTCTGCGACATCCGCTCGGGCCAATTCCGCGGCGATCCGGCGCGGCTTATCGCTGTGATGCGCTGGATCGCTTCGCGACCGCACATCAAGATCGTTCTGGTGAACATCTTCGCCGGCATCACCGATCTCGCCGAATTCGCGCGACTGCTGGTGCAGGCGGCGACTGAGGTGCCGGAGCTGCGCGTGCCGATCGTCGCCCGGCTGATCGGCCGGAACCTCGACGACGCGCGGCAAATCCTAAGCGCGTCGAACCTCGCGGTGATGCTCGAGCCCGACCTCGATCGCGCCATCGCACTCACCCTGGCCGCTCTCGATTGCGAGGGCGCGAGCCGTGGATAACACCCTGTTCGATCCCACCGTGGCCGTGATCATCCAGGGCATCACCGGACGCGCCGGCCGCACGCACGCGCAACTGATGCAGCGCTATGGGACCCACGTGGTGGGCGGCGTCGCGGCATCCGCGACGGCGTCGCGCGAGCCGATCGGCGGCATTCCCGTGTTTGCAACGTGTCGCGAAGCGATCGCGGAGACCGGCGCTCGCGCGAGCCTCCTTATGGTGCCGCCGCTCAGCGTGCTGCCGGCGATCGAAGACGCGCTCGCGGGCGGTGTCGAGCTTCTGGTCTGCGTCACCGAAGGCGTGCCGGTCCATGACGCGCTCAAGGTTGTGCGAATGGTGCGCGAGCGCGGCGCCGTCCTGATTGGTCCTTCGACACCCGGCCTGGCCGTACCCGGCCACATGAAGATCGGCTTCCTGCCCGATGCCGCGCTGGCGCCGGGACCGCTCGGCGTCATGTCGAAGAGCGGAACGCTGTCATACGAGATCTGCTATCGGCTCGTGCAACGGGGCGTCGGCCAATCCTTATGGATCGGCAGCGGCGGCGATCCGGTCAAGGGCGCGCGCTTTGCCGATCTCGTTCCGCTGTTCCAGTCGCATGCGGAGACCGAAGCATTGCTGGTGATCGGCGAGATCGGCGGCACCGAGGAAGAGGAGCTCGCCACAGCACTCATCCGCGCGAAATTCTCGAAGCCCGTATTCGCCTTGCTCGCCGGCACGAGTGCGCCCGAAGGCGTCACCATGGGACATGCCGGCGCGCTGATCCATGGCACACGCGGCACCGCTGCGTCGAAAGTTGCTGCGCTCGATGCCGCTGGTGTCCGGGTCCATGCAACAATGCGGAACATCGTCGAGGACGCCGCACGCGTACTGGCGCCGGCAACGGCGTAGTGCATAGGCGGAAACATGAGCACACCGATGACGGAACCGTTTCGCTTCAAGCTAACCGACGAGCAGAGGCAGATCGTCGGAACCGTGCGCGACCTGACCCAAAGCGAGTTCAAGCAGCACGGCCTCGCCTACATGAACGGTGCGTTCCCGTGGGAGAACATCCGCCGCCTCGCCGATATCGGCGTGCTCGGCATGGCGGTGCCGCAAGCCTATGGCGGCTCCGAGTTCGCCGTGTTCGACACCGCACTGGTGCTCGAGGAGATCGCCAAGGGCTGTTACGTCACCGCAATGGCGGTGCTCGGCGAAGTCGGCGTGCAGACCCGCATCATCGCGACTTATGCGCCCGAGCCGATCAAACGACGGCTGCTGCCAGCGGTGTGCAGGGGCGAATGTATCCTCGCGATCTGCATGACAGAACCGCAGGCGGGTACCGACGTCGCAAACTATGTGACCAACACCGTGGTGCGCGGCACCACACTGCGCCTCAAGGGGGTGAAGACCTTGTGCAGCCGCGCCGAAGAAGCCGGCGCCTTCGTGGTATTCACGCGTATCAACGGAACGCCGGGCCGTGACGGCATCGGCTGCGTGCTGGTGGAGAAAGGCACGCCGGGCCTCGTGCTGTCCGGCAAGTTCCACACCATGGGCGGCGAATACCTGCACGAGGTGCGGTTCGAGGATTGCGAGCTGCCGGCGGAGAACCTGCTGCTCGCGGAAGACGGCTTCAAGAAGCTGATCTCCGCATTCAACACGCAGCGGTGCTTGAACCCGAGCATCTCGCTCGGACTCGCCGAAGGCGCGTTCGACGAAGCGCTGCGCTATGCGCGCGAACGCGCGGCCTTTGGGCGGCCGATCGGCGAATTCCAGGGTATGCGCTGGAAGCTCGCCGACATGTACAACGAGATCGAAGCCAGCCGCGGCCTCTTGTATCGCGCGTGCGCCACCGCCAATCCGTTTCCCGATCCGCTGCTTGCGGCGCAGGCCAAGGTCTATTGCAACGAAATGTCGCTGCGAGTCACCAGCGAAGCCGTGCAGATTTTCGGCGGATATGGATTCACCGACGAGTATCTGGTGTCGCGGCTCTATCGCGGCGCGCGTTACGGCAGCCTCGGCGGCGGAACATCGGAGACATTGCGCGATTTGATCGGCAAGCGCCTGATGGCGAGCACCGACCTGACCGATGGAATACTCGGCCTGTCGGATTTCTGATCGTGGATCAGTTCGTCGCCAGGCCGGCCGCTTTCGCGACCTTCGACCACTTGTCGATTTCGCTCGCCACGCGTTTGGCGAACTGCTTGGGCGAACTGCCGACTGGATCGGCGCCTTCCCTCGCCATCCGCTCACGCATCGCAGGCGTCTTGAGCAGGCTTATGAGTTCGCCATTGATCTTTTCAACAACGTCGGGCGGCGTTCCAGCCGGCGCGAGCACGCCTTGCCACGAGCTGATCTCATAGGTCGGGAACCCGGATTCGGCGATGGTCGGCACATCCGGCAGATTTGGCAGTCGCTTCTGGCTGGTGACTGCGAGCACCCGCAGCTTTCCGGCCCGCACATGCGCGATGCCGCTCGGCACCAGGCTGAAGTGCACCTTAATGTGGCCGCCGAGCAATGCGTTGTAGACTTCCGCGTTGCCCTTGTAAGGTACGTGCACGAGGCGAATGCCGGCCATCGTGTTGAACATCTCTGCTGCGAGATGGGTCGACGTGCCGGGACCCGACGACGCGTAGTCGAGGCCAGCAGGGTTCGCCTTTGCGAGCGCGACGAACTCCTTGAGATTTTTGGCCGGCACCGATGGATGCACCAGAAGCATCATCGGCAGCGAGGCCAGTTCGGTGACCGGCGCAAAATCGCGGATCGGATCGAACGACACCTTCGACAGCGCGGGATTTGCGGCGAAGGCGAACGTGGTGACCAGCAGCGTGTGGCCGTCGGGCGCAGCGCGAGCGACCGCCGTCGTTCCGATCGAACTGCCGGCGCCCGGACGATTGCTGACGATCACCGTCTGCGACCAGCTGTCGGTGAACCGCTGCGCTATCATGCGCGCGATATTGTCGGTGGTGCCACCGGCGACGAACGGCACGACCAGTTCGATCTGCTTGCTCGGATAGACTTGCGCCGACGCCGGCGCTGCCGCGATGGCGGTTGCCGCAATGACAATGCCCGCCGAAACCAGACAATGGCTTCGCATGGTTCGTTTCTCCCCGTCGTCGCGCCTTTTTTGACCTGGCGCGATCAACGACAGTATATAGCAGATAAGGAGTCGGCTGTCCGGCTATTGCGGACAGATCAGCGCATGTTGAAGCGGACGGGAACGGTCAAGCTGACCTCTACGCCCGGAAGCGCGGTCGGCGGCGGCGGGAACGGCTGCGCCCGCCGCACCATGTCGATCGCTGCGCGATCGAGCGCCGCCGACCCGGAGGTCTTGACGACGCGGCTCGACATCACGCGACCCCGGCGATCAATGCTGAACGCGACCTGCGCAATGCCACGATCGTTTTTCGCATCCGCCGGATAACGCTTATTGCGCTCGAGCAGCGCCGCGACCGAGCTTCGCCAAGTCGGGATCGCGTTGGAGCGATCGATGTTCGGTGGGCCTTGCACCTCCGCGGCTGCGACTTCTCCCGGCGCGACCTCGGGCATCGGCGGCGGCGCGGTGGTCTCCGGTGCAGGCATCTGGTTCACCTGCGGGACTTCGACTTGTTGCTGCGGCTTTGGCGGCAAGGCCGCGAGCGCGACCTCCGGATTCTCGACAGGCGTGAGTTCCTGTTGGACCTCTTCCTGCGATTCCTGAGTTTCGACGCGTTCTTCGACCTCTTCCTTCACCTCGCTAACGGGCGTCTGCGGAGCGGCCTCGGCTTCCACCTGCTCGGGTCCGGGCGGTAGCTCGGTCACACTTTCCGGCGGCGCCATCGGGTATGGCGCAAGGTCGACGACCATCGCCGCCGTCGGCTCGGCGACATCATCGTCGCCCCAGTTGATCATCGCTGCAGCGACCGCCCCATGAAAGAACACGATGGCGACCCCGCTGAGCGTCCATCGCAGCAATTCACCGCGGTCTTCGACAAACGGAATGGTCATTGCGGCGGCGGCTTCTCGAGTCCGACAAGAGCGATCTTCAGGTATCCGGCCTTCCGCATGAGGTTCATCACCTCCATCAGCGCGCCGTAGGCAACCTCCTGGTCGGCGCGCAAGAAGATGCGCGTATCCTTGTCACCCATCGTGACAGCATTGAGGCCCGACGCCAAAGCCTCGCGGCCGACCGTCTGCTCGCCAAGCGCCAATGTCAGGTCGCGCTTCACCGTCAGGAAGATCGGCTTGTCGGGACGCGGCTGCGGCTCGGCTGTGGAGGCCGGCAGGTTGACCGTGATGTCGACGGTCGCGAGCGGCGCAGCGACCATGAAGATGATGAGCAAGACCAGCATCACGTCGATGAACGGCGTGACGTTGATTTCGTGGACCTCGGCTAGCTCGTCGCCGCCGTCATCGAGACGTGCACTCATGTCTTACTCCGCCGCAGCCAGTTGACTGCGCCTGGCTGGTGCCGGAGACGCCGCGGCGGCGCGGCGGTCGAGGTCACGGCTGACCAGCCGCTCGATTTCGGCCGACGCATCCCCCAGAAGCCCGCGGTAACCGGCGATCTGCCGCGAGAACACGTTGTAGATCACCACGGCCGGGATCGCGGCCACAAGGCCGAAGGCGGTCGCGAGCAAGGCCTCGGCAATGCCCGGTGCGACCACCGCGAGATTAGTCGTCTGCGCCTTCGAGATGCCGATGAAGCTGTTCATGATGCCCCAGACCGTACCAAACAAGCCGACAAAGGGCGCAGTCGAACCGATGGTCGCGAGCACGCCGGTGCCGCGGGTGATGCTTCTGCTGCGCGCGATCTCGATGCGCCCGAGGCGCGACGCGATCCGTGACAGAATACCGTCGCGCTCCATGCCTTCGGCTGACAGCTGCAATTCCAAAACGGCGGCCCGCAGCAACTGTCCGACCGGTCCCTTGGTGTCGCCGAGCGCACGTACCGCATCATCGAGGGAGCGCGCCGACGACAGCGCCTTCAACGCGTTCCGCGCATTCCGCTTGGCGGACAGAAGCTCGATCGATTTGGCGAGCCAGACCGTCCACGTCACCAACGAGGCGAACAGAAGCCCGATCATCACGGACTTCACCACCCAATCCGCCGCCAGATACATACCCCAAGGCGTGAGATCGCGCGGCAGCTCGGCTGCCCCTACGGCGACCTCTTGCGCCGACGCCAAGCCACCTAACGTCAGCACGAGCAGAACCGCTGTCGTCAGTACTCCCATCAAGCTCCGCGATCGGCGACACTGGAAATTCAAAGCTGGCATATTCATAGCGCACTCGCTTTTCAACGAAGGCCGCTTCAGGCGCGGTCTTCTTGTTTCACCTACTCGGCCGCGACCAGTTGTTCCTGGCCGGCCGAACGTCTACCGGTTGGACGGTCCGCCAAAGGGCACCACTGGAAAAACGCTGCACCCGCCCCGATGCAAGCGAGGATTCCCCGTGAATACGGGCAACTGTGCAGGGACGCAAATGATTTACAGATTAAAATCTACTTTCTAATTATTCTAAATCTAGTTTTACTATCATGCCTCCCGAGTGTGATTGTCATTGTAAGAATAGTTCAGACTCTAGCAAGTACTTCGAACATGTTTATAAAATATAGAAGCGTTCAAAACTGAGGCAAAAAGTTCAAACTTTGGGGTTGTCTAATGTCACGCTTTACGGCCGGGGGGCCCAGCGTCGGATTCAGTCGCAGTTCGGATTTGTAAGCGTCGCAGCGCTTCTATGCCTCAGCACATCGGGAAATCTTTCAGCGCAAGAAGCGCAGCCGGCGCAGGGACGCGGCCGGCTCCGTCTCGCTTCCGGCTGTCCATGCCGATCCCGCCCGCCGCCGGCAATGGACCGAAGTCTCCGACCACGCGATCTAGGGCAACGCCGCCAACACGCGCGTTCGTCCTATTGGCGCTTTAGTTGATGACCGCTTACACCAACAACATCACCGCGCAGTAGAACATCTACAACCTGACGAACGAGTACTACTTCGCACAGGTCTATAGCCCACCGGGCCGTCCCGGCAGCGGAGCGAACCGCTGCACTGACCTTACGAGACCCCGGTGGTAATTTTTCTGCGACCTGCCTTGAGCCCGCCGTCGCTTGCCCCTCGCGACGGCGGGCTCAAACCTTTGCGCATCGCTGACGCCGCACGCGCGGCAAAAGTCGGGGTGCGCGGCCCTGCGTCAATCTCAATTCATTTCACGCGCTGGTATTGCGGCAGAACCCGCCGAAGGGCCGCGCTGTCGACCGGCTTCTGCAGCACCGGAAAATCGGCAAAGCGCTGATCGACCGCATCGGCGCCGTAGCCGGTCACAAAGACGATCGGCACACCTCGCCCGGTCAGTTCGTCGGCCAGATCGTAGATCAGTTCGCCGCGGAGATTGATATCAAGCACCGCCGCCTGGAGCTGCTCCTGGCCAATGGCGTCGATCGCCTCTGACACCCGTCCGAAGGGGCCGACGACATGAAAGCCGATATCCCGCAGGAAATCCGTCATCATCATTCCGACCAGCGCTTCGTCCTCGACCAGCAAGATGCGCCCACTCTTGACTGCAACGCCCGATCCGTTGCCACGGCGGGTTTCGCCACCCGGCCGCCGTTTGCGCGACTGCGTTTTCAGAACAGACAATGCGTTGCCGACCGAGACCGACATGGCGAATGTCAGCCCGCCCGGCTGCCAGTCGAAGTTCACCGTCCCGCCAAGCTGCTGCTTGATGCTGGCCGTGATGACCTTGGTCCCATAGCCCTTGGTCGTCGGCGGGCTCACTGCAGGCCCTCCGGTCTCGACCCATTGCAGGCTGAGCTTATTCCGCTCGCATTGCCAGCTCAGGTTCACCTTCCCCACCGGATCGGACAGCGCCCCATACTTCACCGCATTGGTCGCGAGCTCATGCAACACCAGCGCAATGGTTTGCGCGGTCTCCGGCTTGAGGAACGCGGCCGGCCCCGCAACCGTGATCCGGTCGGACTCGCTGCTGCGATAGGGTGCGAGCTCTTCGTCGACCAGGCGGTGGAGGCTCGCTCCTTCCCAGCGCGACTCCGCTAACAGCGCATGTGCCGTCGACAGCGCCGCGATGCGCCCCTCCACCGTGGGAACATAGCTTTCGATCGACTTCGACTTGGTCATGCGAACGATCGATTGCACGATCGCAAGCGCGTTGCGCGCCCGATGGTCGACTTCCCGGACCAGCAGCGTGCGGCGGGCCTCGGCCTCCTTCAGTTCCGTGATATCGATGGTGACCCCGCTCACGCGGGTGACACGGCCCTGCCGATCCAACGTCATGGCGGCGGCACAAATGCACCAGCGGGTCTGACCGTCCGGCCGTATGATCCGAACCTCGGTCTGAAAGGTGTTGCCCTCGGCCGGGCCCTTGCGGACGATGTTCGCGATGCGCTCGAAATCCTCCGGATGGATCAACGGCCGAACATTCTCAAGCGACAGCTCGCGCTCATTCGGATCGACGCCGAATATCCGATGTTGACCGGCATCCCACTGGCACTCGCCGGTCGCCACGTCCCAATCCCAAGATCCCATCTGGCCGGCCGCCAACGCCAGGCTCCGGCGCCGCTCGCTTTCGCGCAAGCGTGCGTTGGAGGCCTCAAGCTCGGCGGTGCGCTCGGCCACGCGGCGTTCGAGGTCGGCGTTGAGGTGCTCGAGCTGCCGCGTCTTGCGGAACAGTTCGGCGAACACTTTGACCTTGGCGCGCAGCACTTCGGGAATCACCGGCACCGGGACGTAATCCACGGCACCCATCTCATAGCCCCTCAGGCGATCAACATCGGTCAGATGGATCGCCGAAATGAAGATGATCGCCGTCTGCTGGAAGCGCGGATGTTCCCGGATCATCGCGGCAAGCTGGAAACCGTCGAGTTCCGGCATGCAGACGTCGATGAGCAGGATCGCGACGTCGGTCTTCAGCAGTGTCTGCAACGCTTCCCTGGCCGACGACGCCTTGATCAGGTTCTCGCCGAGTTCACGCAGAACAACTTCGTAAGCGAGCAACTTGGCCGGCGAATCGTCGACCAGCAGGACGTTGACTTTTTCATCTTGCTGCATAGGCGCAGTCACCCTAGCGATGGAGCCACATCCGCAACGCGGCGAGCAACTGGTCGGTGTTGACCGGCTTCGCCAGGTAGTCCGACGCACCAGCTTCCAGGCACTTCTCGCGATCGCCCTTCATGGCTTTCGCCGTCAACGCAACGATCGGCAGTCGACGATAGGCAGGATTCTCGCGGATCTTGGCGATGGTCTGATACCCATCTATTTCCGGCATCATGATGTCCATCAACACGATGGCGGGATTGGATTCGCTGTCGAGAAGGGCAATCGCTTCGTTCCCTGTCGTCGCAGACAGTATCTTCATACCTCTACGTTCGAGCGCGCTCGCCAGCGCGAAGATGTTCCGGGCATCGTCGTCAACCAGCAGCACGGTCTTACCGACCAGGTCCTCGTCCGAACTGTGAAGGAGTTGCAGCATCCGCTGCTTGTCGGCGGGAAGGTCCGTCACCACGCGATGCAGGAACAACGCGGTCTCGTCGAGCAGGCGTTCCGGCGACTCCACGCCTTTGACGACGATGCTGCGCGCCATCGAGTGCAGCCGCGTGTCCTCCTCCGGCGAAAGTTCCTTGCCGGTGAATACTACGACCGGAACATCGGCGAGCGACGTGTCGCGTCTCATTTCCTCAAGTACTTCGAATCCCGACATATCCGGCAGCCGCAGGTCGAGCACCACGCAGTCGCAGGCCTGCTCCCGCATGACGGTCAGCGCATCGCCGCCGGTGCAGACGTTGACGATCTCGATGTCGTCGTGTCCGAGCAGAGCGTCGATGCTGCGCCGCTCGGCGGAATTGTCCTCGACCACCAAGAGCCGGCGGCGCCGTGCCTTGGTGAAATCCTTGATCCGGGACAACGCCTCGGAAATGCCCTCCGGCGTCGTGGGCTTGACGACGAAGGAAAACGCTCCGCGCGCCAAGCCATGCTGACGGTCCTCGTCGAGCGTGATGATCTGGACCGGGATGTGCCGCGTGAGCGGATTCTGCTTGAGTTGGCTGAGTACGTTCCAGCCCAGCATGTCGGGCAAGAACACATCGAGCGACACCGCGGTCGGCTGATATTGCTTGGCGAGATCGAGCGCATCTTCACCGCGCATTGCCAGCAACACCTTGAAGCCCTCGCCGCGCGCAAGGTCGATCAGAATCCGCGCATAGTGCGGATCGTCTTCGACGACCAGCAACAGCGGATCGCCCGGCTGGACATCCAGCCGGTCGTCCGGAATCTGCTCGACATTGTGGTCGGCCGTCGTCGGCAGCAGCCCGATGGACGAAGACGGGATCGGAGGCAACGCTTCGTCGGCCGCGCGAATGGCACTGGATGGGCCGACATATTTCACCGGCAGGTAGAGCGTGAACGAGCTGCCGACCCCCGGCGTACTGCGCAACTGGATCTCGCCGCCCAGCAGCGACGACAGCTCGCGGCTGATAGCGAGGCCAAGCCCGGTTCCGCCGTACTTGCGGCTGGTGGAAGCGTCGGCCTGTTGGAACGCCTCGAAGATCATCTTCTGCTTTTCCAATGGAATGCCGATGCCGGTGTCCGACACTTCGAACGCCACGACCGACGGGGCCTGATTGAGCAGCGCATGATCCGGGTTCCAGCCGCCGATGGCAGCGGACACATTAAGCCGCACGCCGCCTTGCGCGGTGAACTTGAAAGCGTTGGACAACAGATTTTTGAGGACCTGCTGCAAGCGCTTTGAGTCCGTCACCAGACTGCGGCCAAGGTTCGGGTCGAGGTGAACCTCGAACGACAATTGCCTGTTGTCGGCCTCATGTCGGAATGGCCGCGACACCATGTCGAGCAGGTTCGAGAAGTAGATTTCCTCGGCGTCAACGGTCACGGTGCCGGATTCGATCTTCGACAGGTCGAGGATGTCGCTGATGAGGGTCAACAAGTCGCTCCCGGCGCCGTGAATGGTTCGCGCGAACTCGACCTGCTTGGCGGTCAGATTGCCCTCGGGATTGTCGGTGAGCTGCTGACCGAGGATCAGGATCGAATTGAGCGGCGTGCGCAGCTCGTGCGACATGTTGGCAAGGAACTCGGATTTGTACTTCGACGTCAGCGCGAGCTCGGCCGCCTTTTCCTCGACCGCACGGCGGGCCAGCTCGATTTCCTGGTTCTTGCGCTCCACCTCGACGTTGCGCTCGGCAAGCTGCTGCGCCTTCTGTTCGAGCTGCTCGTTGGTCTGCTGCAACTCCCGCTGCTGCGTCTGCAGCTCAGCGGCGAGCTGCTGCGACTGCTTGAGCAGGCCTTCCGTCTGCATCGTGGCCTCGATCGAGTTGAGCACGATGCCGATGCTGGTGGTGAGCTGCTCCAGGAACGTCGTCTGCAACGTCGTGAACGCACCGATCGATGCGAGCTCGATAACCGCCTTGACCTGGTTCTCGAACAGCACCGGCAGCACGATCACGTTCTGCGGGACCGCCTTGAACAAGACCGAGCCGATCGGAACCGCCTCGGTCGGGATGTCCGAAACGAGGATGCGCCGCTTGTCGAGCGCGCATTGACCGATCAGCCCTGCGCCAAGACGCGTAGTCGGCGGGTGCCCTTGCGAGCCATCGTCGGCATAGGCGGACAGGAGCTTAAGCGACGGCGCATCCTCGGTTTCCATCTGATAGATGACGCCCTGTTGGGCGTTGACGAGCGGTGTCAACTCCGTGAGCAACAGGCGGCCGACGGTTGCTAGGTCGCGCTGGCCCTGCAGCATGTTTGTGAAGCGTGCGAGGTTGGTCTTGAGCCAGTCCTGCTCGGTATTGTGCTCGGTGGTGAGGCGCAGGTTGCCGATCATCGTATTGATGTTGTCTTTGAGCTCGGCCACCTCGCCACGCGCATCGACCTGAATCGATCGGGTCAAGTCGCCCTTGGTCACTGCGGTCGCGACTTCGGCAATCGCGCGCACCTGCGTGGTCAGGTTCGCCGCCAGCAGGTTCACGTTGCCGGTCAGGTCCTTCCAGGTACCGGAGGCGCCGGGCACGTTGGCCTGACCACCGAGGCGGCCTTCGACGCCCACCTCGCGCGCCACCGTAGTCACTTGGTCCGCGAAGGTCGCGAGCGTGCCGGTCATGTTGTTGATGGTTTCGGCGAGCGCGGCCACCTCGCCTTCCGACTTTACCGTCAGGTTCTGCTTGAGATCGCCGTTCGCGACCGCCGTCACGACCTTCACGATGCCGCGCACTTGCTCGGTGAGGTTCGCGGCCATCACGTTGACCGTGTCGGTAAGGTCCTTCCAGGTGCCGGCAACGCCGGGCACGGCCGCCTGACCGCCCAGAAGCCCCTCGGTGCCCACCTCGCGCGCGACGCGCGTCACTTCCGACGCGAACGCGTTGAGCTGATCCACCATGGTATTGATGGTGTTCTTGAGCTCGAGAATTTCACCCTTCACGTCGACGGTGATTTTGCGGGACAGGTCGCCGCGCGCCACCGCGGTCGTCACCTCGGCAATGTTGCGGACCTGTGTCGTGAGGTTCGCCGCCAGAAGATTTACGTTGTCGGTGAGGTCCTTCCAGGTGCCGGCGACGCCGGGCACCACCGCCTGACCGCCGAGGCGTCCGTCGGTGCCGACCTCGCGCGCCACGCGCGTCACCTCGGCCGCAAAGGAGCGGAGCTGCTCGACCATGGTGTTCAGCGTCTCCTTCAACAGGAGAATTTCGCCGCGCACGTCCACGGTGATCTTTTTCGACAGGTCGCCACTGGCGATGGCGGTCGCGACCTCGGCGATGTTACGAACCTGCGCGGTCAGGTTCGACGCCATGAAGTTGACGTTATCGGTCAGGTCCTTCCAGGTGCCGGCGACGCCGGGCACCTGCGCCTGACCGCCGAGTTTGCCTTCGGTGCCTACTTCGCGGGCGACGCGCGTCACTTCCGATGCGAACGAATTGAGCTGGTCCACCATGGTGTTGATGGTGTTCTTGAGCTCGAGGATTTCGCCCTTCACGTCGACCGTGATCTTGCGGGACAAGTCGCCGCGCGCCACCGCGGTCGTCACCTCGGCGATGTTGCGCACCTGGGCGGTCAGATTGCCCGCCATCGAGTTCACGTTGTCGGTCAGATCCTTCCAGGTGCCGGCAACGCCCGGCACGTTCGCCTGGCCGCCGAGACGCCCTTCGGTGCCGACCTCGCGCGCCACCC
Source organism: Hyphomicrobiales bacterium (assembly GCA_009377695.1). Taxonomy (GTDB): domain Bacteria; phylum Pseudomonadota; class Alphaproteobacteria; order Rhizobiales; family Xanthobacteraceae; genus VAZQ01. Next base: position 6,805 of record WHTP01000084.1, on the reverse strand, counting down.
GCGTCACCTCGCCGGCGAAGCGGTTGAGCTGATCGACCATGGTGTTGAGCGTTTCCTTCAACTGAAGGATTTCGCCGCGCACGTCGACCGTGATCTTGCGCGAGAGATCGCCACCGGCGATGGCGGTCGCGACTTCCGCGATGTTACGGACTTGGCCGGTCAGGTTACCGGCCATCGAGTTCACGCTGTCGGTGAGGTCCTTCCAGGTGCCGGCCACGCCGGGCACCTCGGCCTGGCCGCCGAGCTTGCCTTCGGTGCCGACCTCGCGCGCCACGCGCGTCACTTCGGCGGCGAAGGCGTTGAGCTGGTCCACCATGGTGTTCAGCGTTTCCTTCAACTGAAGGATTTCGCCCGACACGTTCACCGTGATCTTGCGTGAAAGGTCGCCTTGCGCCACTGCGGTCGCCACCTCCGCGATATTGCGGACCTGGCCGGTCAGGTTCGACGCCATCGAGTTCACGCTATCGGTGAGGTCCTTCCAGGTGCCGGCCACGCCGCGCACCAGCGCCTGACCGCCGAGCTTGCCTTCGGTGCCGACCTCGCGCGCCACGCGCGTCACTTCGCCAGCAAACGCATTGAGCTGGTCCACCATGGTGTTGATGGTGTCCTTCAGCTCGAGAATTTCGCCGTGCACGTCCACCGTGATCTTTTTCGACAGGTCGCCGCTCGCGATTGCGGTCGACACGTCGGCGATGTTGCGCACCTGCGCGGTCAGGTTCGACGCCATCGAGTTCACGCTGTCGGTGAGGTCTTTCCAGGTGCCGGCAACGCCGGTCACGTTGGCCTGGCCGCCGAGCTTGCCTTCGGTGCCGACCTCGCGCGCCACGCGCGTCACTTCCGAGGCGAAGGCGTTGAGCTGGTCCACCATCGTGTTGATGGTTTCCTTAAGCTGCAGTATCTCGCCGGATACGTTCACCGTGATTTTCTTCGACAGATCGCCGCCGGCGATGGCGGTCGCGACCTCCGCGATGTTGCGAACCTGCGCAGTCAGGTTCGATCCCATAAGGTTGACGTTGTCGGTCAGGTCCTTCCAAGTGCCGGCGACGCCCGTCACTACGGCCTGGCTGCCGAGCTTGCCTTCGGTGCCGACCTCGCGCGCAACGCGTGTCACTTCACCGGCAAACGCATTGAGCTGGTCCACCATCGTATTGATGGTGTCTTTGAGTTCGAGAATTTCGCCGCGAACGTCCACCGTGATCTTGCGGGACAAGTCGCCACGCGCCACGGCCGTCGTCACCTGAGCGATGTTGCGCACCTGATCGGTCAGGTTGCCGCACATGGCGTTGACCGAGTCGGTCAAATCCTTCCAGGTGCCAGCAACGCCGGGCACGATCGCCTGTCCGCCGAGCTTGCCCTCGGTACCGACCTCGCGCGCAACGCGCGTCACTTCCGAGGCAAACGACCGCAACTGGTCGACCATCGTGTTGATGGCTTCTTTCAACTGAAGGATTTCGCCGCGCACATCGACGGTGATCTTCTTCGACAGGTCGCCGTTCGCCACCGCGATCGTCACGTCGGCGATGTTGCGCACCTGCGCAGTCAGATTGTTGGCCATCGAATTGACGCTTTCGGTCAATTCCTTCCACACGCCGGTTACCTCGATGACCTGCGCCTGTCCGCCGAGCTTGCCCTCGGTGCCCACTTCGCGCGCAACGCGCGTCACCTCCGAGGTGAACACGCTGAGCTGCTTGATCATGGTGTTGACGATGGTCGCGGCCTGCAGGAATTCGCCTTTCAGCGGCCGGCCGTCGACATCGAGGCGAACGGTCTGCAACAGGTCGCCCTTGGCGACGGCGGCGACCACGCGCGTCACTTCGGTGGTCGGCCACAACAGGTCGTCGATCAGGGTGTTGACCGAGTCCTCCATCTCGCCCCAGGCGCCGTGCAGCACGCCGAGCTTGACGCGCTGGCGGGCGCGGCCGTCGCGGCCGACGTCCTGTCCCACTCGCTCAAGCTGCTGCGCCATGCGCTGGTTCGCAGCCGCGATATCATTGAATACATCAGCGATCTTCTCGCGGATGCCGGCCTGCTCTCCAGTCATGCGCACTGAAAAGTCGCCAGCCCGGATCGCCTGCAGTGCCGCCAAGAGCTCGTATTCAAACGGCGTGCTGCCGTTCGCCGCCGGTTTTGGTTCTGTCAGATGAGCCGATGCGGAGGGGCTGTTCGGACCTTTGTCGCCCAGGCTGTCGCGTTCCATGGTTTCCTTCCGCGGGGTTCCGTTCCGGAACCCATTGGCTCTGGCGGCCGACCGGGCAATACACCGAACACGCCTGTCGGCTACGTTCTGGCTGAATCTGAAAATGTTGTGACGTACGCCCGCCCGAAACTGTCCCGCCATCAGAAAACCCGTGTTTTCAGTGGCTTCGACAGACCTCCTCTGTTCCCCATCTCCTCCGGTGCAACCGGGCTAAATGCGCAAATGAACGTTTGGTTCCATCGCGGAGGTATATTTTTTTCGCCGGTGCGGCGAACGGCGCGGTGGGTGTAGGGCGCACGAATTCCGTACCGTGGAGCTTCATAGCCCGCCGATTCGGCCCCTATCCGACTGTTCGTGAGAACAATGTGACGGAAGACGACCTGCTCACTTTCATTGCCTCGATCGGGTCAGTATGGGCTCTCGAACTTCTGCTCCTGCTCAAGCGCGACCCCGGCCGAAGCTGGGACCCTGAATCCCTGGTTCGCGAACTGCGCAGCAGTTCAGTGGTCATCGACGAAGGACTGCGGAGGCTTCAAGGCGCGGGTCTTGTTATGCAAGATGGCGCGAGGACGTATCGCTACCAAACGGCGTCGCCGAAGCTGGACAACATGGCTTCCGAACTGGAAAAGGTCTACGCGACCAAACCGATGACGGTGATCAAGGCGATCGTCAATGCGCGGACCGACAAGCTTCGCGCCTTTTCCGACGCGTTCAAGCTGAAGGATTGACGATGTTCGGATGGGCGGCCGCCGTTTACTTCCTTTGCTTCCTTGCAAGCGCCGGTTGCAGCTGGCTCCTGGTGCGCAGCTACGTCAACAGCCGGACCAAATTACTGCTTTGGAGCGCCATCTGCTTCATCCTGCTGGCGCTGAACAATTTCTTCCTGTTTATCGACCTTGCGCTGTTGCCGACGATGATCGATCTGTCGCTGTTACGTCTCGCGATCGGACTATCAGCCGTATCGGCACTGCTCTACGGCTTCATATGGGAACTCGACTGAACGGAGCGCGTGATGCTCGAATTCCTGTCCGGAATGACGACGATGGGCTTTCTCGTCGCTGGACTGTTCTTTTTTCGGTTTTGGGCCCGAACCCGCGATGCAATCTTTGTCTATTTCAGCGTATCGTTCTGCCTGCTCGCGATCAGCCAGGCTCTGGGGACGCTCGCCGAGATTCCCCGCGATGCGCGAACCTGGATCTATCTCCTGAGGCTCGCAGCTTTTACGCTGCTGATCGTTGGAATTGTCGCCAAGAATTTCGGCCAGGCCACCCGCAAAGCAGGTGGCGGATAATCCCCCTGCTAGTGGTCCGATTCTAACATTCGCATCCCTTCTCAGCGGGCGACTTTGCGAATGTTAGAATCAAAGGACCACTAGCAAGTATAAGCTAGTGGAGTTTTGGATTTGACATTCGCTTTGGGAGTCTGCGGTCAACAGGGTAGCGAATGTCAAATCCACTCCACTAGGTGGTCTGACCTGGTGGATTTTTGCTTGCCGGATTTGACTTGCCGGATTTTGACTTTCGCGAATTATTCCGTGCCAGCCGGATTTTTTGTTGCCTCCCCCGCCCGCCCAGAGCGCGCTAGAATGCTGCGTCCAAGAACAATCTGCAGGGGAGGATTCGATGCGCCGGGTGAATGCAGCCGCTGTGGCGGCAATTGTTCTTGGTGTGCTGGCCAGTTTCGTCATCCCGGCCCATATCCCGGCCCATGCCCAGACCACGGCCTATGAAGGTGCGCGGCTCATCGTGGGCGATGGGCGCGTGATCGAGAACGGCACCGTTGTCGTCGACGGCGCGCGGATCACGCAGGCCGGCGACGCCAAGGCCGTCAAGGTGCCCGCGGGCGCCAGGCGCGTCGGCCTCGCCGGCAAGACCGTAATGCCGATGATCATCGACACCCACGTGCATCTGAGGGGGAAACGCGAAAGCCTCGTGCGCGATCTCAAGCAGCGTGCCTATTGGGGCGTGAGCACTGCGATGAGCATGGGCACGGACAATCTCGAATTGCTGCCGATGCGCGACGAGACGATCCCGGGCGCCGCGCGCTTCCTCAGCGCCGGCCGCGGCATCACCCGGCCGGAGCCGCTTCGCCCAACGTTCCAGATCAACAGCGAAGAGGAAGGCCGCAAGGCCGTTCAGGAGAATGCGAAGCTCAAGGTCGACATCGTCAAGATCTGGGTCGACGATCGTTTCGGCAAGGTCCCGAAGATCACGCCGGCGCAATACGCCGCCATCATCGACGAGGCGCACAAGCTCAAGATCCGCGTATCGGCGCACATCTTCGAGATGGAGGACGCGAAGGGGCTGATGCGCGCCGGGCTTGATGCCTTCGCGCATGGCGTGCGCGACAAGGACATCGACGACGAGACGATCGCCATGTTCAAGCAACGCCCGAATCTCGTCCTGATCCCGAACCTCCCTGACCGCGGTGTGAAGGTGGACCGGAACTGGCTGCGGTCGGGCATGTCCGCCGACGAGTTCGCGGCGGTCGAGAAAACGAACACCGACCGTCCAAAGGCGCAGGCCTTCCATGCCATCCAGGCCCGCAACCTGGCGAAGCTAAACGCGGCGGGCGTGCGCATCGTCATCGGCACCGACGGCAACAGGCCGTGGGGTCCGCATGAGGAGATGGAGGACATGGTGCTCGCCGGCATGACGCCGGCCCAGGTCATCGTCGCGGCGACCCGCAATGGGGCCGACTACCTGCGCCTCGCCGACGCCGGCACGCTGGAGGCGGGCAAGAGCGCCGATTTCATCGCACTCGACGCCAATCCGCTTGATGACATCATCAATACACGCCGCATCGCGGCCGTGGTGCTGCGCGGCGTGTCCGTCGACCGGACACAGGCGCCATGAGCATGATCCCGAAAAAGCCTGCCCCGGACTTGATCCGGGGTGGGAACCGGTTTTCGGAAAAGAAGATCATGCTCAATCGAACTTAGCCGGCTATATTGACTGCGAGGCGGGCCATCGTGTGGTGGGCCGCCTCGCTTTGTCATGCTTGAGGGAAGGCCGTGCTGCAACGGGTGCTGCTCGGGGGCATTCGCGCGACCATGGCGGAAGATAGGAGACAAGACGCGGGCCGCTTGCATGACGGGGTGCGAGCCGATGCAATGGAGGTTGTTGGTGCAGAGGCGCTACGAAAGCAAGAACATCCCGATTGAAATCTTGCGATCGTTTGTGACGGTCGTCGATACCGGCAGTTACACCAAGGCCGGCGAGATGCTCAATCTCAGCCAGGCCGCGGTCAGCGCGCAGATCGCGCGGTTGCGCCGTATTCTGCGCGGGGAGTTGTTCACGCGCGGCGCGGTGCGGCAGTTGACCAGCCGAGGCGCGACCGTGCTCAGCTTTGCGCGCCGGATCGTCGCCATGAACGATCAGTTGATCGCGACCGCGGGGCCGAAGCCCGCGCCGCGCCAATTGTTGGTCGGCCTGCCCCGCTGGTACGACTACCAGGGGCTGATCGAAGTGATCGATGCCTGTTCGAAGGCAGAGGTTCCGGAGAAGGTCACCTTTCGCTGCGGCGATGTCGCCGAGTTCACGCGCGACCTCCATGCCGGATCAATCGATATCGTGTACATGGTCCATCCGCCCGAGCCGCCCAGCAGGCCAATCGTCGAATGGGAGGAGGCGATGCTTTGGACCAAGTCGCCAAAGCTCGCGCTGACCTCGAGCGAACCTGTGCCCCTGGTCGGCTGGCCCGGAACGCTATCGGAGCGATTGGCGACCAAACTTTTGTCCGATACGCAGCTCTCCTACGACATCGTCTTTACCGGCGCCGACCATGCTGCGCGTAAAGCGGCGGTCGCCGCCGGTCTCGGCCTCATGCTGATGATCAGGGGGGCGATGACGCCTGACCTCGTGATCGCCAACGAGCCATTCCTGCCGCCACCACCAGTCGTCAAAGCCGGAATCTATGCGCGCGAAAGCCTCAATCTACGCCGCATCATGCCGCTCGTGCAGATCCTCGAAGGACTGCTGAGGCCACCCGCGATGTCCCAGGTGGCGACGGTCGCGGCGGTGCAGCCCGGTCGCGAGAAACGGCCGCGGCGACGTCCGGCCTAGCGCCATGCCGAGCCGCCGCATCATACGAGAATCGCTGTCGATTTTTTATCATCACAAAAAACTCTTATACCACTGCGCCCTTGAAAGCCGTGCCCTTTTCAGCATTGAAAGTAGGACCAAGGGGCCAAAGGAAAGGCTGAGGGACGATGAGCAAGCGATCGCGGAATTCATATGCCGCAACAGTGACTTACGTAGGTGAGATGGCAAAAGAACTGGCGCGCATGGCCGGCGAAATTCAATGTCCGAAGCTGGCCTACCTCCTGGAGGTGGCAGCGCTGGAAGCCAAAACTGTGGTGCAGCCGTCGATCGAAGCCCATAGCGAAGCGAACGGGTTGCATTGACCTCCCGTACCGAGTGCGCCGCCGCGGCGGTAAAAGCAAAATAGGGCCTGCCGCCGCTGCCACCTAGTGGAGTGGATTTGACATTCGCTACCCCGTTGACCGCAGACTCCCAAAGCGAATGTCAAATCCAAAACTCCACTAGCAGCTTATATTTGCTAGTGGTCCTTATGATTCTAACATTCGCAAAGTCGCCCGCTGAGAAG
>WHTP01000092.1 GCA_009377695.1 Hyphomicrobiales bacterium | reverse complement strand
GCCTTTCGCGTGCAGTTCACCAAATCGATGTCAGATCACGACAACCCGCGTACCGACACGCACGCGGCCATAGAGATCGATGACGTCCTCATTGCGCATGCGGATGCAGCCGGATGATACCTGCGTGCCGATGGTCCAGGGCTCGTTCGAGCCGTGGATGCGGTAGAGGGTCGAGCCGAGATACAGCGCGCGGGCGCCGAGCGGATTGTCGGGACCGCCGCGCATGTAGCGCGGAAGGTGCGGCTGACGGCGGAGCATTTGCTCCGGCGGCCGCCAGTCCGGCCATTCGCGCATATTGCTGATCGAATGCGTTCCGGCCCAGGTGAAACCGGGACGGCCGACGCCGATGCCGTAGCGGATCGCCCGGCCGTCCGGCTGCACGAGATAGAGCATACGCTCTCTCGTGTTGATGATGATCGTTCCGGGCCGCTCGCGGCCGTCGTAGGTCACTTCCTGACGCAGGAAGCGCGGGTTGATCCCACCCTGCGCCCCACCAAGCGACCCACCCAGCGAGGCCTGGGCGGACGGGTCGAGGCGATCCGCGTCCTGATAGTTGGGATTTCCCATCGGAGCGCCTTGCGGCGCTGGCTGGTACTGCCGTTGCGGCATGCCCGGCGGGCGGAACAACATCTCGAGGAAGCCGCCGCCGTAGTTCGTTTCGGTGGCGGCATAGCTCATCGTCGGCGCGGGTTCGGCCGGTGGCGGCGCCGCGAAGATCGACCCAATGCCCGCCCGGGGAGAGTTCACCATCGGCTGGCTGTGAGGGGGTCCTTGGAGCTGCGCTTGGGGATTGAGATTGAGCGGGCCGGCGAGGGCCGGACCGATCGCGAGGATGGTCGTGACGAGGGCTGGAAACGCGATACGCTGCATTGCGGATACTCTGCACTGTGACCAACACACATCGGAACTGCACAAATCAGTCCCGCGTACGCCACAGTAAGTCCACAACCCGCGTCCGAATGGTAAAGAGCACGGCGAGATTTTTAACTAGCGCAGCAAGAAACCGGTTGTTCATCTCGTTATAGTTTCTTTTGAATTAAATGCGGCGCGCCATGGTTAATTCTTCGTCTCCTCGCGCGCGTTGCGCAACCGCAATGAACGCCGTGTTAAGCCCACCGATGTAGAGCCTGCACGTTCGAGGGGATGTGCAAGATGCCGGTCCAACGCAAAGTGTTTCGTATCGAGCAAACCGACTCCGTCATCGCAGCCAGCATGCTTGATGGTGCGCGCATCTCGCCGGACGATCGCAACCAGATTCTCGCCGAGTTGAAGGCACTCCATGACCTCGTCGAGCGCCGCAGCGCCGCACCGGGCACGCGCGTTCAGTCCTGCGCGATCGACGAGCTTCGTCGCCTCAAGTCCGAAACCGATGCCATTTACGCCGCGCTCAACAGCACCAAACAGGAGATCGCGGCGCTGCATGTCAACGCATTCGGCCCGCCGCCGGCGCGTATGACCCGCGAACTCGATGCCGTCGTGGCAAGCGCAGGGCATGCGACGGAGCAGATTCTCGGCGCCGCCGAGGACATCGAGGATGCCGCCAACACGCTATCGGCGAGCCTCCAGCGCGAGCAGGAACAGGCGCTCGCGCTCGACATTCAGGACAACGTGCTGCGCATTTTCGAGGCCTGCAATTTCCAGGACCTCACCGGCCAACGCATCGCCAAGGTGCTGACGACGCTGAAGTTCGTCGAGGAGCGCATCGCACAGATGATCGAGATCTGGGGCGGCATCGATGCCTTCAGGACCTATGCTGCGGCCGCGGCCGCCGAGGCTGATCGCAATGCGATTCTGCACGGTCCAAAACTCGACGGCGACGACGGCCACGCGTCGCAGGGCGACGTCGACGCGATCTTTGCGAGAGTCTAAGCCCGCTTCGGCGCGCGCAAGATCACAAGGCTGACGAACGATACGATCCCCAGCAATGCGGCCAGCGCCAGTGCCGCCGGATCGGACGTTCGTTCGGCAATGAAGGCGAGCACGAGCGGCGCCATCGCCTGCATCACCAGCCACGGCCCCGCGATCCGCCCGAGCAATGCGCCATAGCCAATCGGGCCGAACAGCACGAGCGGCACGGTCCCACGCGCAATCGTGATCAGGCCGTTCGCCATGCCGAACATCACCATGAAGGCGGCGGCGGTGGGCGCCGAGAGCCCGAGCCACGCAATGAGCGCGAATGCCGCCAGCAGGATCCCGACCGACAGCCGCGCCACGACGAGGGGGTGCAGGCCGCGCGCAAACATGAGCTCGCAAATCCGCGCGATGACCTGCGAGGGGCCGAAGAGCGCGCCGATGATAACGACCGTTGCGGCGTCGATGCCGGCGCGTCCGAAGATCGCAAGGAGATGCGCCGAGAGGCCCGAGGGCACAAAGGCGTAAGCCGTGAACGCCGTCGTGACCATGATGAAAGCCCATCCGTGCGGCGGCAGCACGGGCGCGGGCGGTTTGGCCGCTCCAGTGGTCGGCAGTGGCAATTCAACGCGCGAGCGCGGCAACACAAACGCATGCAGCGGCGCCGCAATAAAGGCGAGCACACCGGCATAGACGAGATAGGTGCCGCGCCAACCGACATGCTGGATCAACAGGTAGGTCACTGGCCAGCTCACCGTCGAGGCAAAGCCGCCGGCCAGCGTCAGCGCCGTGATCGGCGAGCGCGCACCGGCGCCGAAGATACGGCCGAGCGTGGCAAACGCGGGATCGTAGAGCGACGCGCCAATGGCGACGCCGAGCAAAATCCAGACCGCGAGGTAGGCGGCGGGATGCTCTGCATACACCAAAGCGACAAGACCAAGCGCACCCAGCAGCGACCCGACCGGCATCACGCGGTGGCCGCCGTATCGGTCGATCATGCGGCCGACCGCCGGCGAGACAAAGCCGGCGATGAGCAGCGCCAGCGAGAAGCCGCCCATCGCGAAGGTCGCCGAGAAGCCACGCTCTGCGGCGATCAGTGGAACCGTGAGCACCACCGGATAGAACAGCGCACCCCAGCAGATGATCTGCGTCACACCGAGCACGAGCACGGCGCGCCAGGGGCCCGCGAAGACGGTGTGAAGACTTGGCATGCTGGAGTGGCCGTGCGGAAGATCGCGACTTTAGCACGGCGTCGGACTGGCGCGCCTTACTTCCGAACGACTACGACCGCTATTTCTTCTTCTTCTTGGTCTGCGCGACGCCGCCGGCTGTGGGCGCACAGCGCACATAGATGCCGGTGCCGTAGCGGCCGTCGATTTCCGGGTTGGTGAATTTGAGCAACATGATGCGACCGTCGAAGCTGACGATCTCACGGTCCTGCGGCCCGCCCGCAGGCTCGCCCGCCGGGCCGATGAAGTTGCGGTTGTTGGGGCCGCCCTTGAGCCGCAGCTCCTGCAGCTCGGATTGGTCGGCGAGATACATCATCACGCCGCCGTTCGGGCCCTGATTGATGACCACCGCCTGCCGACATTGACCGCGGGCGGCGGTTTCGGTGCGCACCCGATCCTGTTGCCGGTGATAGGCGGCGTAGCCCCAGCGACCGACGATTTCAGACGCCCGGATGGTCGCCGGGATTTCCGGGACGACCTGCGGCTGAGCCACCGCGGGCTCTGGCGAACTCGAACCGAACCAGCCTCCGCTGCTGCCGGTGCTGGAACCGGCGCATCCCGCGAGCGCAAGCGCTGACGCGAAAGCGGCGACCGGCGGCGAAAAGCGCCCGAATGTCCCCATGGCATGCCCCTCCTCTGCACTGAGCCCGGCGGCGTGGAGGCGTACACAGCACCTGCCGGCATTGACCTTTGGGAGGTTCCCCTACCGTATCATGGTTAACAGGCCGGCAACCCCTCGCTGCACCTGCGGTTCCCATCAGACAGCACTACGCGCCTGAACGCTAGTGTCCCGAATCCGAAGTTCGCCTGATCGTGCTGCACATTCGGTAGCGAACTTCGGATTCAAGGGACACTAGTACTCTATAGCTTGCTAGCGTGGCTTTGGTTCAGAAGTTCGCCACTGACCTAGCCGCCAAGTATGGCGAACTTCTGAACCGCCACGCTAGAGGCGCGGCAAGGCAGATGTGGGGCAGGGGCAGGGCGCGTAACGAATAACGTTTTTCGACGGGACGCTACAACGATCGCAGACCCGCGCTACTTTACCTTGGCTGGCATCTTGCGCGGGTCCTTGAGCGGCGGGTCGATCTTGATGTTGAGCCGCTTCGCCGCCTTGGCATCGAAGTCGGCATCGGCAAGGAACCCGCCCGCATGAATGCCATCGATCGCGCAGAGGTCGTCGACCTCGTTGACGTCACCGGTCACGCCGAGCGCGCCGACGATCTCGCCGGACGGATCGCGGATGAGCTGACCGCCGCCCTCCATGAACAAGGGCCCGTCGGCAAGCTCATGCAGGTCGCTCATGAAGTGCGGCTTCTCGCGAAACTTCTGCAGCACCTGCCGCGACGAGCGATTGAGCGAGAGCGAACCGAACGCCTTTCCGTAGGCGATCTCGAACCGCATGAGCGACGCGCCGTCCTGTTTCTGGAACGCCTTCACGCGGCCGCCGGCGTCGAGCACGATCGCCGCCAGTGCATAGGCCTGGCGTTTCTTGGCGGACTTGAAGGTACCTTCGATGATTTTGTTGGCCTCGGAAAGGCGAAGTGCGCGCATGACTGTCCTTCGTTGCCGGTCGTCACCTGAGAGTCTTGAATGGTCTTCAGTAGGTGCGGTCGCGCGTCAGCGTTTCGCGGCTGGGAATGAGCGGCTCGCCCCATTCCTGCGGCAGCACGCCATCCTTCAGGCCCTTGCGGACGTAGTAATTCCAGAGCTTCTGGATATGCCAGTCGCGCATTTCCATCTTCTCGATCTGTTCGATCTCGGCATCGGTGAGCGGCAGCGGCTTCGCGCCCGCCTGCAGCGCCTGCATCTGCGCGGTGGCGTTCTCCTTGAAGTGCACGGCGTCAATGAACAGCGCTTGCGCCGACTCCGCGACCAGCGTGAGGCCGTGCGCACGCATCAGCACCGCATGATGCGGGCCGAGCGTCTTGGCAAGCGCCCTGCCCTGCTCCGTTGTCTTGATATGACTCGGATCGGGATCAGTCGGGATGCCGCTCTTCCAGCGCGACGCGCGCGCCCGCATCGGCTGCAGCGTGACGCCCCCCATCATCGTGAAGGCGATCGCGAGCTCCATGTGCGAATGAAGCACCGCCTGCACGTCGGGCCGTGCCTTCAGGATCTCGATATGGATCGGAATTTCGCTCGGCGGCTGGCCGTCGCCCTCAAGAACCTTGCCCTCATAGTCAACGACCAGCATGGATTCCGGCGCGACCTCGGCGCGCGAGTTCGAGCCGATCTGGATCACGAACGCATCCTGGCCGGGAATCCGGATCGAGACGTGCCCGCTGTAGTCGAGGATGCGCTCCGCCACCAGCATGCGCGTCGCAGCGGCGGCTTCCAGCGCCCGCTTGTCATTTGCGCGCGGGGTAACGGCGGCTTTTCGCGTGACCTGTGTCATCGTCATTGTCGGTCTGAACCCCTTTTCCTGCTGCGCGCGCGTGCCGCCACGCTCGCGTCCCTCGGTCGCTCATCCAGCATGAATCGCGCGGCAGGAAAAGGCGGCTGCGGGAGGTCCGTCCGGCGGCTTTGCCTTGACTCGCTGCACTGGAAAACTTATGTCCCCAGAACGCCTTGGCACTCGTTCACGCTGAGTGCTAAGCGCCCTCAAGAACATCCTTCAATCTCAAGCACTTAAGTCAGTCTCGAGTCACACGCCGCGAGGAACCAATGGCCAAGACCAAGTTTCGCCCGCTGCACGACCGCGTTGTCGTGCGCCGCCTCGATGCCGAAGAGAAGACCAAGGGCGGCATCATCATTCCCGACACCGCCCAGGAGAAGCCCTCGCAGGGCGAGATCATCGCCGTCGGCCCCGGCGGGCGCGACGAGGCCGGCAAGCTGGTACCGATCGACCTCAAGACCGGCGACAAGGTGCTGTTCGGCAAGTGGTCGGGCACCGAGGTCAAGATCGACGGTGAAGAGCTCCTGATCATGAAGGAGTCCGACATCATGGGCGTGATCGCCTGAAAACTTGCACGAGCCGCGCTCTCCACCGTCATGCCCGGGCTTGACCCGGGCATCCATCCATCTTCGCCAAGAGATGGATTGCCGGGTCAAGCCCGGCAATGACGCGGTGAATGAGGCGACGCCTCTAAACAAACTCACGGAGCAAACTCAAATGGCTGCGAAAGACGTAAAATTTTCCACCGACGCGCGCGACCGCATGCTGCGCGGCGTCGACACCCTCGCCAATGCGGTGAAGGTGACGCTCGGCCCGAAAGGCCGCAATGTCGTGATCGAGAAGTCGTTCGGCGCCCCGCGCATCACCAAGGACGGCGTGACAGTCGCCAAGGAGATCGAGCTCGAAGACAAGTTCGAGAACATGGGAGCGCAGATGGTGCGCGAGGTCGCCTCCAAGACCAACGACACCGCGGGCGACGGCACCACCACTGCCACCGTGCTGGCGCAGGCGATCGTGCGTGAAGGCGCGAAGGCCGTCGCGGCCGGCATGAACCCGATGGACCTCAAGCGCGGCATCGACATCGCGGTCCAAGCGGTTGTGAAGGATATCGAGAAGCGCGCGAAGAAGGTCGGCTCCTCGGCCGAAGTTGCGCAGGTCGGCACGATCTCGTCGAACGGCGACACCAAGATCGGCAAGATGATCGCGGAAGCGATGCAGAAGGTCGGGAACGAAGGCGTCATCACGGTCGAAGAGGCCAAGGCGCTCGATACCGAAGTCGAGATCGTCGAGGGCATGCAGTTCGACCGCGGCTATCTCTCGCCCTACTTCATCACCAACGCCGAGAAGATGGTGGCGGAACTCGAGGACGCCTACCTGCTGCTGCATGAGAAAAAGCTCACCGGCCTGCAATCGATGCTGCCGGTGCTCGAAGCGGTCGTGCAGAGCGGCAAGCCGCTCGTCATCGTCGCCGAGGACATCGAAGGCGAGGCGCTGGCGACGCTGGTCGTCAACAAGCTGCGCGGCGGCCTCAAGGTCGCGGCTGTGAAGGCGCCGGGCTTCGGCGATCGCCGCAAGGCGATGCTCGAGGACATCGCGATCCTCACCAACGGCCAACTCATCTCGGAAGACCTCGGCATCAAGCTCGAGAATGTCACGCTCAACATGCTTGGGCGCGCCAAGAAGGTCCTCATCGAGAAGGAGAAGACCACGATCGTCGACGGCGCCGGCAAGAAGAAGGACATCGAGGCCCGGGTCGGCCAGATCAAGGCGCAGATCGAGGAGACCACGTCCGACTACGACAAGGAGAAGCTCCAGGAGCGTCTCGCCAAGCTCGCGGGCGGCGTCGCGGTGATCCGCGTCGGCGGCGCGACCGAAGTCGAGGTGAAGGAGAAGAAGGACCGCGTCGAGGATGCACTCAACGCCACGCGCGCTGCGGTCGAAGAGGGCATCGTGCCGGGCGGCGGCGTCGCGCTGCTGCGCGCCAAAAAAGCGGTCGGCCGGATCGCCAACGACAATCCGGACGTGCAGGCCGGCATCAACATCGTGCTGAAGGCGATCGAGGCCCCGATCCGTCAGATCGCGGACAATTCCGGCGTCGAAGGCTCGATCGTGGTCGGCAAGATCAGCGAGAACAAGTCGGAGACCTTCGGCTTCGATGCAGCGACCGAGGAATATGTCGACATGGTCACCAAGGGCATCATCGACCCGGCCAAGGTCGTGCGCACCGCGCTGCAGGATGCAGCATCGGTCGCGGGTCTGCTCGTGACGACGGAAGCGATGGTTGCGGAGACGCCCAAGAAGGAGGGCGCGGCTCCGGCGATGCCGGGCGGTGGCGGGATGGGCGGGATGGGCTTCTAGTCCATTTCCCACCTGCGATGGCTCTATCGTCCGCTCATTCCCGCGCAAGCGGGAATCCAGCGCTGAAATGAACTGGGCCCCAGCTTCGCGGGGACAAGCGGAACATCGAGCGAGCGAGCCTGACTGCGAATGATCTAAGTTCCAGCACGCGCAACAGGATACCGAAACGGGTCGCAACAGCAGCCCGTTTTGTTTTTGCGACGAAGGTTTCGCAACCGCCGTGACATCGACAATGCGGAGTTTGGAGCGCTATCATCGAAATGCCGTGGAAGGATAAACCGATGCGAAAGCCTTTTGCCGTCGTTGCTGCGCTCGGGCTCACGCTGGGACTCGTCCTCGCGGTTTCACCCGCGTTCGCGCAACCGGCAGCACAAAAAGGCAAGGGCGCCGCGGGGCAGGTCCGCTACTTCGATCTGTCCGCAAGCATCTTCAGCGAGCTCGGCTCCGAGGCCATCCTCAAGGAAAATCGCCGGGGTACGACGCTCGTCTCCGCTGAGCTCGACGTCTGTCATCTGATTTCACCGACATCCGATCGGCTCGATCGTTTCGTCGTGCCGTTGAAGGTCGAGGGCAATCGGCTCACCGGCACCGCCCAGAGCCAGGAAGGCAAGCACGCGGTCACCGTCAACCTCACGCGCCGCGCGATGGGCGACAACGTCACCTTCGAAGGCAGCATTACCAGCGGGTCCAATACGGACAATATCCGCTCGACCGACAACATCGAGCTGTCGGAGGAGGAGATCACCGACCAATATCTCGGGGAGCCCGCTATCGAGGCCTCGCCCGCCAACTTTGCCGCCGCCTGGCTGCAGGCGCTGCACGTGCGGGTCGGTCGTGAAGGATTGATCGGCCTGGCCGACGCGTTGCGCGAGCAGAACGTCCGAGTGGTCTACAATGGCCTTTTGCCGTCATGCCGGCTTCTGCGATTCGGGCACTACACCCTGCAGGTCGACGTCGACGCCGAACGCGTCGGCGCGGTGCTCGCGAAGCTCAAGACCGTGCCCGGAGTGACCGAGGTCGGCTTCTCCCCCAACCCGCCGAACATGCAGCGCGCCGTGCGCTTCCCGTCCGCCGGCTGGCGCGACGCCTCGGGCAAGCTCGACCGCGACAAGCTCGGCGCGGCGATCGGCGCGGCCATGGCCAAGGCGATGTCTGCAACGCTGGTTTCGACGTCCTGGGACGCCACCATGGGCGAACTGACGGTCGAGCTAAAGCGACCGGACGAGCCCGTCGCCGGACTGAAGCTCGCACAGCTCGTGACCATCTTGACCGTCGTTGGTCCGGAATCGCTCTCCTCGAACCGGCAGTCGATCGTGTGGATCGAGGCCATCGCCTCGCGCATCGTCGACGAGCGCCCGTCGCCGAACCTGACGTTCTCGATCGCCACCGAAGATAGCAGCGAGGGACAGACCAGCGAGCCGGAAGACAGCGACAGCTTGCCGGACGCAATCGCAGCCGCACTCAAGGGGGTGTCATGGGATTCCGACAAGGAACAGTGGCGGCGGCAGTAGATCGCCGATCGGCCGCAAGATTCAACCGAACGCCGCAGTGTGCACGGTCCACGCGTCAGCCACGATCGATGTGGCCGAGACCGCGCTCCGGATCGAGCCGATCCCGCACCAGCCGCTTCAGCGCCGCGGCATCAGGGAAGCCGCCGTCGCGCTTGCGTTCCCAAATCAGCTCGCCGTCGTATTCGATCCGGAACACGCCGCCGGTCCCCGGCACGAGCATCACCACATCGAGATCGGCGGCGAAAGTCGAGAGGAGCTCCTGCGCCATCCAGCTCGCGCGCAGCAGCCACTGGCATTGATAGCAATAGGTAATCGTAACGCGCGGCTTGGCCATGGAGCAGAGACTCCAATGCTGGGTGGGCAAGAATGGGCACGGCCCCGGGGGCCATTGCTCAAACCGTAAAGTATACAAGTATACAGCAACGCGCGCCTACCACCCGATCGCCCGAGGCAGCCAGGTCGCGAGGCCCGGAAAGGCAAAGATCAGCACTAGCGCGACCACCTGCAATCCGACGAACGGGATGACCCCGCGATAGATGTCGGACGTCTTGACCTCGGGCGGTGCCACGCCGCGCAGGAAGAACAGCGCCCAGCCGAATGGCGGCGTCAAGAACGACGTCTGCAGGTTCACGCAGATCAGTGCCGCCAGCCAGACCATGTCGACATTGGCGGCCATGAACACCGGCAGAAACAGCGGCACGGCGATATAGGAAATCTCGATCCATTCGATGAAGAAGCCCAGGACGAAGATGATCAGCATCAGGAACCAGACGTCTGCCCAGACGCCGCCAGGCAGGAATTCGAAAAACTCCTGAACCAGACGTTCGCCTTGCAGGCCGCGAAACGACAGCGCGAACACCTGAGCACAGATCAGGATGAACATCATCATCGCCGTGATCCTGGTGGTCGCCTGCACGGTCTCGCGCAGGACCTTCCAAGAGAGGCGGCCGGTGATCGCCGTGATTGCGATCGAGCCAAGCGCGCCCATTGATGCCGCTTCCGACGGTGCGGCGATTCCGGCGATGATCGAGCCCAGCACCGCGCCAACCAGCGCAATCGGCGGCGCCACGACCCGCAGAATGCGGCCGGCCAGTTCCGACTTCGATACCAGTGCGCGCTCTTCCTTCGGGATTGCCGGCACCATCTTCGGCCGCACGACGCCGAGCACCAGGATGTAGACACAGTAGAGTCCTGCGAGCACAAGTCCGGGACCCATCGCCGCCGCGAACAACGTACCGACCGACTGATTCGTGATGTCGGCGAGCAGGATGAGGACCAGGCTCGGCGGAATGATCTGCCCGAGCGTGCCTGATGCGCAGATCGTCCCGCAGGCGAGCCCGCCGTCGTAGCCGCGCCGCAACATGCCGGGCAGCGTGAGCAGACCGAGCGTGACGACGGTCGCGCCGACAATGCCGGTCGTCGCGCCCATCAGGACGCCGACCAGGATGATCCCGATGCCGAGGCCCCCACGCAGCGAACCGGCAATGTGCCCGATCACATCCATGAGATCTTCGGCAAGCCGGGACCGCTCCAGCATCATGCCCATGAACACGAACAGCGGGATGGCAAGCAGGGTCGAATTCGTCACCACGCCGAAAATGCGATGCGGCAACAGGTTGAACAGCAAAGGACCGAAGCCAAGGAACCCGAACACGAAGCCCGATGTCGCAAGCGTCAGCGCCACCGGCACGCCGGCCAACAGCAGGACGAAGAAAGACACCAGCATCAGGACCGCAAGGACCTCGACCGGGATCATTGCGCGCTCCGGAATGCATCGTAGCTTTTGATCGCCTCCGACAGCGACTGGACAAAGAACAGCGCGAATCCGATCGGAATGAGCGACTTGACGATGTAGCGGTGGTCGATGCCGCCCGGGTTCGCCGATCCTTCGTTGGTATCCCAGGATTGCATCACGTAGTGGATCGACAGCCGGATGACGATGAGCGACAGCAGCATTCCGAGCACCGCCGCAACGACATCAATAGCGCACTTGGTGCGCGGGCTGAACGATTGGAACAGCACGTCGACGCGGACGTGTTCGCCGTGTCGCAGGACGTAGGACATCCCGAGCAGGCAGATCGGCACCAGCAGGTGCCACTCAAGCTCCTGCGCCCAGATCCAGCCCAATGAAAAGCCGTAGCGCAGAAGCACGTTGGCGCTCATGACGAGCGCCAGCGCGAGTGCAATCCAGGACGTGGCGCGGCCAACGAGATCGGTAAAGGCGTCGATCCCGTTGGCCAGCTTACGCGCCGCGCCCACTCTCAGACCTTGCGGATCTTGGTGTGGTAGACGGTTTCACTCAAGTCGGCCCAGGCGTCGTACTTCGACTTATAGGCCATGTAGGAGCTGTGGACCTTCTTGGTGACGGGATCCTTAGCAACGGCTTCCGCCAAAATCTGGTCGGTGGCCGCGCGAAGCGCTTTCACGACGTCGTCGGGAAGCGGTTGCGCAATGGTGCCGTGGTTCTTGACCAAGTCCTCCATCGCTTCCGCATTGTTCTTCTGGCACCACGCCTCGCTGATGACATTGCAGGCGGCGCAGGCGTTCTCGACAATTGCCTTGAGGTCGGCCGGCAGCTTGTTCCAGGCGGCCTTGTGCACGATGAGTTCGCTCGCGGTCGCCATCTCATGCCAACCGGTCGTGTAGTAATATTTCGCGACTTTGTGCAGACCGAGTTGGCGATCAAGATAAGGACCAACGAATTCGGCAGCGTCGATCACGCCGCGTTCTAGGCTGGGGAAGATTTCGCCCGGCGCGATCAGACGGGCATCGACGCCAAGCTCGCGATAGACGCGGCCGGCAAGGCCGGGAATGCGCATCTTCACGCCCTTGAAATCGTCGACGGACTTGATCTCCTTGCGGAACCAGCCGGTCATCTGCACGCCGGTGTTGCCGCAGAGGATCGGCACCAGATTGAAGCGGTCATAGACCTCGCGCCAGAGCTGGGCACCGCCGCCGTCATAGTACCAGCCGTTGAACCCCTGGAAGTTGAGGCCGAAGGGCACCGCCGTGAAATATTGCGCAGCGAAGCTCTTGCCGGTCCAGAAATAAGAATTGGCGTAGTTCATCTCGATGGTGCCGGACGACACGGCGTCGAACCCTTCGGCTGCCGGGATCAATTCGCCGGCGCCGTAGAACTGGATTTTGATCCGCCCGTTCGACATCGCCTCGATGCGGCTGATCAGGTCCTTCGCACTGCCGGGGCCGGTGGAATAAAACGCCGCGTTCGGCCCATAAAAGCTCGTCATCTTCCAGTTGAACTTGGTTTGCGCCCGGGCCACCGCCGGTGCCGCAACGGCGCCGAGGGCGCCGATAGTCGCGATCTTCGCAAATTCCCGCCGTCGCATGATCACACTCCCGTTGTTCAGCCCGCCGATGAAAAGCAAGCCATGGGCCAGTGCGGTCGCAACAATGCCGGGTAAAATCCGTCGAAAGCAATGCAAATCTTAGGCATTTGCCCATTTGACAGGCAGCCCGCCCGCCAGACCACCCACCTCCCTCACCGAAAGGGCGTTCACGCCCGTCTTCGACGTACTATGCGAAAGGGCGCGTTCACGCCCGTCTCGACGGGCTATGCGGCGCCCGATGGGAGGGGCCTCAATGCGTTGAGAGCCGGAAACGGAAGGTCGTGGCGCCGATGAACTCCACGATGTCGTCGACGCGACGCCAGCCCGTGACCTCGAGCAGCTCCTTGGCCATCTTCTGGTCGAGCTCGATGCGCTCGGGCGTGCAGTTCTCCGGCTTGGCCGACACGAAGTTGAACTTGATCTCGCTGCCGCTCACGGCGATCTCGGCAGCCGCCGTGTGACACCATAAGTCCACGGTAGCCTTACCGTCGGGATGGACTTCCATCATCGGCACCCGCCGCGATCCCGGCAACGGCCTGACCTCGAGCAACATCTCTTGATCGTAGGGGAAGCTTTGTGCGCTCGCGGGCACCGTCCACGTGCCGGACAGAACCAAAGCGGCGCACAGGGTTCGCAGGTGCACAGTCAAGTCAGTGCAGCGAACTCGGAGGGCTCCCTCGGAGGGCACACACCGTACTCTCTGCACCGTCACAGAATCGCATAGCCAATTGCTATTCACGTCTTAGGGTCCTTGCAATTTAGAATGTTATTCCGTCAGTTCACGCACCGCGCGCGCGGCCTGATCAATTGCGAGATGGGCGTAAGCGTCGCCGCCGGCATCGGAATTGGCGATCGCCACGCGCCCTACCGTCTGCCGGGCGCGCGCCAGCGTTTTCCCATAATCGTCGCGGTCGTAAAGCGAATTCTCGACATAGCCATATCCATGCGGCCAGCGGTTGACGGTGATGGCAGCGACGTCGCGGCCGCTGGAAAATCCACCGGACCCAAGCATCCGGTCGAGATCGTCGCGGATTCTCGTCTCGAAGTCCGAGAACGGCATGTGCAGCAATTGCGCCTGCCCGACCTTGAATTGCTCGCGTGCGGTCAGGCCCCGGTTCGGTGCGCCGGCGACATGCACGAGATGCAGGCATATCGGCTCGCCCGGATCGCGCGAATGCCGGTAGCCGCCGAGACTGACCGGAAAATCGAGCGATACCCTATTGTGGAACGACATCGGCGCGGAGATGTCATGCACCTTCAGCTCCACCCAGGGCCGCCAGTTGCGAACCAGCACATTGGTATAGACGATCGGCGTCTTGACGTTCTTTGCCAGCGCCTCGCGCTGGAGTGCGGGTAGCTCCGGCATGAGATGGGGAATCATCATATGGAAACACGCCACGACCGCGTGCCGCGCCGCGACACGATGGAGCTTACCGTCGCGGATGTAACCCACGAGCACGCCGCCATCCGCGTTGCGTACGTCGATGCAAGTCGACTCGAGGCGGATGCGAACAGTCGAATCCGGATGATCAAGCCGTGCATAATCGAACTGCGCCAATACGACGTCATCCATCGTGTTGCCAGGGGCGGCGCCCGGAACGAGGCCGCGCACCATGAGCCGTGCGAGCGACGCGTTGCCATCGGGGAAATGGTAGATGTAGAGCTCGCTGCGATCTGATCCGCCTTTGGCCGGCAGCTTGAGCCCGCGAAAGCCCGGATACCCCTGGTCGCGGACATCGGCGGCCGGCACCGCATCGCATCCGAGGCCGAAGAAGCCCAAGGTGCGGCCCTGGAAGACGTTGGCGACCTCTTCGTTGCAGCCGCAGATCTTGATCAGATAATCACGATAGCTCGTGGTCTTAAGCAGTCTGAGCTTCTCATCGACAGTGCGGCCGGGCAGCGGATCGCGCGTGCCGGAATAGAGATCGATAAGCTGCACCTTGCTCGCTTCGGAGATCGGAAAAGCCGATACCAATTCGACGAGAGGCTTGGCGTTTGCAAGCCGCCGGCTCACCTCATTGCGTGGCATGATGAGCGCATCGCCCGCCACCAGCCGGTCCTGCCCGAAAGCTTCGCGCGAAAAAAATATCCCGCGCGACAGTCCGAGCGATGAATAGAGATCGCGTTCGAACGCGCTCTCGAACCGTCGCACGTCCACCCCGAGTTCGCGCAACAATCCCTTTCCGGCATCGCTCCACCATGAATTCGGGGAGTCGATCGACTGGCTTCCCCCATAGCCGATGACCAGGCGGCCATCGAGCATGAACTCGTTGCGCTTGGCGTGGCCGCCAAAGTCATCGTGATTGTCGAGGATGAGGATGCGCGCCTGCGTTCCCTGCGTGCGGCGATAGAACCAGGCGGCGGCGAGCCCGGAGATTCCGCCGCCGACCACGATGAGATCGTAGCGCTCCGCAACAGGCAGATGTTCAACCTGGAAACGCGCACGGTCGCGCACAAACGTATGGGCGGCCTCGAACGAACCCTCGTGCTGACCGCGCAGTCCCTGCAGCAACGGCGGGTAGCGCGCGGGCTGCGCGGCAATTTGCGCGGCCGGCGTGAGCCCGGTGGCGATGCTCAGCGCCACGCCATTGATGAAATCGCGTCGGGTGATTGATGGCATGCCACGTGTTCCAATCGGATCGTGCACCGAATGGCTGCGCCAGCGCGCGCCGCCCAATCTTGATCACACTCAAGTCATAGGGGAATACACTGCCCGGCCGCTATGTTAGCGTTGATGTCATGACGTCCAGGGAGGAACCGGATGGACCAGAAAATCATCGATCTATACGACGACTTTATTCACGGTGGCATGAATCGGCGTGATTTTCTTGAGCGCCTCACGGCGGTTGTTGGCTCCACCGCCGCGGCGACCGCAGCCATGTCGCTGCTGCAGAGCGACTACGCGCTCGCGCAGATGGTGCCGGCGAACGACCCCCGTCTCGCCATCGAGCAGGCCGCCTACGATTCACCGAAGGGCAAGATCAATGGCTATCTGGCGCGTCCCAAATCCAAGGGCAAACGGCCCGCCATTGTCGTGATCCATGAGAATCGGGGCTTGCACCCGCATGTCCAGGACGTCGCCCGCCGGCTCGCGGCCGAGGGCTTCCTGGCCTATGCGCCCGACCTGCTCTCGCTTGTCGGGGGTACGCCGGCCAGCGAGGACGATGCCCTTGCCCTTCACAAGAAACTGAACCAGGACGACGCTGTCGTTGCGCTGACCGCCGCCGTGTCATTCCTCAAGAAGCATCCCGAATCCACCGGTAAGGTCGGCACCGTTGGCTTCTGCTTCGGCGGCCTGATGGTCAATCGGCTCGCGGTGGCGAGCCGCGAACTTGACGGCGGCGTTGCCTATTACGGGCGCCAGGTCCCCGACGCCGATGTGCCCAAGATCACCGCACCGCTCCTGCTGCATTATGCGGAAAACGACAAAGGCGTGAACGCCGGCATCGAGGCCTACGAGAAGGCCCTCAAGGCGAACAAGAAGCGTTACACGCTTTACATGTATCCGGGCACGCAGCACGCGTTCAACAACGACACCGGCAAGGCGCGCTACAACAAGGAGGCCGCCGACCTCGCCTGGGGCCGCACGCTCGCCTTCTTCAAGGAGACGTTGGGCGCGCCGCCGAACGCGGCGTAGCGCGACCTGGATTGCACGTCTGCAACGGCTGAAGGGCGCAAAGACCAAATCTTCGCGCCCTTCTCGATTCGACGGCAGATGTCGTGAGGCCAGAGATGTCACTAGCCGCCATAGAGGAAGGCCGGCAGCCAGAGCGCCAAGCCCGGCCAGAGATACAAGAGCACCATGCACAGAACGACGATAAACATGTAGGGCATCATGCCCGAGAAAATCTGGTTGAGCGTGATGTGCGGCGGCGCGACTCCCTTCAGATAGTATGCCGACATCGCGACCGGGGGTGACAGGAAGGCGGCCTGCAGGTTGATGAACACCAGCACGCCCCACAGGATCGGGTCGATACCGAAGTGCGGGAGCATCGGCAGGAAGATCGGCACGAAGATGATGATGATCTCCGTCCATTCCAGCGGCCATCCCAGCAGGAAAATGACTACCTGCGACAGAATCATGAATTGGAGCGGCGTCAGGTTGAGCGACAGCACCCATTGCTCGAGCAGCGCCTGGCCACCCAGGATCGCGAATACGCCGGAGAACAGCGCCGAACCGACGAACAGCCAGCACACCATCGCGGTGGTTTTGGCGGTCAGGAACACCGCTTCCTTGGTGCGTTTCCAGTTCAGCGTACGGGCGACATATGCCAGCACGAACGCGCCACCAGCTCCCAGACCAGCGGATTCGGTGGCGGTCGCCAAGCCGAATAGGATGGCACCGAGAACTGTGACGATGAGGATGCCGAGCGGCAATACCGATACAGTTAGCAATTTCAGTATTTCAAAACGGTCGCTATCAAGATTCCAGTAGTAGCGCACGATCATGATCACGCCGAAGAAAGCCGCCAGCGAGTACCAAAGGTAGAAGTTCTCCGGCGGCCCGCGGTCGTCCGCCCCCTGGGGGCCTGCAGCAGGCGCTCCAAGCTGTTGGAGGCCTTCGACCGGCCCCACGGCGGCGGCTTGCTGGTGAATGATCACGTACCACCACGCCAACAAAAGCGTGCCGGCAATCAACACAAACGGAATCAGTGCGATGCCCAGATTCTTGATGAGCAGAAGATATTTGTATCGCGCACTACGCTTGTCGGACTTGCCGTCGATGTCGATTTGCATGGCTCTGGCCGGCGAAACCAGCGCTCTCAGAAGGCCAAAGAAAATGTTGGACGAATAGGTTGCCTGAAACCGTCGCAGCCAATCTGGAACAGGAACACGCGTGTGTTCTTCGGGTGGTCGCGGCGCGATCTTGGGCTGAATCATTGCCCAACTCACGACGTAAGCGACATACAGGAAGGCTAGAAAGAGGCCGGGCAGTATCGTGGCTGCATAGAGCTTGACGACCGACTGTCCCGCCACCGCCGCATAGACGATGATCATCACCGACGGCGGAATCAAAATGCCAAGCGTCCCGCCCGCAGTAATGACACCGGAAGCGAGCCTTACGTCGTATCCAGCTCGCAGCATAGGGTTCATCGCGATGACCCCCATCAGCACGACCACCGCTCCGACCAGGCCGCTCGCGAGTCCCATGAACGCGCATACGATCAAGCTCGCAACGGCAAGCGAAGCCGGCACGCGCCGGAACGCAAGCTGGATAGAGAAGAACATCTTGTCCACCAGCGCCGAGCGTTCCATGACGTAGCCCATCAGCACGAACAGCGGGATGGCGATCAGCACGTCGTTGGTCATCGCACCATAGGTGCGCTGGACCATCAGCTCGAATACGCGGTTGTCCCACCAGAACTGGTTGGGATCGTAAAATGCCATGAAACCAAAAACGATCCCGAGGCCCATGAGCGTGAAGGCCGTCGGAAAGCCCATCACGATCACCACCACGATCAGCATGAGCATGGTGAGCCCAAGCATCGGGTCGGTCATGTCTTGACGTCTCCCCCCAAGCCACGCTGGCGCGCCATTTCCTCGATTTCGTGCGCGCGCGCGATCGCCCGCTGCCGCGTCTCCTCGTCGAGGTGCTCGCTTTCGGCGAGTTGCTCCTCGACAACGTCGATCTCTTGGACGTCCTTGAGCCGGTCGGGCCACACGCCGGTCTTGATGCAGACGACACAGCGCACGATCTCCGCCACCGCCTGCAGCATGACCAGCGCGCCAGCCAGCGGCATCATGAACTTGAAGTAGTAGAGCGGCGGTCCATCCGCCGTGATGCTGGAATGTTCGTCGATGCGCCAGGAATGTGCTGCGAAATGATATCCCGCGAAAATGAGAGCCGCGATGCCGGGAACGAAGAACAGGAGATACAAGAAAAGATCGAGCGATGCCTGCGTACGCGGGCGCATCGAACCGTAAAGGAAATCACCCCGCACATGAGCGTTCTGCGCCAGGGCATAGGCTCCGCACAGCATGAACGCCGTGCCGTATAGCATGTTCTCGAAATCGAAAATCCATGCCGTCGGCGCGCGCAGAATGTAGCGTTTGAAGACCTCCACACAGACGACAACCATCAGCACGACGATCAGCCAGGCCGTCGCCTTACCAACGAACGTGCTGATGCGATCGATGGTGTGAAGGAAGGCGCGGAGCGTCATCCCTCAATTACCCTGCTGAGCACCAGTCGCCGCCATGGCGACTGGTGCACTGTTGGCCTCGATACATCTATGTCTACGTCAGAGCGGAGGCTTTGCCTTCGGTCCGAAGTAGTGGTTGAAGGCCATTCTGCGGTTCACAACCGTGTCCAGCTCCCATTGCACCGTCCGCCGGGCGAACGCGAGCTGGGATTCGACGATCTCCTTGAAGATCGGGTTGTCCTTCGCCTTGGCCCGAGCGACGTCATCGAAGACCTGGAGTTGTCGCTGAAGGATGGAATCCGGGGTCTTGTAGAACCTCACTTTGTCCTTCTGCTGAAGCGCAACGTAGTCCTGCGAATAGCGGTCGATCGCCTTCCAGGACATGTCGGCTGACGCCGCCTCCACCGCGTTCGCGATGATCGCCCTGATCCGTTCCGGCAGCGCGTCGAACCTGCCTTTGTTGAACAGGATCTCGAACTGCTCTGCGTTCTGGTGATAGCTCTGCAGCATGCAGGTCTTCGCGACATCGGCGAAGCCGAGGATACGGTCCGAGGAAGCATTGTTGAACTCGGCCGCGTCGATCACCCTGCGGTCCATCGCCGCCACGATCTCGCCGCCGGGAAGCGCGGTGACCGCAGCACCCAAGCTCTGGAACACGTCGACCGAGA
Source organism: Hyphomicrobiales bacterium (assembly GCA_009377695.1). GTDB lineage: Bacteria > Pseudomonadota > Alphaproteobacteria > Rhizobiales > Xanthobacteraceae > VAZQ01. The sequence goes on along the minus strand of WHTP01000092.1, from coordinate 4,073 downwards.
GGCCGACGGTGCGGAACCGCAGCCCCTTGAAGTCTTCGAGCCGGGTGACCGGCTTCTGGAACCATCCGAGCGGCTGCGTCGGCATCGGCCCGTACACGAACGAGACGACATTCGCGCCAATCGACTTGTATATCTTGTCGAGGAGCTCCTTGCCGCCGCCATACTTGTGCCAGGCCAGCAGCATGTTGGCGTCCATGCCGTAGGCCGGGCCGGAGCCCCAGAGCGCGAGCGCGTTCTGTCTGCCGTAGTGATAGACGACCACGCCGTGGCCGCCGTCGAGCACGCCCTTTGTCACGGCATCGAGCAGTTGGAACGCCGGCACGACCGCGCCGGCGGGCAGCACCTCGATCCTGAGGTCACCTCCCGTCATGTCGTTTACTTTTTTGGCGTAGTCGAGCGCGAACTCGTGGAAGATGTCCTTCGCAGGCCATGTGCTCTGCCAGCGCATCGTTGTCGGACCCTGCGCTTTGACCACCGAGGGCGCAGCCACTGCGGCAGCCGAACCCGCCAGCACGAACCGGCGGCGAGTCGTGGACTTGGACGGAGTTGAATTGTTGGTTGACATGCAAGGCGCCCTCCCTGGGCGGTGATTGTTGTTGAACGCCTTCGGCGGCCTTTTTGGCTGACCGCCGCACCTTAGAACCGCTGGTAGGGATACGATATTCCAGCGATCGTGTTCCTAGTTTGGCCAGAAGCGGAGCCCTTCACAAGACTCCTTTCGTCTCACCCCCGCCGACGCCGGCCGGACGTCCGGCCTTTCCCATAGAAATCTCGATCCCCTTGGACATCTCGGTCCTTTGGCTCGTGTCTCATTTGACTGGCGCGTCAACCGGCCCAGTTTCGGCCAAGGGCCGGCCGCGGAAGGCCGGCTCGCTCGCGCATCATCAATTCAAGGAAGCCCGTAAAGACGGCTGCCAGAGGGAGGCCAAACATCCAAAGCTCGGTCGTCCTCAGCAGGTGTCCAAACGGAGTGAGATGATCCGGCCGGTTCATGAAGAAATGAACGTAGTAGGCGCCGGCAGCCAGCCATAACCCCAATCGCAAAATGCGGAACGTCACCCACGCAGCTTTCATCGCTAGCGCCGCACTCTTACGTTAACTGCCGCCCGGTCGTTAACCGCCGGCCGGGACGCCGTATTCCATTCCAGCGGTGATCGGCCTAGTTTGGACAGAAGCCGCACGCTTGCACAAGGCTCCTTTCGTCTCATCCTTCGGCTATGTCGGCACCGCCTGGCATGCCGTTGAGGGGTAGGATTGAAGGTAGGATTCTTGCGCAAATTTCGACGGATAGTGGCGAAGCTTGGAACCTGCAATTCCCGCAGTCCATGCCGGGAACTTCAAAGGTTCGCGTTCGACCCCCAATAACTGCGGGTGGCAGCGCGGCATCCAGCCGCATCCGCGGACGTGGAAATCCGGCTTTGCAGGAATGCGCGTTCGCTACCACCACCGCGCCGGCCACTCCTCACGGCGTACCAGGTTGTGCCAAAGCCAAGCATAGGCTGCGAGCAGTAGCGCGCCGACCGCGACCGGTGCGACGAGAAAGCTCCAAGACATGTCGTGCGACACGACGATCAAAGGATCGATGCCCGCCGGCGGGTGAAAGGTGCGGGTGGCGTGCATGACCGCCATCGCCACACCGACGGTGAATGCGGCCGCCCACGGCGACGGGCCAGTGATGCTCAATGTCAGGAGCCCGACCACGGTCGAGATCAGATGGCCGCCCACCAGCGCCCGCGGCTGGGCCGGCTCGGCATTCGGCGTGCCCATTACCAGGACGATCGAGGTCGCGAACGGCACCAAAACCGCCGGGAACGACGCATGCTCCGACAAGACATGCATCAATTCGATGGCGACCGCGCCGCCGGCAGCACCGGCGACGATGTGGGCAGGCGTGATCTCTTTGCGCATGGTCGGGGGTGTAGCAACCCCTATGCCATCGGCAAAGAAAAAGGCGGCGCCTCGTTTCCGAGACGCCGCCTGTAGCAGATGTAGATGATCTTATTTCAGGTGCTGTGAAGCGACCAGGTCGAACTTGAGGGCCGCGATGAACGTGGCGTTGCACCACTTCGACTGGAAAGTGCCCGTGCCGGCGTTGAAGGACGCATTGGGATCGCCGGTCAGGAGATTGCAGTTCTCCTTCGACAAGTTGGTGTCGTAGTAGCGCAGGTCGAGCGTCGCAACTTTCCAGGTGAAGGCGACGCCGACGTTCCAGGTCGCATAGTCCGGGAGCTCGGTCGCAACCGCGAAGACGCCGGGATAGAAGTCGGCGGTGCCGAGCCAGTAATAGCCGCCCTCACCCGAGATGTACCAGCCGACCTCGTCGATCATGCCGATGCCCAAGCGGAACGACGGAAGCGTGACCTTGGCAGTGCCGGACAAGAACAGGCCGTCGGCGCCGGTGTTCAGCCAGGACGGCGAATAGTAGACATTGAGGCCAAGCAAGAGCTGATCTTTGATCGCCTCGTAGCCGAACTTGCCGTAGACCTCCCAGAAGTCGGTATTCCTCAGCGTGCCATTGCCGTTCGGATAGGACGGGAAGTCCGCCCCCGTGCCCGGTCCGAAGAAGAAGAAGTCGTTGTGCTGCTCCTCGCGCGGGTACCAGTAGTACATGCCTCCGATATCCATCGTGAATGGTCCGAACGTCGTCCGGAAGCCGCCGAAGACATCGACCTCGGCGCTCGGATTGGTCGGCAGCGTCACCGCCCAGTATTGGGAAGCCAGGTAAAGCTGGAAGTTCGGATTGACGTTGTAGCGGCCCTCCGAATACGCCGTGACCGACGGACCGCGGTTCGATTGCGAAATGCCGCGGAAGTTGTAGTCCGACATCAGCGCGCCGCCGAACGCCCAGTCCCAGGGGCTCACCACTGCCATCGGTGGCGGCAGTGCCTTGACGGGCATATCCGCTGCAATCGCGGCGCCGCCGCTCATCGTTGCCGCTGCAACGACCGACAACATCAACTTCTTCATGTTCGACCCCTTCCCCCAATTGAGCCGCCCGAAAGGGGCCGCCACCCGACCCAGAAGCGAAGCTCGAAATTCCCCCGAATTCGCGCTGCGTCGTTTATGGCAAAAAGTTAACAACACCACGGGAAATACCGGCAAGTTGAAAGGGGTGGCAACTGCCGACTTTTTGGGCGTTTCTGCTTGGTTGGAACGGAAAGAATTTGGGTGTTGCAAATCCGGCACAGGTTCGGCGGCCACGAGGCAGACACAGGTAGCCTGCGGGGGTGCCACGGGTCCCCACTGCCGCGGTTATCCCCAGGCCGAATCACAACGCAGAACATGACACTGCAGACTCGACACTGCAGACTCGCCGGTGATTCCGGCTTCGTGCCGTTTGACGGCGCTCAGTCCTCGAACACGGCGACCGCGCGGATGGGTGAGCCGGTACCGCCGCGCCATTTCAGCGGCAGCCCAATGAAGCGGAACGTGCCCTGGCCGAGCAGCGCCTCCAGATTGCAGAGGCTTTCCATATGGGTGATGTCGAGCTCGAGGCACGCCTTGTGGACCAGCGAATTCACCTTACCCTCCGGCCCCGGCCGCATCGAATCAATGCCGAAATGCACGATGCCCTGCTGCGCCAGCCATTCGGTGGCGGCGACGTTCACGCCCGGGTTGTCGGTCGCGTAGGCCGGCTTCGGAAAGGTGCGGGCATGATGCCCCGTGCAGAGCAGGACCGTACCCTTCTTCGGGATCGGCGCGCCCGCTGTCCTCACCGCCGCTGCGAGATCCTCCGGCGTGATCTCCGCCCGCGGCGCAATGTGTTGCAGGTCGATGCAGATGCCGGGCACGATGCAGTTCTCGAGCGGGTACTCGTCGATCGGGATACCGGTCTTTCCGAAGTGGCGCGGCGCGTCGATATGCGTGCCGCCGTGATCGGGCATCGAGAAATACATCACACTGTTGCCCTGCACATTGCCGGATTCCACGAGCGCCTCCTCGTGCGTCTTCCAGATGCCGTGGATGATCGGCGGCTGGCCGGGATAAGTCGGCGTGCGGTGATAGAGATCGCGGCTCAGGTCGACGATACGCATGATGCCTCCTTGACACTTTATCGATTTGGCTTGCTCTGC
>WHTP01000021.1 GCA_009377695.1 Hyphomicrobiales bacterium | reverse complement strand
TGCGAGATTGATCGAGAGACCGTCGAGCCGCATCTGGTGCCCCGCTTAGGCGACGCCTGCGACCGCCAGCACCTGCTTCATGCGGCGTGTCGCGAGCTCCGGATCGCGCAACACGCGCGCCCGGTCGGCCAGGCGGAACAGTTCGGCAAGGTGCACAATCGAGCGCGCGCTTTGCTGGCCGCCGACCATGACGAAATGGTCCTGCAATCCGTTGAGATAAGCGAGGAAGACGACACCGGTCTTGTAGAAGTGCGTCGGCGACTTGAAGATGTGACGGCTGAGCGGCACGGTCGGCGTGAGGATGTCGTGGAAGGTCTGCTCATCGCCAGCCGACAGCCGGTCGAGCGCAGCGGCGGCCGCCGGTGCAATCGCATCGAAGATGCCGAGCAGCGCATCGGAATAGCCGTGCTCGTCGCCTGCGATCAGCTCCGCATAGTTGAAGTCGTCGCCGGTATACATCCGCACGCCCGCGGGCAGGCGGCGGCGCATCGCGATCTCCTTTTCCTTGGAAAGAAGCGAGATCTTGATGCCGTCGACTTTCGCGGCGTTGGCCGAAATCGCCGCCAGCGCCGTGTCCATCGCGGCGTTGTGGTCGCGCGAGCCCCAATAGCCCTCGAGCGCCGGATCGAACATCTCGCCGAGCCAATGGATGATCACCGGCTCGCGGGTCTGCGACAGGATGCGGTCGTAGACGCGCAGATAGTCGGCCGGGCCGCGCGCGGCGCGAACGAGTGCACGGCTTGCCATCAGGATGATGCGGCCGCCCAGGGCCTCGATCGCTTCGACCTGCTGCTCAAAGGCGCGGATCACGTCATCGATGGTCACACCGGCGTCAACCGCGAGATGGTCGGTGCCGGCACCGCTTGCGATCAGCGCGCCCGGTCGATCCTTGGCTGCGTCGAGTGAGCGGCGGATCAATTCGAGCGCAGTCGGCCAGTCGATACCCATTCCGCGCTGCGCGGTGTCCATCGCTTCGGCGACGCCAAGCCCGAGATCCCAAATATAGTTGCGGAACGCGATGGTCTTGTCCCAATCGATCGCGGCGTCGATCCAAGGATCGTTGTCGGCGAGGGGATCGGCGGTGACATGCGCCGCCGAATAGGCGATACGCGATGCGTTGCCGGATCGCGCCGTGCCGCGCTTGACCTCAAGCGGTCCGTTCTTGACGGTGTAATCTTCAAACCGGTGATCCGGCAGCGGCAGCCTGATGGTCGTCATGACGCGATCCTTGTGGCGCGATCCTCGCGGCGCAATCCTCGTGAGGTAGCCTCACGCGGCGGCTTTGGCGGCCTGCAGCGCCGGCACGTCAACCCAGCGCCGCTCGGCCCAACTCTTCAGCGCGAGCTCGGCAAGCTGCACGCCTTTGGCGCCTTCGAACAGGTCGAACTTCCACGGCGTGCCGGCGACCACGTGGCGGATGAACTCCTCCCACTGCAGCTTGAAGCCGTTCTCATAGACCTGGTTGTCCGGCACCTCGTCCCATTGCTCTTCGAACGTCATGGTCTGCGGCTCGTCCGGATTCCACACCGGCCGCGGCGTGTTCACGCGGTGCTGGGTGAAGCAGCGATGGAGACCGGCGACCGCCGAACCGTGGGTGCCGTCGACCTGGAAGGTGACGAGGTCGTCACGCTTCACGCGCACGCACCATGACGAGTTGATATGGGCGATCGCGCCGCCCGCGAGCTGGAAGGTCGCATAGGCGGCGTCGTCCGCATCGGCGGCGTAGGTCTTGCCGGCCTCGTCCGCACGGGAGGGAATATGGGTGATGCCGAGGCACGACACCGCCTCGACCGCGCCGAACAGGTTGTCGAGCACGTAGCGCCAGTGCGGCAGCATATCGAGGATGATACCGCCGCCTTCCTTCTTGCGGTAATTCCAGCTCGGGCGCTGCGCCGGCTGACCCCAGTCGCCCTCGAACACCCAGTAGCCGAATTCGCCGCGCACCGAGAGGATGCGGCCGAAGAAGCCGGAGTCGTTGAGCATTTTGATCTTGCGCAGGCCGGGGAGGTAGAGCTTGTCCTGGACCACGCCGCTCTTGACGCCTTTGTCCTTGGCGGCCTGCGCGACGGAGATCGCTTCGGCGAGCGTCTCCGACACCGGCTTCTCGCAATAGATGTGCTTGCCGGCCGCGATCGCCTTGCGAAGCAAACCGACGCGCATCTGGGTCGAGCCGGCGTCGAAGAAGATCGTATCGTCCTTGTTGGCGAGCGCCGCGTCGAGGTCGGTCGCCGTGCGCTTGATGCCGTGCTTCGCCGCGATAGCCTGGACCTTCTCGGCGTTGCGTCCGATCAATATCGGGTCGGGCATCACGCGGTCGTCGTTCGGGAGCGTGACGCCGCCCTGGTCGCGGATCGCGCAGATCGAGCGCACCAGGTGCTGGTTATAGCCCATGCGGCCGGTGATGCCGTGCATGATGATGCCGAAGCGCCGGGTTGCCATGTCGGTCTCTCCTCCCACTCAGGCGCCGATGCGCCGTAAGTAACTAGATGGTTACAAGTTGCCACCTGGTGGCGGCGCCGTCAAGGTGGCGATTTTGCTGTACGTCATGGCCGCAAATATCCAAGGATCACCTCCTTGATGTGCTCGCCGCGCGTCTTGAGCTCGGCCGGTTCCGCGAGGTTGCGGCGGAAGATGGTCGAGAGCGTCCAGCGGTTCGACAGGTAGAAGAAGCCGAGCGACGCGATCGAGATGTAGACATGAACGGGATCGGCGCCAGTACGGAACTCGCCGCGCGCGACACCGCGTTTCAAGATGTCGGAGATCACCGCGACCAGCGGCGAGTGCAGATTGAACACGCGTGCCGAGCGCTTGAGATATTTGGCGCGATGCAAGTTCTCGGTGTTGAGGAGGCTCAGGAATTCCGGGTGAGCGAGGAAATACTGCCAGGTGAAGTCGATGAGCGCCTCAATCGCGGCCTTGGGCTCGAGATCGGTGAGGCGCAGGCCCGCTTCGGCCGAACGGATGCCGACATAGCCGCTTTCGAGCACCGCGAGATAGAGCGCCTCCTTGTCCCCGAAATAATGATAGATCATGCGCTTGTTGGCGCCGGAGCGCGCCGCGATCGAATCGATGCGGGCGCCGCTGTAGCCTTTCTCGGTGAATTCCTTCACCGCGGCGGCAAGGATCGAGGCGCTGGTGCGTTCGGGATCGCGCACGCCAGAGCCGCGCGCTTTGGCGGGGCGCTGGCTGCCGGTGCGGCGAGGAGAGGTGAGACGCTTCTGCATCTGGGGCGCGCGCTAGTGTCCCGATTCCGAAGTTCGTACGATTTCGCAGCAGCCTCTGATACGAACTTCGGAATCGAAGGACACTAGCAGCTCTTTGAATCGAGTGTGGCTTTGGTTCAGAAATCCGCATGTCGGACTCGCCGCGAGAATGACGCGGACTTCTGAAACCGCCACACTGGCGAAGGTCGCGATATTGAGCTTCTATCGCACGGTGCGCGCGCCATCAGCAATGGCGGTTCAGTTGATCTTGACGCCGGCCTCGCGGATGATCTTGCCCCACTTCTCGACGTCGGCGGCGTGCAGTTTGCCGAGCGCCTGTGGCGAGCGAAGGTCGGCGCTCGGCGCCTCGGCGCCGAGCGACGCAAAGCGTTCGCGCGACGCGCCGTCATCGACGCCCTTGGCAATGGCCGCGTTGAGCTGCTTGATGATATCTGCCGGCGTGCCCTTGGGCGCGAACAGCGCGTTCCAGACCACCATTTCGGCGCCCGGGTAGCCTGCCTTTGCGATGGTCGGCACGCCCGGCAGGGCCGGCGAGGGTTCCGGCGCCAGTACGGCCAGCGCCCGCACGGCGCCGGCCTTCACCTGGCCCATCACGCTGGTGGACTGGTCGCAGAGATAGTGGACCTGTCCGGTCAGCATGTCCTGCATCGCGGGCGCGGTGCCCTTGTACGGCACGATCGCCGGCTTGACGCCAAACCGCGAATTCAGCAGCACGCAGGCAAGATGCGAAGTCGAGCCAATACCGGCATTGCCGTTCTGCATCTTGCCGGCGTTCGCCTTCACATGAGCGACGAAGTCCTTCATCGTGCCGGGAAGCCCTTTCTGCACGACCAGCACGATCGGCGCGGAAGCGACGATGCCGACGGGATCAAAGCTCTTGATCGCGTGCACCGGCAGGTTGGGATAGATGGTCGGGGAGAAGCTCATCGTGCTCATCGGTCCCATCAGCAGCGTATAGCCGTCAGCCGGTGCGCGGGCGGCGCGCGTCATGCCGGTAGTGCCGGCGGCGCCGGGAGCGTTTTCGACGATCACGCGCTCGCCGAGCGACGACGTGAAGCGTTCGGCAATGACGCGGGCGACGATGTCAGTCGGTCCGCCTGCGGCGAACGGAACAATGATGGTGATCGGCTTGTTGGGATAGGCCTGGGCGTGCGCCTGCGGGGAGATCGAGCAGGCGATCGCGGCGCTGGTGACGAGACCAATCATGAAACGGTGGATCATGAGGTTTCCTCCGGTGGCGGACTTTTCTGGCCATGACCTTACGGGAGGGCGCAAAGCACCGTCAATGACCTAAGTAACCAACGAGTTATAACTTGATGTCGCAGGGTTCCGGCCTGAACTTGCACGCGAATTGCCGCCGTGCGACAGACTTTCCCGGGTCTATGACGGGGGTTCCATGAAAATCAAGCGCGTTACCGCTCACGCACTCAATCCACCGGTTGCGATCAAGGCACCCGGCATCGACCGCAGCGTCAACCGCCCGATCGTGTTCGTCGAGGTCGAGACCGATTCCGGCATCGTCGGCCACGGCATCACCAGCCTCGCGCCGGCAAAGGGCGCCGCGGCGCTGATTGCAAACACCGTCACGCCGGTCATCGTCGGCATGGATGCGCGGCGCATCGCCGACGTCTGGAACGCCATGTACCGGGAGCTCTGCCACCGCGGGCAGACCGGGCTCGCTTATCACGCGATCAGCGCGATCGACATTGCGCTCTGGGACGTCCGCGGCAAGGCGCTGAAGGAGCCGGTGTGGCGGCTGCTCGGCGGCGCGCGCGACAAGGTACCGTGCTACGTCACCTGCGGCTTGCCGTCGATGGACCGGGAGCAGTTAGCGGCGGTCGCGAAGCATTGGGTGACCGAAGGCTTCGGCGGCGTGAAGATGGTCGTCGGCGTGATCGCGCGCGACCGTGCCCATGAATTTCCCAACATGACCGAGGCGCTGCTCGAGGATGCGCGCCGCGTCAAGGCCGTGCGCGATGCGGTCGGCCATAGCGCGGAGATCGCGATCGACATCAATTGCGAGCTCGATCCGTCGCAGGCATTTGCACTCGTGCGGATGTGCGCGCCCTACGGGCTTGCTTTCGTGGAGGAGCCGGTGCCCGACAACCACGCGGGTCGCATGGCGGACTTCCGCCGCCAGACCGGTCTGCAGATCGCGGCCGGACAGAGCATGGGGGCGCTCCATCGCTTCAACGAGCTTCTGGTGCAGCAGGCGGTCGACATCCTGCAGCCGAACGTCGTCAATTGCGGCGGCTATACGGGCGGGCTGCGCGCCGCCGATCTCGCGCTCGGCTTTGCGACGCCGATCTGCAACGGCGGCGGCGCGACCCAGCACAACCTGCATCTGCAGGCGGGCGCGGTGAACGGCACGATCTGCGAATGGCACCCGTACATGTCGGCCGGCGCGGTCGCGGCAATCTGCCCGACTGCGCCCAAGCCGCAGAACGGTTCCCTGCACCTTACCGACGCACCGGGGCTTGGCTTCGATCCCGATCCGGCGGCGTTGAAGGAATATGCGATGAAGGGGTAGGGGGTGGGTCATTCCGGGGCGCGGCTGAAGGCCGCGAGCCCGGAATCCATACTCCCGGTCAGTGTTTATGGATTCCGGGCTCGCCGCACGCAGCCAAGTGTACGCAGGCTGCGTAAACTTGCCTGCGATGCGGCGCCCCGGAATGACCGTGCAGGAATCACCCGCCGTTCTTCGCCTTGTGCTCGTCGATCAGCTTGAGCAGCTTCGGCGGCGACATCGGCAACGACTGCGGGCGCACGCCGATGCACTGGCCGATCGCGTTGGCGATCGCCGCCATGGTCGGCACGACAGGCACCTCACCGACGCCGCGCAGGCCGTAGGGATGGCGCGGGTTCGGCACCTCCACGATCTCGGTGTCGATCATCGGCACGTCGGAGGCAACAGGCATGCGGTAGTCGAGGAAGCTCGGATTTTCCATCCGGCCGTCCTTGCCGTAGTAGTATTCCTCATTCAGCGCCCAGCCGATGCCCTGCACGGCGCCGCCCTGGAATTGGCCCTCGACCTGCAGCCGGTGGATCGCCTTCCCGGCGTCCTCGACCACCGTATACCGCTTGATGTCGACGCGGCCGGTCTCCTTGTCCACCTCGACGTCGACGATGTGCAGCCCGAAGCCGGGCCCGGCGCCTGTCACGTTCATCTCCGAATGCCCGGCGATCGCGCCATGCGTCGCCATCGTCTTCGCCGCGATCTGCGCGATGGAGAGCGGCTCGAAGTTGCCGACATTCGCGCCGGCGGGCTTGCAGTAGCCGTCCTCGAAGGTGACGGCGTCGGGCGAGACGCCCCAGATGCCCGCGGCGCGCTTGCAGAGCTCAGCGATGGCCTTGCGCGCGGAATCGACGATGACCATGCCGGTGGAGAAAGTGGTGCGCGAGCCAGCGGTCACGCGGTTGAAGCCGAGCGAGTGGGTGTCGGCCATCACCGCGCGGACCTTGTCGACCGGAATGCCGAGCTCCTCCGCCGCCATCATACTGATGGAGATGCGCGAGCCCGCGACGTCGGTGGTGCCGAGGATCAGCGTCACCGATCCGTCGATGCCGATATTGAGCGTGCCGGTGGTCTCGCCCCCACGGTTGAACCAGAAGCCGGCGGCGACGCCGCGGCCCTGGCCGGGCGGCACCGGCGAGTTGTAGTGGTCGCACTTCTTAGCAGCTTGCAGCGTCTCGACGAAGCCGATTGGCCCGAAGGTCTCGCCGTAGATGGTCTTGTAGCCTTCGGTGGCGGCGTTCCTGAGCCGGAAGTCGATCGGGTCCATGCCGATCTTGCGCGCCAGCTCGTCGATTACGCCTTCGACGCCGAACACGATCTGCGGTACGCACGGCGCGCGGAACGAGTTCACCTTCGGGCGGTTCGATACCACCTCGTAGGACGTGGTCTTGACGTTCTTGAGTGCGTAGCGCGTGAACATCGCCTGTGGCGCGTTGGTGAAGGCCGAGCCCGTGAAGGCGCCGGTCTGGAACACGAGCTCCGCCTCGGCGGCGGTGATGGTGCCGTCTTTCTTGCAGCCGATCTTGATGCGCGACTTGGTGCCCGATACCGGGCCAGTGGCGCGGAACACCTCGTTGCGGGTGAGCGCGATCTTTACCGGCCGCTTGGCCTTGCGCGAGAGCTGGATCGCGATCGGCTCCGGATAGAAGCCGGTCTTGCCGCCGAAGCCGCCGCCCATCTCGGATTGCTGCACGCGAATCTTCGCGGTCTCGATCTTGAGAATGTTGGAGAGGCGGTCGCGATAGACCCACGGTGCCTGGGTGCAGCACCACAATTCGATCTGGCCATCTTCCGTGCAGGACGCGACGCAGCCCTGCGGCTCGATATAGCCCTGGTGCATCGGCTTGGTGTCGAACTCGCGCTCGACGGTCACATCGGCCTCGGCGAAGCCGGCGTCGACGTCGCCAATGCCGAGCTCGTATTTCTCGATCACGTTCGAGGGCTTGTCGGCGCCCTTCACGCCCTTGGTGCGGACGTGATCGTGCAGAATCGGCGCGTCGGGCTTCATCGCCTCGACCGGATCAATCACATGCGGCAGCACCTCGTACTCGACCTTGATCAGCTTCAGCGCCGCTTTGGCGGCCGACTCAGAGATTGCGGCGACCGCGGCGACCGGATGGCCATCATAGAGCGCCTTCTCGCGCGCCATGGCATTGCGGGTCATGTCGCCGTTGGCCGAGCCCGGCGTGATCTCGGGGAAATCGTCGCGACAGATCACGGCCTTGACGCCCGGAACCTTCTCGGCTGCCGAAACGTCGATCGATTTGATGATCGCGTGTGCGTGCGGGCTGCGCAGGATCTTTCCGACCAGCATGCCGGGCAGGTACATGTCAGCGCCGAACTTGGCGCGGCCCGTCACCTTGTCGATGCCGTCATGCTTGATCGGCGAGGAGCCGACGATCTTGAGTTTTTTGTCGGGATTGAAGCCGCTCTGTTCGAGGATGGGATGGGCTTGCGCCATGATCAGGCTCCTCTCATTTCTCTCGCCGCCGCTTGGACGGAGCGGATGATTTTGTCATAGCCGGTGCACCGGCAGAGATTGCCGGCCAGCCAGTAGCGGATTTCGGTTTCCGTGGGATCAGGATTGCGTTCGAGCAGCGCACGCGCGGCGATCAGGATGCCGGGCGTACAGATGCCGCATTGCGACCCGTTGAGCTCCAGGAATTTGCGCTGCAAGGGATGCAGCTCGTTGCCATTGGCCATACCCTCGATGGTGTCGACCTTGGCGCCGTCGGTCTCGACCGCGAGCACCAGGCATGAGCAGACCATGGTGCCGTCGACCATCACGGTGCAGGCGCCGCAGTCGCCGGTGGCGCAGCCTTCCTTGGTCCCGGCGAGCATCAGCTCGTCGCGCAGCACGTCGAGCAGCGTCTGCTGCGCTTCGCACAGGTATTCGTAGTCGTCGCCGTTGACGGTCGTGGTGATGTGATACTTCTTGGACATCAGCTTTTCCTCGCCACTTCGAGCGCTTGCTGCGCGGTGCGCTTTGCGAGCACGCCCGCGACCTTGATCCGGTATTCTTTCGTTCCGCGCTTATCGTCGATCGGCCGGCAAGCCGCGCTCGCCGCCGCCGCGAGCTTCTCCAGCGCCACGTCGTCAACCTTGCTGCCGATCAGCGCGTCGGCACATTCTTTCGAGAGCAGCACCGTCGGGGCGACCGCGCCGAGCGCGACGCGCGCCGCGGTGCAGGTGCCGCCTTTGTCGAGCGTGAGGTTTACGCCGACGCCGACGACGGCGATGTCCATTTCCGTGCGCGGCGTGAAGCGCTGATAGGCATCGCCGGAATGCGGCGCTCGCGCCGGCAGGAAGAAGGAGGCGATGATCTCGTCGCTGGCGAGCGAGGTCTTGCCGGGCCCAACAGGAATCTGCTCGACCGGTACTTCACGCGTGCCCTTGCTGCCGATGATGCGTGCGATCGCACCGGCGGCGATCAGCGGCGGCACGCTGTCGGCGGCCGGCGAACCGTTGCAGAGATTGCCGCCGATCGAGGCGCGGCCGCGCACCTGGATCGAGCCGATCAGCTTCACGCCGTCGAGCACGCCCGGCCAGGCCTTGGCGAGCGCCTTGTGGCCCATGATGTCCATGCCCGGCACCGCCGCACCGATGCGGAAGCCGCCATTCTCGAACGCGATTTGTCGCAGCTCGGGGATTTTCTTGATATCGACCAGGAGCGAAGGCTCGATCAGGTCGGTTTCCATCTGAACGATGACATCAGTGCCGCCGGCCAGGATCTTCGCCGGCCCGGTGGCGCCTGCCAGCAATGCGACGGCCGCCTGCAGCGTTTCCGGCGCTTCATATCTCACATCCACGCGTTTCTCCCCCTATGAGCACGCCGCAACCGCAGCCGAGCAAATTTTGTGATCTTGTGCTTGGGCTGGCGCGGCTTGGGATGATCTTTTTATAGGACAGTTTGGGACAAGTCTAATCCGGCCCGGCGTTCTGGCCCCTCAAACGGGAAGGACTGGGTTGCCGCCATCGCCTGTCATGGCACAACCCATGCATCGAGCAGCGCGCACCCGCGTGCATCGTCCGAAACGCGTGCTATAGATCGCATCCAATCCCGCCAGGCTGAGGGGAATGCAAGAACACAACAAAAATCTCCGCGCGGCCGCGGCTCCAACGTTTCTCGACAGGTTGCCGTTCTACGCCTCGGCCGTCGCGCGCTGGGATACCACGGACAGCGCGCGGCGCGGGATTGCGCTCGTTTCGCTCGGCTCGCTGACGCTGGTCGCCATGGCGACGCTGGTGAAGCACGTCGGCGAACGGCTGCCGGCGATGGAGATTTTCTTCTTCCGTTCGCTGATCGGCTTCTTTCTTGTGCTCGCTGTCCTCTGGCGCGATCCATTTGAGCCTTTGAGAACCAAAAGGCCTGGCATGCATTTCGTGCGCGGCGCGACCGGCGCGCTGGGCAACGCCTGCTTTTTCTGGACGCTGACCCACATGCTGCTCGCCGATGCCATGGCGCTGCAGTTCTCGCGGCCGCTGTTCATGATCCCGCTTGCGATTTTCTTCCTCGGCGAATTCGTCGGCTGGAATCGGATCGGCGTGGCACTCATCGGGTTTCTCGGCATTGTCGTCTATGCGCGGCCGTTCACGGCCGGTTTCGAGCCGGGAGTCTTCATCGGTGCGCTCGGCGCCTTCACTGGCGGGCTCGTGGTGATCTGCATCAAGCGCCTGCAGACCACCGAGCCGACGCGTGTGATCATGTTCTATTATGCGTTCTGGAATGCGGTCATCGCCGCCGTTCCCGCGGCGATCTGGTGGGTGACGCCCAATACCTACGAGCTTCTGATCCTAGTGATGATCGGTTTCCTCGGCATCTCAGGGCAGGCGCTGATCACGCATGGCCTGTCGCAGGGCGAGGCCACGGTGCTGGTGCCACTCGACTATTCGCGCATCGTCTACTCCGCCATCATCGGCTATCTCCTGTTCCACGAGGTGCCGGGCCCATGGAGCTTTGCCGGCATGGCGCTGATCGTTGCCGCGTCGCTCTACCTCGTGCTGACGGAGAAAAGGCGCAAGGCGACAGTGGCCGCCCAGCCGGAATGACGCAGCGTGTATGCGCAGCCCTCGCCCGCGGGGGGAAGAGGGCGCAATAACCGCGGCCATTGCGGGCGGCGTGATTTAGTCCTGCAGCGCCTTGCGCACCCGCGCGACCAGCGGCTTCGGCAATGCGTAGGCCTCGCCGACGATACGCTCCATCTCCCGGCCCGATGTCGGATCGATCGTCAGCCGCAGCTTCTTGGTCTCGGCCAGGAATGCCGGATCTTTCATGGTCGCCATGAAGGCATCGCGCAGCGCCTGCCGGCGATCGGCGGGAATGTTGGGCGGCGCGATATACGGCCGCGCCAGGACCGTGCTGAGGAAGATCACGTCGAGCACGCGGCGGTCGTCCGCATCGGCGACCGCGTCCTTTGCCAGCGGCACGTCGGCCGGAACCTCCGGCATTTTGCGCGGCGCGAGCTGCGCCACGATGTTGAGCAGCTTGTCCTTGAGCCATTGTGGGCGCGCAGCCTTGATGCCTTCCATGTCCCACACGCGGCCGGTGATCTCGCCGCGTTCGAGCGCGATCGCCGCCTCGCGCGTGCCGGGATAGCCGAGGATGATCTTCATCTTGTCGAGCCCGAGGATGTTCTTCACCGCGAGCGGCAGCAGATAGGTATCGCCAGTGCGTGAGGTCGCGCCGATGACGAGGCCCTTCTGCCTGACATCCTGAAGTGTCTTGATGCCGGACTCGTGCCACGCCACCAGCACGGCGGCTGACGAGACTGCGTTGCCGATCATGGTCATGTCGGGACCGGAGAACTGCGCCTTCGACTCCGTGCCGGCGAACAGCCGGTCAAACACGAGCGCGGAGTTCACCGCGCCGAAGGCGGTGCCGTCCTGCGGCGCGCGCTTGGCGAGATGATTGGCGAGGATCATGCTGCTTGCACCCGGCATGTTCATCGGCAGCATGGTCGGATTGCCGGGAATGTGCCGCGACATGTGCCGGGCGATGGTGCGGGCGAACAGGTCGTAGCCGCCGCCAGCGCCATAACCGATGTAAACCGTGATGGTCTTACCTTTGTAGAACTCGGCGACGCTCTCCGCCGATGCAGGAGCGATGCACAAGAGCGATGCAATCGCGAGCAATAGCAATCGCGCAATCATGGCGTTTCCCCTTGTCATTGTCGTCACCGGACGTCATCGCATCTGGCTTCCTAGCTCTTGGCATCCGGCGGCCGCAGCACCACGAGGGCGTCGAGCGCGGTCACGCCTTGCTCGCGCACCAGCAACGGATTGACGTCGACCGATTCGATCACATCGCCAAAATCGCGCGCCAGCCGCCCGAGATTGACGAGCGCGTCGCAAAGCGCGTCGATGTCGCCCGGCTTGCGCCCGCGGAAGCCGTCGAGCATCGCCCCCGCGCGGGTCGCGCGGACCATCTCGCGGGCGACCGTCTTGTCGAGCGTCGCCGGCGCGAAGCTCACATCCTTGAACAGTTCGACCAGCACGCCACCCATGCCGAACATGACGACCGGTCCCATCTCGACATCGCGTTGCAGGCCGAGCACGACCTCGGTGCCTCCCGACACCTGCTTGGCGACCAGCATACCGTCGAGCGTTGTGGGCAGCGAGCTTGCGCGCTCGGCCATGGCGGCGGCCGCTTGTCGCACGGCATCGGCGTCGTTCAGGTTCAGACACACGAGCCCAGCGTCGCTCTTGTGCGGCAGCGCGGCCGACACGGCCTTGAGCACGACCGGGAAGCCGATCTCCTGAGCCGCGGTCGCGGCCTCGTCGGCTGTGTTCACGAGACGCTCGGGCGGCACAGGAATGCCGTAGGCGCGCAGCAGCGATTTCGATTCCACCTCGTTGAGCGCGGTCGGCCCGCTCAGCGACGCGGCGCGATCGCGCCATTGACGAACGAGTTCGGTATCGGCCGGTGGCGTGACGAACGGGCCGGTATGGAGCGGACGCGCGGCGGCGCTCGTCAGTGCGGCGACGATACGCAGCGCACGTTCGGTCCCGCGCAGCATCGGCACGCGGGGAATCTGTTCCCGCACCGAGCGGCCATACTCGCTTGGGCTCGTCAGGAGCGGCGTGAACGCGGCCACGGTCTTGCCTCGTGCTTCGGCGCGCCGCGAGAGCTCTTCCATCGAGAGCAGATTGCCAAGCCGCCGGTCGACGCTGCGATCGACCGGAAGGTCTTCGGCCACGAGGACGATGTCCACCTCGGGTGCGTCGACCAGGGTATCGATGCAGGCCGTGTATTGCTTGGTTGAGATGGTGCGGATGGTGTCGAGCGGATTGGAGACCGTGGCCTGTTCGAGGATCGCACCAAGCGAGGCCTGGGTCGCGTCCGACAATGTGGCAAGCGTCGCGCCGGTCCGCTCGGCGGCTTCGGTGATGAGGCTGCGCAACGCGCCGGAGTTGGACATCACCGCGATATTGCGTCCGCGCGGCAAGGGGAGGCGGGCAAGAAACTCGACTGCTTCGATTGCCTCCTCGAACGAGCTGAAGCGGATGACGCCGGCGCTGCCGGCCACCGCGTCGAACGCTTCCGCGCTGCCCGCGAGCGAGCCGGTATGCGCCAGCGCCGCTGCGCGCGAGCTCTCGGACGCCCCAACCTTCACCGCCACGATCGCTTTGCCGTTGGCGCGGGCGCGCCGTGCTGCTTCGAGGAAGCGCTCGGTGTCGGGCACGCCTTCGATATAGCAGAGGATGACGCGCAACTCCGGAACGGTAGCGAAGTAGTCGATGAAGTCGGAAATCTTGCAACCGATCTGGCTGCCGCAGGAGGCGAGAAAGGCGGGCTGCAAGCCGAGATCGTTGACGGCGCGGTTGATAACCGTCGCCATTGCCCCGCTTTGCACGGCGATGGCCACCGGGCCCGGCATCAACGGCTGCAGCGACTCGTCCGGCACCGTGGAGAAATTGGCCGCCCCGCAGGCGACGCCCATGCAGGTCGGGCCGATCACCGCGATGCCGGTGCGCTCGATCGCTTCGCGCAACCGTGCACCGCGCTTGCGGCCCTCAGGATCGCCGCCTTCGCCGAAGCCCGCGGCATAGACGGTGGCGCTGCGCGCCCCGGCGGCGCCGCCGTCCGCCAGAATCGTGAGCGTCGTTTCGGCGGGCGTGAAGATCGCGATATGGTCGGGCGCTTCCGGCAGCGCGTCGAGCTTCGGGTAGCAGGGCGCACCCCAGATCTCGTTGCGGTTCGGATTGACCGGAAAGACCTTTCCGGCAAAGCAGAACCGCTTGAGATTGTCGTGGACGCGTTGCGACCAGTGTCCGGGGCGATCCGATGCGCCGACCAGAACGACATTCTTCGGGTGGAACAGGTGCCCGATCGCGTCGTTCCGGCCGGACGATGTCATGCGGTACTCGCCTTTGCCGGTCGTCTTGGTTCGCTTAGACGCTCTCGACTTTCCGGAACGGACCGAGGCCCGGCCGATAGGACTTCTCGTCGAGGAACTGCTTCATGCCGTGCTGCTCGCGGATCTCCTTGTCGTTGCGGACGAGCGAGTCCTGCTTTGACTTGAGGTAATCGCGTGCCTGCTTGTCGTCCATGTTGCGCACGGCCCTGATGGCCTCCTTGGTGTAGCGCACGACATTCGGATTGAGCTTGATCAGCTTCTCGGCGAGCTTGGTTGCTTCTTCGCGCAGCTTCGCCTTCGGAACGGCAAAGTTGACCAGCCCGATCTCGACCGCGCGCTTGCCGTCGAACGTGTCGCCGGTGACCGCGTAGTACATCGCATGGCGCGGCATCATCATGTCCGTGAGGTTCCAGCTCACGAGACCGCCGGGGATGATGCCCCAGTTCACCTCGGACAGGCCGAAGGTCGCGTCTTCGGCTGCGATGGCAAAGTCGCAGGCGCAAAGCTGCGTGAACGCACCGCCGAACGCGAAGCCATGCACCATCGCAATGGTCGGCTTCGGAAACGACGTGAGCCGTTCCCAGCGCCAGCTATGGCTGTCGCTGTTGGCCTTGTGGCGTGCTTCGGGATTGTCCTGCGTGCCGCGGAAATAGAGCCGCAGGTCCTGGCCTGCGCACCATGCTTCGCCCTTGCCGCCGAGCACCAGCACCTTGGTCTGCTTGTCGGTGGCGAGCCAGGTGAGCGCGTCGTCCATGTCGGCATGGAGGCCCGGGCTCATGGCGTTGCGCTTGTCGGGTCGGTTAAGCCACAGGAAGGTGATGCCCCCTTCGCGCTCGATCAGAATGTTCTCGTAGGTCTTGTCGGCCATTGCGTCACTCCTTTCACGTTTCACGTCCGCCCTTGGGTTTGTCATCCGAATGTATTGAGCACATGCCGCGCGAGCGCCATCCGCATGATCTCCGGCGTTCCTTCGGTGATCATGTGGCTGCGCTGGTCGCGCCAGAGGCGTTCGACCGGCAAGTCGGTGGTGAGCCCGATGCCGCCATGCACCTGCAGGCACATGTCGGCGGCCTGCCAGGCCATCTCGGTGCAGTAGAGTTTCACCATATAGGCTTCGTTTCGGTCACCGTCGCCGCGGTCATGCCGCGAAGCCGCACGGTGGACCAGAAGGGTTGCCGCCTCAAGGGCGACATAGGTGTCGACAAGGCGGAACGAAATCGTCTGCCGGCTGGCAATCGGCTGACCGAAGGTCACGCGTTGCTTCGAATAGGCGGTCGCGAGCTCGAGGCAGCGCCTGGTCGCGCCAAGCGCGCGCGCCGCCTGCTTGATGCGTCCGGCGCCGAGCCATTTCTGGCCGAGGCTGAAGCCTTTGCCTTCCTCGCCGACCAGGTGGCTCTTGTGCACCCGCACATTGTCGAAGATGATCTCCCACGGCGTCTCACCGGTAATAGTCTGGTAGCAGGTCGAGAGCTTCACCCCCGGCGTGTCCATATCAAACACGAAACAGGAGATGCCGCCGCGCGAGCCCTTGCTCCGGTCGGTTGCGGCCATCAAGATGACGAAATCCGCGCCGTCGGCGCCAGTGATGAAACGCTTCACGCCATTGATCACGTAGTCATCGCCGTTGCGTACCGCCGTAGTCCGCATCGCGCCAGGATCGGAGCCGGCGTCGGGCTCGGTCTGCGCGAAGCAGCTCTCGCGCTCGCCACGCGCAGCCGGCAACAGGTAACGCTCGCGCATCTCGCCGGTGAGCGCGTAAAGCGGCGCGCGGATTTCCGGTCCGAGGATGCGCACGACTCGGGTTGGCAATGCCACCGTGCGTCCGAGTTCCGACCACACGATCGAGCGTCCAAGCGTGCCGAGACCCTGGCCGCCCAATTCCTCCGGCACGTCGATCTGATAAAGGCCCAGTTCCTTGCAGCGGACGGTCAGACGGGACTCGATCTCAGGCTTGAGCTTTTGCCCATCGAGCGAACGGCCTTCCAGCGGAATGAGCTCCTGGTCGACAAAACGCCGCACCATGTCCTTCAGCAACCGAAGCTCGGCCGGCAAATCGAACATCTCGTCGGATCCGCCGGGGTTCGGCACGTTTGGCGCTCCCGTTCGCACAGCGAACTAAATTTATAATTTCGAACAACCTACCGATGCCTCGATGACCGGTCAAGCACGCACGGCCCCGACGGCGAAAGGCAGACACGCCGGATGATCAGACCGTCCGATTGTCGTGCGACTGGTCAAACCAGCAGCCCGCGCATTTCCACCGCCGCTTTGCGCAACGCGGGAAGGAGCCGATCAATCATCTGACGTTTGGTCGTCCGGCTGGCTTGCGTCGTGACATGCATCGCGGCGACCACGAGGCCCGTACTATTTCGCAGCGGGACGGCGATCGTCCGCAAATCCATTTCGGTCTGCTGATCGCTGAGGCAGTAGTCCTGCTTGCGGATCTTCGCGAGTAACAACCTGAGTTCGCTTTCGTCGGTGACAGTGTAGGGGGTCAGCGCCTTCAATTCGACAGCGGCGAAATACGCGTCGAGCTCGCGATCGCCCAGGTGCGCCAGCAGGACACGTCCCATCGACGTGCAATAGGCTGGTCGTCGCGATCCGACGTCGCCGAGCAGCGCCGACAGTCGCTTATTGATCGAGCGAACGACATAAATAATTTCGGTGCCGTGCAAGATCGAGACCGAGCATGACTCGCCGAGCCCGGAGCTCACCTGTTGGACAAACGGATGGGCGACTCGTGGCAGCAGGTTCGACGACAGATAGGCCTGCGCCAGGGTCAGCACCTTCGGTGCTAGCCGGAAGAACCGTCCCTTCTCCTCGACATAACCAAGCGCATCCAAAGTAATCAGGCTGCGGCGGACAGTGGCGCGGGGAAGGTCGACGATCTTCGCAATATCCGCGAGCGTCAGCTCTTCGTCCTGCCCGGCGAATGCCCGTATGACCTCGAGGCCGCGCGCAAGAGCGGTCACATATTCCCGCTGTTCGCGCGCTTCGCCTGTTCGCTGGGAAGCGGGAGCCGGGTGAGCCAGTGTCCGCATGGCGGGCAGATTTCCCTTGAAACCACGCTCGCGTCAAGCCGAGGGCAGTCGTCGCCGTGGAACCTGCATGGCGCAAGGAAAAAATTGAGTTGCTCAAGATGGATGGTTGTTCTGCGGGTTGTGGCGAGCCGTCAGCTTGTCAGGATTCCAGGCTTCACCTATCGTTTGCGGCGGAGGATTTCCGCCATGGCACGCAGTGCCGCCAGAATAACGAGAAAAGCCAAGGATAGGGGAGAAGCATGTTTCCAAAGAACGGCTGGTATGCAGCGATCTGGTCGAAGGACCTGGCGAGCGAGCCGGTCGGGCGCACCTTCCTCGGCGAAGCGGTTGTCCTGTTCCGAGGAGCAAACGGCCAGGCTGCGGCGCTCGAGGACCGCTGCTGCCATCGCGCGGCGCCGCTGTCGCTTGGTGCGGTCGAGGGCGACCACCTCCGTTGCGGCTATCACGGCCTGATTTTCGACGCCAAGGGACAATGCGTGGCGGTGCCCGGGCAGGACATGGTGCCGTCGAGCGCACGCGTGCGCGCCTATCCGGTGGTCGAGCGCTACAACGTCGTGTGGATCTGGATGGGCGATCCGGCGCGCGCCGACGACTCAAAGATCGTCGAGATGCCCTGGCTCTCCGACCAGGGGTGGACCCTGACGCCCAGCTATCTCCGGATCGCGGCGAACGCGCAGCTTCTGATCGACAATCTCCTTGATTACACCCATGTCGCCCATCTGCATAAGAACACCATCTCAGGTGATCCACGCGAGGCCACCACGCCGACCAAGACCGAACGCCTGAACGACGGCGTGCGGGTCGGCCGCTGGATGATCGATTTCAAGCCGCCGCCGTTGTTCGCCAAAGCGGGCGGCTTCGACGGCAATGTCGACCGCTGGCAGCATGCGACCTGGCGGCCACCGAGCATCGTCTACATGGATGTCGGCGCGGCAAGGACCGGGACCGGCGCGCCGGAAGGCGACCGCACCCACGGCATCTCGATCTGGTCGACGCATCTGGTGACGCCGGAAACCGAAACGACCTGCCACTATCATTTCGGCTTCGCGCGCAACTTTCAGCTCGACGATCAAGCGATGTCGAAGCTCCTGCATGAGGGTACCGTCACCACCTTCCTGGAGGACAAGGCTATGCTGGAGGCGCAGCAGAAGAACCTCAAGGGCGGCGCGATCGACGGGCTCATCCATATCGCCGCCGATGCGGCGCAGATCCAGGCCCGGCGGATGCTCGACGAGCTGGTCCGGGCCGAGGCGCACTGATCGGCGACAATCGCAAGCAAACTGTTGTAGAGTCGGTCAATCGTTCCGGCACTCGGGAGACCTGTACGATGAGGCTTGGCTATTTCACGATGCCGATGCATCCGCTCCACCGCGACTGGGTGGAGACGCTGCAGGAGGACCGCCAGATCGTCATGCTGGCGGATAAGCTCGGCTTCTATGATGCCTTCATCGGCGAGCACCTCACCGACGCGAATGAGAACATCACCAACAGCCTCTTGTTCCTCGCGACGCTGATCTCCGAGACGACCAACATCAAGCTTGCGACCGGCACCACCAACCTGTCGCAGGCGCATCCGGTGCTGGTTGCGACCCATTCCGCGATGTTCGACCACCTTGCCAAGGGTCGTTTCATTCTCGGCGTCAGTCCGGGGAACCTGCGCACGGACGCGGAGGCGATCGGCAATCTCGACGAGGACCGCAACAAGCTGTTCGAGGAGGTGATCGACGTCATCCTGGAAATCTGGGCGCGCGACCCGCCCTACAACATCGACCTGCCCAACAACCGCTTCAAGGTGTCGACCGCGAAGACCGCGCGGCTCGATATTGGCCTGGGTATCCTGGCGAAGCCCTACCAGAAGCCTTATCCGGAAATCGTCGGCACCGTGGTCGCGCCGTATTCCAAGGGCGTGATCGCGATGGGCCGGCGTGATTTCCATCCGTTGTCGGCGAACTTCCTGTTGCCGAAATGGGTCAAGACCCATTGGCAAAACTACGCGCAGGGCAAGGCCGAGGTCGGTAAGACCGCGGACACCGGCGATTGGCGGGTCGCGCGCACGATCTTCGTGTGCGAGGACGACAAGGTGGCCGCGCGCTACGGCCGCTACGATGAGAACAGCCCCTATCTGTTCTATTTCAAGCAACTGCTCGCGAAGTTCCGGGCGAGCGGACGACTCGCGCTGTTCAAGGAGCGGATGGATCAGCCGGACGACGAGATCAGCGACGACTACGTGATGGATAAGCTGGTCTGGTACGGCTCGGTCAACAAGATCGTCGATCACATCCTCGCCTTCCGCGAGGAGATCGGCGAGTTCGGCGAGCTCGTCTATTGCGGTGTTGACTGGACCGATCCGGCGTTGTCGCGGCGCTCCATGGAGCTGCTCGCCACCGAAGTGATGCCGCGCGTCGACAGCGCGATCGGCACGTCGGTCGCTGCGCAATAAGTCTCGCAGCGGACGAGTCGTGAATTGTTGTGCCCTCTCCCGCAAGGGGGAGGGCCGCGATCCTGCGCACCTCGTGCACTGATCACCGCGACCCGGAGGCATAAGACTGACGTGCGCAAATCCACTAGACTAGGATGACCGTACGAGACAAGAACAATCTTGGATGGGAGGACGTCGATGGTGCTGTACGGATTCCGCAGGCGTTGCGCGGTCACCGCGATATCCCTCGCGTTCGTCGTTCCGTCGATGGCGCAGGCGCAATCGCAATCAATCGAGGAGTTCTATCGCGGCAAGCAGCTCAGCATGATCATCGGCTACCCGACCGGCGGTAGCAACGACATCTACGCCCGCACCGTGGCGCGCCATATCGGCAAGCATATTCCGGGTAAACCGACCGTCATTCCGCGTAACATGCCGGGCGGCGGCAGCCTCGTGGCCGCCAACCACGTTTTCAACGTCGCGCCCAAGGACGGCACCACACTGTCGCTGATCGCGCCCACTATTCCGCTCGAAGAGCGGCTCGGCGTGCCAAACGTCAAGCTGAAGACGGCCGAGTTCAACTGGATCGGCCGCGTGGCGCCGTCGGTCAACATGACCTTCGTGATGGCGACGGTGCCGGTGAAGACCATCCAGGACACGTTCAAGCGCGAAATCCTGCTCGGAGCCAGCGCGCGCTCTTCGACGGTTGCGATCTATCCGGCGGTGCTCAGCAACGTGATCGGCGCGAAATTCAAGCTGGTGATGGGTTATCGGAGTTCGACCGCCTCCATGCTCGCCATGGAGCGCGGCGAAGTCGAGGGGCATTCGACCAGCCTCGAAGTCGTGCGCGCAACGCATCCTGAATGGCTGCCGGAGAAGAAGATCACGCCGCTGGTACAATATGCGCTCAAGCGGCATCCGGAATTGCCGGAGGTGCCGATGTCGTGGGAACTAGCGCAGAGTGACGCGGACCGGCAGATCCTGCGCATCGTCGCCAGTGCGACCGAGGTCGGAAAGATGATTCTGTCCACGCCCGACACGCCGGCCGATCGCATCCAGGCGCTGCGCCGTGCCTTCGACGCCACGATGCAGGACGCCGCGTTCCAGGCGGAGCTGAAGGCACAGCGTGTCGAGCTCCGGCCGCTGCCGGGGGAGGAACTGCAGAAGCTCGTGCTTGAGCTTGGCAGCGTTTCGCCGGCGATCGTCGACAAGGTCAAGGCGATCTACCCGCTGAACTGAGTAGGAGATTCGCATGCGCTCGTTCGGTGCTTTGGTGACGGTGATCGCTCTGGTCACGCCGACCGTCGGCAACGCTCAGTCGGTCGAGGCGTTCTACCGCGGCAAGACGGTGACCGTGATCATCGGCTATCCGCCGGCCGGCGCCAACGATCTCTACGCCCGCGCTGTCGCGCGCCACATCGGCAAGCACATTCCCGGCAATCCGACGGTGGTGCCACGCAATATGCCGGGTGGCGGGAGTCTTCTCGCCGCGAACCATATCTTCAACGTCGCGCCGAAAGACGGCACGACGCTCGGCCTGATCGTGCCGACCGCGCCACTCGAAGAGCGGCTCGGCGCATCGAACGTCCGCTTCAAGGCGGCACAGTTCAACTGGATCGGGCGCCTGGCGCCGACGCCGAACGTCACCTTTACGAATGCGTCGTCACCGGTGAAGACCATCAAGGACGCGATGCAGCGCGAGGCTGTCCTGGGGGCGACAGGGCGCAGCTCCACGGTGGCAATCTATCCGTTATCGCTCAATCATATCGTCGGGACCAAATTCAAGCTTGTGATGGGCTACACCGGCTCGGCGGCGGCGATGCTCGCCATGGAGCGCGGCGAGGTTGAGGGACACTCGACCACCTGGGATGGCGTGAAGTCGCGCGCTGGGCACCATCTGCGCGATAAGACCATCAATATCCTCGTGCAATACGGCATCAAGCGGCATCCGGAATTGCCCGATGTCCCGACCTCGCTTGAGCTCGGTCGCACGCCCGCCGAGGTTGAGGCGCTGCGCGTATTCGCCAATGCATCGGACGTGGGGCGCTTCATTTTCTCGACGCCCGAGACGCCGGCCGATCGCATTCAGGCGTTGCGTCGCGCATTCGACGCGATGGTCAAGGACCCGGAGTTCAAGGCCGACCTGAAGACGCAGAAGCTCGAGCTCGGACCTCTGGCGGGCGAGGAATTGCAGCAGCTTGTCGCGGAAGTTGCGAATGTCGCGCCGGCGACGATCGAGCGCGTCCGCGCCATCTATTCCGTGAATTGATGCCAGCCGCGTGCTAGTGTCCCGATTCCGAAGTTCGTACCATTTCGCGGCGACCTCTTATACGAACTTCGGAATCGAAGGACACTAGCAACTCATTGAATCTAGTGTGGCTTTGGTTCAGAAGTCCGCATGTCGGACTCGCCGCGAGAATGATGCGGACTTCTGAACCACCACACTAGACAGGCGCCGACGATATCGGTTGCCGAAGGAACGCTCACACTATGGACGATGTGGTTGCCAAGACGCGGATCGAAACCGCTCCGCGGCTCGACTTGCAGGAACACCTTGAGGATCTTGAGGCCGGGGGGCTGCTGACGCGGATCGACCATCCGGTCGACAAGGATACCGAGCTGCATCCGCTGGTGCGGCTGCAATTCATTGGCGGGATTCCTGAAAGCGAGCGCCGCGCGTTCCTGTTCACCCATGTCGTAGATTCCACCGGCCGCAAATACGACATGCCGGTCGTCGTGGGCTCGATCGCCGCGTCGGCGAAGATCTATTCGCTAGGCATGCGCGCCGCGGTCGAGGACATCGGCAAGCGCTGGATCGATGCGATCGCGCATCCGATCCCGCCGATCAAGACGAATGCCGCGCGCTGCCAGGAGGTCGTCATTACCGGCGAAGACCTGCGCAAGCCGGACGGCGGGCTCAAGCTCCTGCCGGTGCCGATCTCGACGCCCGGATTCGACTCTGCCCCTTATCTCAGCGCCACATTCTGCATCACCAAGGACCCGGACTCGGGCATCCAGAACGGCGGAACGTATCGCGCTGCCCTGAAGGCGACGGACCGGATGGTGGTGCGGATGGTCGCGCGCGCGGGCGGGGCGGGCGGCTACCTGCATTGGGAGAAATACAACAAGCGCAAGGAGCCGATGCCGATCGCAATCGTGGTCGGCGCGGCGCCGGTCGTCTTGTTCACGGGGGCGCAGAAGCTCGACGTCGATCTCGACGAGCTTGCCGTGTCTGGCGGCCTCGCCGGCCGGCCGGTGCCGGTGGTCAGGTGCAAGACCATCGACCTCGATGTGCCGGCCGACGCCGAGATCGTCATCGAGGGATTGATCGATCCGGAGAAGCTTGAGCCGGAAGCGCCGTTTGGCGAGAGCAACGGCTATGTCGCGCTCGAAGCCTACAACATGCCGATGCAAGTCACGGCGATCACGCACCGGAAGAAGGCGGTGTTCGCGTCGATCATCAGCCAGGTGACGCCGAGCGAGTCGAGCCTGGTGAAGAAGGTCGCCTACGAGCCGTTGTACCTGACGCATCTGCGCGACGCGCTGTCGATCCGCGGCGTGCGGCGCGTGGTGATGCACGAGCCGCTCACCAATCTGCGGCCCGTGATCTTCGTGCAATACGCCGCCGGCACGCCGCGCTCGGAGGTGTGGCGCGGCATGAACGGCGCGGCCAGCTTCAACGCCATCGCCGGCAAGATCATCATTGCCGTGAGCGAGGACATCGATCCGGACAATCTCGACGCCGTGATGTGGTCGATCGCCTATCGCTGCAATCCGGTCGAGGACGTGCACATTCCGCCGTATCACGGCGGCGTGCAGGGCGCGCAATATTCCAGTCGCGGGCTCGGATCGAAGCTCCTGATCGACGCCACCATGAAAGGGCCGATGGCGCCGCTGGCGCTGCCAAAGAAGGAATTCATGGAGGGTGCGCAGGCGTTGTGGGAGAAGCTCGGCCTGCCGCCGATCACGCTGCGGCAGCCGTGGCACGGCTACAATCTCGGCGACTGGATCGAGCGCTGGGATACCTGGGCGGAGCGCGCCGTCACCGGCCGATGGGAAGAGACCGGCAAGGAGACGCTGGCGCGGCAGCGCACCGGGCTCAAGCCGGAAACCCCGGCGCGGAAGATTGATCCGCCCTCATCCTGAGGAGGGTGCGAAGCACCCGTCTCGAAGGACGAGGGCGGCCCGGTTTGTGGCCGCCTATGGTTCGAGACGCGCGCACGCAACCAAGCGTACGCAGGCTGCGCCTGCTATGGCGCGCTCCTCACCATGAGGCGGAGAACCGGCACATCGACGGCTCACCCAATGTCTCCTGGTGGAGGCGAGGGCGGTCGACGGCGCCCGCGATATCTCGCGCTTCGGCGGCTGGCGCGCGTTCGTTGCGAGCAAGAGCTAGCTAGCTTTACGACTCGTCGATCACGCTCACATGGGCGGCGACGACGAACCAGCCGTCGGCGAAGCGCACCCAGGTCTGCTGCTGCCGCCCGACCTTGCCAGGCGATGTCGCGCGGTGAAATAGCGTCGAAGCAACGGCGAAGTCGCGGCCATAGGTCGTGATGACCGCCTTGGACAGCGTGCGCGCCAGGCCGACCGGCGAGCGGGCGGCGCGGAACGCTTCGATTTCCTTCGAGCCGTAAAGAATTTCTCCGACGCCATACCGAATGGTGCGCGGATCGTTGCGGAAGATTGCGTCGAGCGTCGCAACGTCATTCGACACCAGCGCCTGCTCGTAGCGATTGAACGCAGCCGTCACCTCGGCGACGACCTCCGGCCGGTCGATCTCCATCCTGGCACTCCTTGAAATTTAGATCGCCGGCTTCGGTGCAGTCGCGACGCCCGCACGTTCGACCGCATGCGCGATCCTAAGCGCAATATCCTCGCGCCATGGTGCGGCGATGATCTGCACGCCGATCGGCAACGGCGATAGTGGAATCGGCACCGCCGCCACCGGCAGTCCGATGAACGATATCGGCTGCGTGTAGAGGCCCATGTTCGGCCGCACCGGCATCTCGACGCCGTCCAGCATGAAGGTCTGCTGGCCGATCAGCGGCGCCGTGCAGGGCGTCGAGGGCGCGATGATGGCGTCCACGTCCTTGAACAGCTCGAGCACCTGCGCGCGATACCAGCGGCGGAATTTCTGCGCCTGATTCACCAGTGTTGCTGGGATCATGGCGCCGGCGATCAGGCGGTCGCGCACTGCGGGATCGAAATCGTTGGCCCGTGTGCGTAATCGTTCAAGATGCAGCGCCGCGCCTTCGGTTGCCGTGATGACATAGGCCGCCGCGCGCGCCCGCGACGCTTCCGGGATTTCGATCTCGCAGTTGGCGCCGAGCGCCTTGGCGACGCGCTCGACGGCCGTCAGCGCTTCCGGAAAAGCGCCGGCGCGGAAATATCCGCCGGCGATCGCGATCTTCAAACCATCGCTGCCATTGCCGATCAGCGAGGCGGCCGGCTCTGCTGGCCGGTCGACGCAGACCGGATCCTCCGGGTCAAATCCCTGCATCGCGTCATAGGCCAAAGCGAGATCGTACGTCGAGCGCGCAAAAGGACCGAGATGGTCGAGGCTGCCCACGAACGGAAAGCTGCGCGCCCGCGACAGCCGGCCATAGGTCGGCTTCAGGCCGAAAATGCCGCACAGCGAGGCCGGGACGCGGACCGAGCCGTTGGTGTCGGAGCCGAGCGACAGCGGCACCAGGCCGCCAGCGACCGCGCTGGCCGAGCCGCTCGAGGAGCCGCCGGTCATACGCGCCGTATCTTGAGGGTTGCGGGCTGCCCCGTAGTGGACGTTTTCGCCGGTGGGATCATAGGCGTATTCGCCCATGTTGAGAGCGCCGACGAGCACGGCGCCGGCGTTCTCCAATCGCGCGATCAGCGGCGAGTCATGCGTCGCGGGCTCGCGGTCGCGGTTGATCTTCGAGCCGGCGATCGTCGGAAGGCCTTCGACGTCGAACAGGTTCTTGACCGCGAACGGCACGCCGGCGAGCGGCCCCATCCGCTCGCCGTTCTTGCGCGCCTGGTCGATCGCGGCGGCGCGGGCGAGCGCGCGCTCGGAGGTGACCGTCGTGAACGCGTTGAGCGTCCCGTTGTGCGCGGCGATACGCGCCAGCGCGCCCGCGACCACGTCACGCGCGCTCACCTGACCGTCATGGACGGCGTCGGCGATCGCGTTGGCGGATGTCCACGTGAAATCCATACGTGAGGTTCCCTGCGTAACTCGTAGTCGTCAGGCGACGAACACCGGCGCCGGCTCGGCATCGTCGGGGAGCTTGAGCTCCGCGACATGGGCGCCGTGGTGCAGGGTGACTTGCAGGTTGGTCTTCACCGCCGGCTTCCAGTCCGGCGCGATTGGGAGGTCGAGGGCGCGGGCTGCGCCATCGATGAAATCATCAAGCGGATCGGACATGGTCGAGCGGAGTGCCTTGCGGTTCAAACGTCGGGTGGGGAATAGCGGCCAACAGCTCGCGAGTATAGTCCGCTTCCGGCGCAAACAGCACCTTCTCGGTCGGGCCCTGCTCAACGATCCGCCCGCTGCGCATGACCAGCACGCGATCGCAGAGGAGCCGCACGACGTTGAGATCGTGCGACACGAAAAGGTAGCTCATCCCGAGCGATTCCTTCAGCTCCTGCAGCAGGTTAAGGACGACGGCGCGCAGCCGGCTGCGCCGGCGCGAGCAGAGTTGCCTAATTCTGAGCAGTTGCCTGCGCGTGCCGCTATTCATCGTCGTCGCGCTTCACCGGCTCGTTCATCGCAACGTCGCTGCGGCGCTCGTTGCTCATGGCCTGCCCGAGCGAGAAGTAATCGCTGTCGGTCGCCATCTTCGCCTGCCGCGCAAGCTCCCGCGGCCAGTGACCGAGGTCGTACCCGTGCCAGGGCGGTTCCGGCGTGAGCGGCGGCAGGCCCAAACGCTCCCAGATCGCCTTGGCGTTCTCCATGAACTCGCGCTTGGGCAGCGCGACCGGCGCAAAGGTGCCCTTGAGTGTCGCGTTGATGAGCACCGCCGCCGTCTCGCCCTCATCATGCGGGCCGCGTGGCCCATGCCCAGGATCCTTGTGCGGCACGAGCTTGAGATCGTATTGCGGCTGGCAGCGATAGGACATCGCCCAAAGGAGCGCGTCGGCGTTCTCCGGTTCGATGTCCTCGTCGACCGCGATGATCCACTTGCCGGCGAAACGATGCAGCGACGCCGCGCCATGCAGCGCGCGCCAGATCTCGGACTCGGGCGCGCCGCGCGCGAACTGGATCGCGATCACCGCATAGAGGCTGGTGAGTGGTTCGTGCATCGCCACGCGCTTCACGCCGCGAATCGACAGCACGGATTTCAGATAGTGCTGCAACACCGGCTCCATCGCCACGCGGCGGATGACGCTCGACTCGCTCGGCGTCACCTGGCTGATGAAGGAGGTGAGGATCGGGTTTCGCCGCCGCGTGATCGCGGTGACGTCCATGAATGCGTTGTATTCCTGCAGATTGACGTAGCCGTGGGATTCGCCGAACGGCGCTTCCGGCTCGAGCTGCTCGGTGTTGATGAAGCCTTCGATCACGATCTCGGCTTCCGCCGGCACCAGGAGGTCGACGGTTTTGCAGCGCACGACATTGATCGGTCCGCCGGCGATCGCGCCCGCCACGGCAAGCTCGTCGAGATCGTTGGCAAGCTTCTGCACCGACGCATACGACACGACCGGCGGACAGCCGACCACGACCGCGCAGGGCAGGGGCTCGCCGCGCGCCTTGCATTTCTCCCAGTGGGCGTAGATGCCGGCGCGCAACTCCACCGACGGGTTCATGCCGAGCCGCTTCGGCGCCTTGAGCTGCCCGCGATAATTGCCGACGTTCTGCACGCCGGTGTCGGGATCCTTGGTGATGTAGTGCCCGGCCGAGAGATACGGCGCGTTGTCCCATCCCGGCGTCGAGATCGGCACCGGCAGGCCATCGAGCGACTGGCCATCCTTGTCGAGATCGGCGCCGGTGATCACGATCTCCTGGCACGGCGCGTTCTCAACGACGCGTGGTGGGATCGGATTGGCAATCGCATTCACCCAGGCCTGGCCGATATCCTCCAGCGGCTTGCCGAAGCCGGTACGATAGACCGCGCGGTTGGCTGCGAGGCCGGCCACCAGCACCGCGCTGTCATAGCGGCGGCCCTTCGAGTCCGTCGGCTGCGTGAACAGGAACGCCTTGCGCTCCGGTTCTGGAATGCCGCCGCGATATTGCCAGCGCACCAGCGGGTGCATCTCGGTGTCTTTGTTGATCGGCTCGTCGACGACAACGAGCAGGTTGTCGCGCGCCAGCGCCAGCACATGCTCGTGCAGGTCGGGATAGGTGCGCGCGTTCTGTGGAGTCCCGTCCCGATAGCGATCGAGCGCGGCGTGAAGTTTTTCAAGAGTGCGGTCGTCCATCAAACGCTCACGGTCAAACGTCATCCTGAGGTGGCCGCCGAAGGCGGCCCTCGAAGGATGCCCACATATACGGGCCCGTCGCCCTTCGAGGCTCGCCATGGCGCAAACGTGCTTATGGCTCGCACCTCAGGGTGACGGAGACAGGTCATCGTTTGCGGCGGTCATTCACGCGCCGCCGAGCTGATCGCGCAGCCATCCGGAGATCGCGAAGGCCCGGGCATCGTCATTGAAGAAGCCGACGACTTGCAGGCCGAGCGGCATCCCGTCGATCTCGAACAGCGGCAGCGTCAGCGCGGGAACGCCGAGCAGCGAGCTCGGCACCGCGAACGCTGGATTGCCGGTCGACGCCAGGCCGTTGGGCGCGCTGCCGCTCGCCGCGAGCGTGATGCAGCCGTCGAACGTGCCGGCGAGTGCGCCATAGAGCGCGCGGATGCGGGCGCGCTCGTTGAGCGCCGCACGGTAATCGGCGAGGGTCATCGTTTCGCTTTCGCCGAGCCGAGTCTGCATCACCTTGCTGAGCTTCGACACGTCGCGCTCGCGCGCGCCGCGCAGGAACCAGCGTCCCTCGAAGCCGTTGATTTTGTTCGACAGCGGATGCGCGTCGACGATGTCGGCTTCGACCGCGGCGATCTTGGCATCATCGTGCCGCGTAGCAATGTCGATGCCAGCGCGGTTGAGTGCGCTCACCACATCTTGCAGCAGTTTCTGTGCGGCGAGTTCGGCATTCGCCCAGCCCGCGGTTTCGAGAAACGCGAGCCGCTTCGGCTTCGCCGGAGCAGGGCACGTGTCTGGGCCAACGAGACCCGGCGTGCCAGCGTCGCCGCCGACGCGCGTGACGATCTCGCTCGCGACCTGCCAGGTGTCCTCCAGCGTCGCCGCTATGATGCCGGTGCAGCTCTGGCTCTGGTAGTCGTGGCAGCCCTCGCGGTTGAGCGCGTTCACCGACGGCTTGTAGCCATACGCGCCGCAATAGCTCGCCGGACGGATCACCGAGCCGATCACCTGCGTGCCGAGCGCCGCGCTCACCATGCCGCAGCCGACCGCGGCAGCCGAGCCGCTCGACGATCCGCCGGGCGTGTGCTCGAGGTTGAAGGGATTGCGGGTGCCACGCGGTTCGGTCGCCGCGAATTCAGTGGTCACGGTCTTGCCGAGGATGACGGCGCCCGCCTGCCGCAGCGCCGACACGCAGGCGGCGTCTTTCTCCGAGCGCCAGCCCACGAACAAAGGCGAGCCCATCTCGGTCGGCATATCGGCGGTCTCGATGATGTCCTTGATGCCCATCGGCATGCCGTCGATCGGAGAGGCCGGCTTGCCGGTGCGCCAGCGCGCGGTCGAGGCGTCCGCCGCTGCGCGAGCCGCGTCGAGGTCAAATGTGACGAAGGCGTCGACATCATTCTCGCGATTGGCGAATTCGACCAGGCAGGCTTCCAGGAAGTCCTGCGGCGTGCTCGTGCCGGCCGCGAATTGTTTCGTCGCGGCCAGAAACGGCCGGCGCGACGGGCGGGTCGTCTGCTCGGGCGCAAGCATAGTCATGCGGTCTCCAGTTCCAGCGAGTCGGCGCGGCGCTGGCTCGCGATCATCGAGCTGCGCAGCAGGAATTGCCGCGCACGTTCCGGATCGGCTGCCGTCGCGCGCAGATCGTCGAGGTTGCGCTTGCGCACGTCCGGATCGCTCGCTTCGAGCCGCTGCTTGTTGGCGATCGACTGCTCCTGCACGAACTCGACCGCAACCGTACGACGTTGAAGGTCATAGACGTCAAGCAGGCGATCGGATGCGCCGTCGAGCAGGATGCGCGCGAGCTTGTCGGCGAGATTTGCGCCATCTTGCAGCCCGCCATTCAGTCCCATCCCACCGATCGGATTGTTGATGTGCGCGGAATCGCCCGCCAGCACCACGCGGCCCTTGCGGAAGCTCGCAGCGACGCGCTGATGCGTCACATAGAGATTGCGGTGGATGACTTCGTAGTCGTGCGACGCCGGGAAGAATTTCTGCATCAGCGCCTGCACCGCTGCTTCGCTGGTCAGCTCCGCTTCCGGTGTCGTGGAGTCGGTCGGAAAGACCGTGCGCCAGAGTCCGGGCGGGCCGTCGGCCGATACCTTGAAGCAATTGCACCACGCGCCGGGGTCGGCGAAGTAGCTGCGATAGCAGTAGCCGCGCTCGGCCTCGAAATTGAACGGGGTCGTGAACACGATGAATCGCTCGGGCCAGGTGAAGCCATCGAACGCGATGCCCGATTGCTTGCGTACGACGCTACGGCCACCTTCCGCACCGATCACGTAGGCGCCTTTGTGGGTCGCAATACCGTCCGGCCCGCGCACGGTGAGGCTTGCCGAGTTTGCGTCCTGGCTGACGTCGATCACGGTATGGCTGTGCAGGACTTCGACGTTTGCGAGTTTCTCAAGCCGCTTCAGCAAAAGTTTGGAGGTCTTGAACTGCTCGCATTGCACCACGAACGGATGCTTGGTGTCGTTCTTGAGGATCGCATGATCGAATTCGGCAACGAGTGAATCGGTCGGCCGGTCCCAGAACTGGAAGATCGGCGCCACCAGCCCGACCCGCGCCATGTCGTCGGTAAGGCCGTCCTCGCTGAGGAGATCGAGTGTCGCGGGATGTGTGGTTGCTGCGCGCGGGTCGGCCTGCGGACTGTCGTTCTCGTCGAACAGCTGCACCGGTATGCCTTTGCGGCCGAGCAGCCATGCACAGAGTAGTCCGACGGGCCCGCCGCCCGAGATGAGGACGCGCCGGTCTTCAATCGCCATCAGTTTGATTCCGTTTGTTACTTCTTGCTCTCATCGTAATAGTGAATTTCGTACAGCAGGCAGCCGCGATCGGATTTGAACGGCCCGTGATGGACGCCCGGCGGGCGGCACGCATAAGTGGGCGCCTCGAAGCTTTCGCCGCCCTGGCCCTTGGCGTCGTTGCCGACGATCAGGTCGCCGGAGACGAGATAGACCTCTTCCCAGTGGTCATGCACGAACGGCGCGGTTGTGTACACGCCCGGGTCGAAACGCAGGAGCCGCGTGCGGCTCCCCATCTTGCGGGTCTCGTCGAGATCGCTGGCGAGCGTTTTTTGCTGGATACCGGCCGGATAACCCGGCGGCGTGAACCAGCCATCGTTCATATCGATGCGCTGGAACTCAAGGTGCGGCTTGTTAAACGGCATGGCGATGATCCCGAATGCAATTTGCTGCGGGATGGTCCCGGTCAGCGGCCAAATGTCAAGTGTGGTTCGTTTGCGCGTAAGCATACCCTCGGGTCGAGCCCGAAGGGATGCTTGTCCGAAAACCGCTTTCCACCCCGCATCAAGTGCGGGGCAGGCATTTTCGGGATCATGCTCCTTCTAGCGGCGGCAGCGCCAGCGCGCGGTCTGCCAGCGCGGTCGCACGCTTGAAGTCGTAGCTGCGATAGACATTCTGCTTCACGACGAAAGACGAGCCGCCGTAGAATTTCTCGTATTGCTGGTGGCGGCTGCCGAACTCGGTGCCGAGGAAATCCCACAGCAGCCGCACCAGCGCTGTGCGCGACCGTGCGTCCATCGAGCCGGAGCGCATGTAGCGCTCGATGTACGGCGCGATCTCCGGATTGTCGAAGTCAGTCACCGACGACGGCAGCGAGATCACCGACGACGAGACCAGCTCGCGGATCATTTCGAGCATCCGGCCGTTGAATTCCGATTGCATCGCCATCGCCGAATAGAGCGTCACCTTGGACGGCCAGAGCACGTCATTGATGATCGGCGCATCAGTCTCCTGCGCGAGCAGCATCCCCTCATAGATCGAGGCGAATGCTGCCAGTTCGCCCATCGCGATCTGCACGGGGGGCAGGGCGGCGGAGCCGATCATCTCGACCATGCGTTGCGCGAGCCCCATCATGAAGCGGAGCTTGGTCACATAGCGCACCTGCGCCTGATGGTTGCCGTAGAGATGCGATGGTGTCTTGAACCATTGGTCGCGGGTGAGCTCGATGTTTCGATAAATGAACACATGTTCCCAAGGCACGAAAACATTCTCGAACACCACATAGCAATCGGATTCGTCGAAGCGGCTCGACAGCGGGTAGTCGAAGGAATTGTCGGCGAGCAGGGCGAACGGGCGTCGCGGAAAGAGCTTCACGCCCGGCGCGCTCACCGGAACCACGAGACAGTTGGCATAGTTCTCGTCGCCGGGCTGCAACGGATGGATGCAGCTCAACTGGATGTAGTCGGAGAGGGCGCCGCCGGTCGCGACCTGCTGCGCGCCCTTGATCACGATGCCGCCGTCGGTCTCCTTGACCACGCCGGCATGGAGCGTCGGGTCGCTCTGCTTGTGCGCCGGCTTGCTGCGGTCGATCTGCGGCGGGACGATCGCGTAGCTGAGATAAAGGTGCTGGTCGCGTGCGCTCTCGTAGAACGAGACGACGTTATCAGCGAACTTCTGTCCGGCAGACCCCATGAGGCTTGGCACCGCGGCATAGCCGCAAAAGAAACCCGCCACGTGATCGGGCGAGCGTCCCATCAGCCCGAATGTCGCTTCCGCCCATTTCTCGGAGAACAGCCGGCGCGCGCGCAGATCGGCGTGCGTCCTGGGGATCTGATAGGCGCGCAGCACGGGCTCGCCGGTCGTTGGCGAGGTGAAGGTCATCAGCTCGCGGTTCTCCGGCGCCGCCGCGATGTCGTAGAGCTGCGCGACCGAGCGAGCCGCCTCGCGGAATGCGGGATGTTGGCTGACGTCGGCGACTCGCTCGCCATTGACGAAAACCTGCCGCCCGTCATTGAGCGACTTGAGGTAGTCCGATCCGCTACGCATAGCCAACGTGGTAGTCCCTTGTTATTATTGCCCGCTGTTGATCTTCTTGATGAGCCTTATCACGTCCGGCGGCGCACGGTAGAGCTGCTCGACCACCTCCTGCATTTCGGGTCCAGGCACGGGATCGATCTCGAGCTTCAGCTTGGCCGCGTCGGCGCGCAGCTCCGGGTCCTTCATCATGGCCAGGAAGCCTGAGCGCAACGCGGCGACGCGCTCTGCCGGCACATCCGGCGGCGCCACCAGCGGCCAGGCCAGCACGACATCGGCCGCCAGAAAGTCCAGCACGCGCTTGCCTTCCTCGGTCGGCGCCAGATCGCGGGCCACCGGCACATTTGGGAGATCGCGGGTGAATTGTGCGAGCAGCGTCAGCGTGCCGTCGTGCAGCCAGTTCGAGCCCCGGCTTATGATGCTCCCGACCGTCCAGCCGCAATAGCCTTCGAGCTCGCCGCGCTCGACCGCGAGCGTGATTTCGCTGCCGCCGGGATACCCCGACACGATCTTGAACCGGGTGCCAAGCAATTCGTTGAAAGCACGGGGATGCGTCAGTGTGCGCGAGCCCGGCCCGGTAGCGCCAACCACGGTTTCGCGTTTGACGACGTCCGCCATGCTGCGCACCGGCACCCTGTTCCAGGTCGCGCAGACCATGTTGTCCTTGGAACGCCCGCCGATCCAATTGAAGCGGCGGGCATCATAGGTCGCCTGCGCGTTGCCAAGCAGGGGTTCGATCACCACGCCGCCGCCAACCACAGCCAACGCGGTGCCGTCCTTGGGCGCGGCGTTGTAGAGATTCAACGTCGCGATCAGGCCCCCCGAGCCCGGCAGGTTGCGCACGACCACGCCGGGATTGCCCGGCAGGTGCTTGCTCAAATGGCGCGCATACAGCCGTGCCGTGGCGTCATAGGTGCCGCCGGTGGTGAAACCGGCCACGATGGTGATCTGCTTGCCCTGGTAGAACGGCGCGCTTTCGGCCTTCGCCGCAACGGACGCAGTCATCGCCATGGCCGACGCGATCGCCAGATGCCGCGCAAGCTGCATATGTCCTCCGACCCTCAGGAGGTAACGCGCCGCGCCGCCATTGTCACGCCGGCCGGCATTTCGGCAATTAGTCGCCCAAAACCACGGATCGGTTCGCGGATGCCGAGATGGCGCTGGATGTCCCAGCATTGCACCGGCACCGCGTGGAACACCGGCACGCCGAGGTCGTGCTCCAGCCGCTCGACGATGTCGAGCGTCCGCCAGGCCGGTCCCAGCATGTAGATGGCCTCGGCGGACGGGTTGCGGCCGAACGCATCCTTGATGAAATCGTAGACCGTGCTGCTCGGCAGCTCCGGCACCTTGGGAAAATCGACGTCGATGCCGGCCATGCCGAGGCATTCGAAACCGGCGTCGACGAAGTATTGCGCATAGATCTTGTTGATGTCGCCGCGGAAATAGGTGGCGCCGAGGATGCGCGTCACCTCAAGAGCGCGCATGGCGTCGATATTGCTGGTGCCGGAGGTGAAGACGCGCGCGTTGTATTGCGCTTCCCATCGGCGGATCAGCTCCTGCTCCTTGGCATAGCCGAGCACCATGAACGGCGGCGCACCCGACGGGTTGATCACGTCGACGCCCATTTTGGCGAACTCCGCGACCTTCGCTTCGTAAGCCGGGATCGCGGACTCGAATTCGTCGAGCGCGCCACGTTGCACGTCGAGCTTCAGCGGGATGAGACGGATGCCCTGCGGCATGATGCGCAGCAGGTCCTCGAAGCCATTCGTGCGCTGCGTCGGCCGGACGATCCCGACGGTGCCGCGTGATCCTTCCGTCGCCAATGCTTCTGCTGCCATGCGCTCGTCCTCCTATGTCACGGCGCCGTTGCGCCGCACCTCACGGACGCGGAAAGTGTCGCGCAGGACCGACACGACACCTCCTCCAGCGCAAATTCGGTCCGTCGCCATGACGCCGCAGCGCCGTCCCCCGACCAGAGCGGAGCGGCGCTCATTTCCACTTGAGAATCTGCGCCGTGCGGTCGAGCACCGATTTCGGCGCCATGGTCACTTTCTTAACAACCTCGTCGAGCGTCTCGCCGGCTTGCGTGCGGATGATCATGCCGGTTTTCTCCGTCTCCTTCAGGAATTCCGGGTCCTTCATGGTAGCCGCATAAGCCCTACGCAGCATGGCGACGCGGTCCTTCGGCACCCCGGGTGCGACCCAGTGTCCGTAACCGAGCACGGTCGGCAGGCTCACGACCCTGACCACGGCTTTCTTGTCTTCGTCGTTCACGAGATCAAGAAGGAGCGGCACGTCGGGAAGATCCGACTCCTTCTCGAAGCCGACCTGCAGCAGGATGTTGATCTTCTTCTCCTTGATCCAGCTCATGTTGGCGGTCTGCACGCTCGACCAGCTGTTGCCGCCGCGGCCCATCACCTCGCCGCGCTCCATCGCGAGGTTGATCTGCGCGGTGCCGGCATAGCCGGGGATCGGCTTGAATTTCGTGCCGAGCATCTCGTTCACGAGATTCGGGAAGATCACCGAGTCCGATGCAGTGCCCACCGCGCCCATCGGCACTTCGCGTTGTTTCGCGTCGTCGAGCGATTTGATGCCGCTGGTGTGCCAGGTGTAGATGAGGCCGTTGGAGTTGGTCATGCTGCCGAGCCACTGCATGCCCGCAGCCTCGAACTTCGCGCCGTCGCCACCGAGCATCTGGTACATCGGCATGTTCTGGTTGACGGCCGCGATCACGGTGCCGTCCTGCGGAGAGCCGGCATAGACGTAATTGGCGGCGCGCACGCTGCCAGCGCCTGCCATGTTCTGCACCACGACGTTTGGATGGCCCGGCAGGTGCTTGCCGAGATAGCGGCTGAGGGCGCGGGCATAGAGATCATAGCCGCCGCCCACGCCGAAGCCGACGATGACGTGGATGGTCTTGCCTTTGTAGAAGTCGGGGGCGCTTTGCGCCGATGCCGCGTGCGCGCCGAGAGCGAGGCATGCCGTCGCGCAGAGGAGTTTTGCGAATGCGGAGATCATTGTTTCGCTCCCTGTTCTTGTAAGTCGATCGCAAGCTTGCCGTAGACGCCAAGCGTAGCGCAGCCAAGACGTGGTCGCGGCGGCGCCCCTAATGGCCTTCGTCGGCCAGATAGCGTTCGAGCGTCACCGGATTGGGTCGGACGCCAGGTTCGCTCAGGCCGACGCCCGCGAACGGCGTCGCCTCTTGGTACCACTTCCGCTGTGCCGGCAAACCCCACGGATTGACGCGGTAGGGATCAGCCGGGTCCCAGCGCACCGGCGGCACTTCCAGGTCCATCGCCTGGTAGTGGGTGTTGAAGATCTCGACCCGGTGTCCGTCCGGATCGCGCAGATAGACATAGAGCGCGTGGCCAGGTCCGTGCCGTCCCGGCCCGCGCTCGACGCATTTGCCGAAGCCGAGCGCGCCGGCGCAGTCGCAGGCGCGCATGATGTGGAAACTCTCCGGTGCCGTGAACGCGGCGTGATGCAGGCGCGGGCCTTGCTCCTTGAAGAACACGATATCGTGCGGGTTGCCCTTGCGTGCGAGGAAGACGCCGGTCAGTTCGCCGCTATTGCCCGGCGACAGGTATTCGGTCAGCCAGAAGCCCGCCGACATGTAGAATTCGCACGCCTTGCCCACGTCCGGAACGAGGATTTGGTAATGGTCGAGCCGCAGCGCCGAGCCGCCCTTGTGCAGGTGGAACTGGGTGAGGGGACGCGGAACCACCGTCATCGCGGAACAGAATTCCAGCGGCACGCCGGAGAGATCCGACACGTGCAACGACTTGCCCTGGTGCGGCACATCGGCCCAGGCGCTCGCCAGCCCCTGGCCGTCGAAGAAGGATTTCAGTGGTTCGAGGTCGCGCTCGCGCAGCACCCGCATTCCGATGCGCTCGCAGCGTGGGGCGTCCTTTGACTGCTTGAGAACCAGGCTGTGATGGCAGGCCTCCTCGACGCCGCGGAGATAGAGCGTGCCGTCGGCCTCTTCGGTGACCACCAGGCCGACCACCTCGGTGTAGAACAGCCGGCTCGCTTCGAGGTCCTTCACGGTGAGCACGACATGGCTCGTCCGGGTGATGTTGAACGGCGTGTCGAGGTTCGTCTCGGGCAGGTTCATGGGTGATCTGCGGTTGTTCGGGCAGGGCGCCATGCTAGATAATCGATTTTTGACCGATCAAGCGCAAGCGACATGAGTGCCACATGACGAAGGGAATAGGTCAGCCAGTGCGCCGCAAGGAAGACGCACGGCTGATAACCGGAGCCGGTTGCTTCAGCGACGATGTCGATTTGCCGCGGCAGGCGCGGGCCTTCGTCCTGCGCTCGGTGCATGCGCACGCCCGCATCAAGGGCATCAATACGTCGCGAGCCATTGCCCTGCGCGGGGTGCTGGCGGTTCTGACC
This sequence comes from Hyphomicrobiales bacterium, assembly GCA_009377695.1. GTDB lineage: Bacteria > Pseudomonadota > Alphaproteobacteria > Rhizobiales > Xanthobacteraceae > VAZQ01. The sequence goes on along the minus strand of WHTP01000021.1, from coordinate 21,492 downwards.
GGTGCCGACCTCAAGGCCGACGGCATCAAGCCGATCCCGCCAGATGCCTCCATCACGGTGCCGGTCGAGGCGCAGCGCAAGCTGCCGGACGTGGTGCTGGTCAACAAGAACGGGGCATACTGGCCGACGCCGTTCAACATCCTGGCCATCGACAGGGTCCGCTATGTCGGCGAGGGCGTGGTGCTGGTGGTCGCGGACACGCTCGCGATCGCCAAGGACGCCGCCGAGCTGGTCGAGATCGACTACGAGCCACTGCCGGCGGTGACCGATACATCGACAGCAGCCGAGCCGGGCGCCGCTCGCTTGTACGATGATGCGCGATCGAACCTCTTCTGCGAAGCCGAGGTCGGCGATGCAGCCGCGACCGAGGCGGCGTTCGCCAAGGCCGCGCATGTCGTGCGGCTCGAAACCTGGATCCAGCGTGTGACCGGCGTGCCGATGGAAGCGCGCAGCGCGGTCGGCCATTTCGACAAGCAGAGCGGCCGCTATTTCCTGCACGCGGGCTCGGGCGGCGTCGTCCGCCAGAAGGGCGAGTGCGCCGCGATCCTTGGCGTGCCGGCCGAACAGATCCAGGTGGTGGCGCGTGATATTGGCGGCAATTTTGGCACAAAGAATTCGCTGTTTCCGGAATTTCCGCTGATGCTGTGGGCGTCGAAGCGCATCGGCCGTCCGGTCAAATGGACCTGCGAACGCAGCGAAGCGTTTCTCAGCGATTATCAGGGCCGCGACCTCGTCGCCAAGGTCGAGCTTGCCATTGACGAGAAGGGAAAATTCCTGGCGGTGCGCGGCTCGCACCTGAGCAACATCGGCGGCTATGCGGCGTCGATCGTTCCGCTGCGCAAGGGGCTGACGATCTGCACCAACGTCTATCGGGTGCCGGTTGCGCACTTCCAAGCTTTCGCCGTGCTCAGCAACACCATGTGCACCATCCCGTATCGCAGCGCCGGGCGCCCGGAAGCGGTCTATCTGATGGAGCGGCTATGCGACCTCGCCGCCGACAAGACCGGCATCGACCGCGTTTCGATCCGTCGCCGCAACCTGATCTCGCCGCGCGAGCTTCCATATCGCACCGCGCTCGGCACCAAATACGACAACGGCGAATACGAAGCGGCGATGGACCTCGCCATCTCGATCTCCGACTGGAAAGACTTCGCCAAACGCCGCCGTGCATCGCGCAAGCACGGCAAGCTGCGCGGCATCGGGCTTGCGAACTACATCGAATGCACGATGGGCTATCCGCGCGAGTGGTCGAAGATCACGGTGAAGCCGGAAGGCGAGGTCGAGGTCGCGATCGGCACGCTGTCGAGCGGGCAGGGGCACGAGACGAGCTTCGCGCAATGCGTCAGTGAATGGCTCGCTGTGCCGTTCGAACAGGTGAAGCTGGTGCAGGGCGACACCGATATCGTTCCGGTCGGCGGCGGCTCGCATTCCGGCCGCTCCATGCGCTTCGCCTCGATCGTCATGGGCACATGCTCCAACGCCATCGTCGCGCGGGCGAAGCGCATCGCGGGACATATGCTGGAGACCGATCCCGACAAGGTCGCGTTCAAGGACGGCCGCTTCCGCAGCGACACGTCGCAGCGCTCGTTCGACGTGTTCGAGATCGCGCGCGCGGCGCAGACGCTCAACGATCTTGAGGACGAGCTACGCGGGCCGCTCGCAGCCGAGAGCGACCAGCATTTCACCGACGGCGGCTATCCGTATGGCTGCGCGGTCTGCGAAGTCGAGATCGAGCCCGATACCGGCGCAGTCGAGATCGTGCGCTACTCCGCGGTTGACGACGTCGGCCGTGCGGTCAATCCGATGATCCTGCATGGCCAGACCCACGGCGCTATCGCCCAGGGCGTAGGTCAGGCGCTGTGGGAGCACTGCATCGTCGATCCCGACAGCGGACAGGTGATGACGGGCTCGTTCATGGACTACGCCATGCCGCGCGCCGATGGGCTGCCGTCGTTTCGCACGGAATTGATGGAGGTGCTGTCGCCGACCAATCCGCTCGGTGTGCGCGCGGGCGGCGAGGGCGGCACGACGCCGGCGCTCGGCGCGGTCGTCAACGCGGTCGTCGATGCGCTGCGTGACTATGGCGTCACCCACATGGACATGCCGCTGACGCCGGAGAAGATCTGGCGCGCGATCCGGGACGGGAAGTCTGCGTAACAAAGTCCGCTCGAATGAGCGGAGCAAGGGGCCGGGAATGAACAAGGGTGCGAGGGCAATCGTCGCTGCTGCGGTCGTGGCCTGTGCTGCAATATCGCCGGCCGCCGCCGATAACATCGCTGAGTTCTACAAAGGCAAGACTGTCACCATCATTGTCGGCTATCCGCCCGCGAGCGGCTACACGCTCTACGGCCAGATGCTGGCGAAATATCTGCCCGACCACATGCCTGGCCGGCCGAGCGTCATCGTGCAGAGTATGCCAGGCGCCGGCAGCATCAAGGCTGCGAATTACGTCTACACGGTCGCGCCAAAGGACGGCACGACGCTCGGCATCTTCAGCATCGGTGCGCTGATCGATCAATTGTTCGGCATGTCGGCGACGAGCTTCGACTCCACCAAGTTTGGCTGGATCGGCAACATGGACGAAAGCGTCGGCGTGTGTGTGGTCAAGAGCGCGACCGGCGTGCGCAAATTCGAGGACCTGCTGCAGAAAGAGACACTGTTCGGCGGGACCGGACCGTCGGGCGGCGCAACCCAGGCCGCGATCGTGCTCACGCGCCTCTACGGCGCGAAGATCAAGCTGATCAAAGGCTATCCCGGCGCGCAGGACGTCGTGCTGGCGATGGACCGCGGCGAGGTGGAAGGCGTCTGCGGCATTACCATTGCCGTGCTCAAGAGCCGGCTGTCGCAGCAGATCGCGTCGCGGCAACTGATCCCGATCGTCCACGACGCGACGAAGCCACATCCGGCGCTGCCGGGCGTTCCGAGCGTCTACGATTTCGCCAAGAGCGATGACGACCGCCGGGTGCTCGATCTTCTGTTCGGCTGGCGCGCGGTCGGCCGCCCGATCGCCGCGCCGCCGGGTATTCCGGCGGATCGCCTCGCAGCCTTGCGCAAGGCCTTCAACGCTGCGGTCGGCGACCAGCGCTTCATCGCCGATGCGGCGAAGGCGCAACTTGATATCGCGCCCGCATCGGGTGAGGAAGTCGCGGGCCTGGTCGCGCGGCTGTTCAGCCACTCCAAGGACACCATCAAGCGCGCCGCCGACGCCGTGCGGAACTAGCAACGTCGCGGGACGTCACCGGACTGTCACGCGCGGTTGTTAGCGCCGATGCCGGCAGCCGCCATGTGATAGCCTTGGCTGGTCCGACGGGAGAGAGGCGATGTGCAATATCGGAAAATTGACTATCGGCCTTGCGCTCGCGAGCGCCATCATCACCGGCGCGACAGCACAGCCGAGCGGACGGTTGATGGTTTACACCTCGCAGCCGAGCGGCCAGATGGCGAAGGTGGTGCGGGCGTTCAACAAGGCGCATCCGAAGGTGCAGGTGGTGCTCTATCGCTCCGGCACCACCGAGGTGATGAGCCGCCTGCAAGCGGAACTCGCCGCCGGACGTCCGCAGGCCGACGTGGTGCTGGTCGCGGACGCCGTCGCCACCACGCAGCTCAAGAACGACGGCCGCCTGCTCGCGTATGAGCAGGCGCCGGCGGACAAGGTGCCCGCCGCCCTGATCGATCCCGACAAAACCTTCTTCGGCACCAAGCTGATCACGACCGGCATCGTCTATAATACCAAGTTCGTTAGCGCTCCGCCTTCGTCGTGGAACGACCTGCTGGCACCGGAGGTCGCGTCGAAGACCGTCATGCCCCATCCGCTCTATTCCGGCGCCGCCGTCATCCATGTCGGCACCTTCGCGCAGCACAAGGATTTCGGCTGGCCCTACTTTGAAAAGTTGGCGCGCGGCGGCGCTATTGCTGCGAAAGGCAACGGTGCCGTGATCGAGGCGGTGGCGCGTGGCGAGAAGGCTTACGGCGTGATCATCGAATACATGGCGTTCAACGCACAGCGGAAGGGCTCGCCGGTTAACTTCGTGTTCCCGCGCGAGGGCGTCACCGCCATCACCCAGCCGGTCGCGATCCTCAAGACCGCGAAGAACATCGACGCTGCGCGAGCGTTCGTCGACTGGCAATTGTCGGAGGAGGCGCAGCACCAGTCGGTGAGCCAGGGCTACTTCCCGATCTTCGACGGTGTCGCGCCGCCCAAAGGCTACCCGCAGGTATCGTCGCTGCAGATCATGAGCGGCGACCTCCGCAACATCCTCCAGAACGACGAAGAGAACAAAAAGCGCTTCACCGACCTGTTCGGCGGCTAGAATCGTTCAATTGGGCACGGTGCTTGGTTGCATAGCCTCCAGCTATCATCAATCCATATGGACAAGGCCGCTCCGCTTTAGGATGGTCGCGACCGGGATCATCCGCGCCAGCGGACGGTCGGGTGGAGTTCCAAGTTGTTTCGTTCCTCGGCCATGGCGTTGCCGGTGCGATCGCTGTTTTCCAGCGAAACCGCGCTGCTCGCGGTCCTGACCTGCTACGTCGCCGCGCTCGGACTCTGGCCGCTTGCCCGGCTTTTCGTTGAATCGCTGTTGCCGGGCGCGAGCGGCGAACCACTGGGCCTGCTGCTCGGGCAATGGCAGAGCGCGGCGACGCAACGCGCCCTCGTCAACACGCTCGAATCGAGCCTGCTGGCGACGGCCGTATCGGTGGTCATCGGCACCGCGGCCGCTGTCGCGCTCACGCTCACCGACGTGCGTGCGAAGGCGGCGCTCACCTTCATCGCGATGCTGCCCCTGCTGGTGCCGTCGCAGATCACGGCGCTCGCCTGGATCGAACTCACCGGCGCGAACAGCTTGATTCTTGGCCCGCTCGGGCTGGCACCGGCGCCGGGCGCGACCAATCCGCTCTATTCGATGTGGGGGATCGTGCTGGTCATGGGCATCGAAAGCTCGACGCTCGTGTTCCTCGCGGTGCGCGCGGGTCTGCGCAACGTGCCGCGCGACCTGATCGAGGCCGCGCGTCTCGGCGGTGCACATCCGCTGCGCGTCACGGCATCGGTGATCGTGCCGCTCGCCTCGCCTGCGATGCTGGCCGGCGCGGCGCTCGCCTTCGTCACCTCGATCGGGAATTTCGGCATTCCGGCGATGCTCGGCATTCCCGGCCGTTACACCGTGCTGACCACGCTGATCTATCAGCGGCTGCAAGGCTTTGGCCCGCGCGTGCTGGGCGAGGTCGCGGCGCTGGCGCTGATCCTCACGGCGCTGGCGGTGATCGGACTGCTGCTGCGTGCGCTCGCCGTGCGCCGCGGTGGCTTTGCCACCGACGGGACGAGCGCGCCGCTGCGCCCGTTCCGGCTCGGCCGTGGCCGCATCCTGATGGAATTGCTGCTGTGGATCGCGCTCGCGTGCATCGCGATCCTGCCGCTCCTCGCCTTGCTCGCATCATCGCTGGCGCCCGCGCTTGGCGTGCCGCTCAGCATCGGCACCGCGACGCTCGACCACTACCGCTTCGCGTTGTTTGAGCAGGAATCGACCCTGCGCGCCTTCGTCAACAGCTTCATGCTGGCGTTTGCCGCCGCGGCGGTGAGCGCCGCAGTCGCTGTGCCGCTTGCTTACCTCTCGACCATGCGCAGGAATCCCGCCGCCTGCGCGCTCGATATCCTGGCGGACGCGCCCTATGCGGTACCGGGTACCGTGCTTGCGATCGCGATCATCCTCGTCTTTCTCCCGCCTATCCCGTTCACCGACATCAGCCTCTACGGTACGCTTGGCATCATTCTCGTCGCCTATCTCGCGCGGTTTCTCGCGCTGGCGCTGCGGCCCACGGTGGCCGGCATGGAGACAGTCAGCAAGACTCTCGACGAGGCGGCGCAGGTCGCCGGCGCCGGAGTCCTCCGGAGGCTCACGTCAGTCATCCTTCCGGCGGTTGCGCCATCGGCAGCGGCCGGTGCATTGCTCATCTTCATGACGGCATTTAACGAGCTGACCGTGTCGGTGCTGCTCTGGTCGACTGGGAACGAGACCCTCGGCGTTGCCGTGTTCTTTCTGCATTACGAAGGCAATTCGCCGGCCGCCGCCGCGGTCGCGACCATATCGATCGCGGTGACGCTGGCGCTTGCGTTCTTCACGAGCCTGATGGCGCGCAACCTGCCAGAAGGAGTGGTGCCGTGGCGGGCGTGACGTTCGATAACGTGTCGAAGCGGTTCGGCGAGACGCGCGCCGTCGAAGGCGCGAGCCTTGAGATCGCAGACGGCGAGTTTTTCGCGCTGCTTGGCCCGTCCGGCTGTGGCAAGACCACGCTGCTGCGGCTGGTGGCGGGCTTCGAGATTCCGGACGACGGCATCGTGAAGCTCGGCGACGTGCTGGTCGGCCGCCCGGGGTGGGCGTTGCCGCCGGAGAAGCGGCGCATCGGCATGGTGTTCCAGTCTTACGCGCTGTGGCCGCATATGAGCGTCGCCGAGAATGTCGCCTTTGCGCTGCGCGTGCGTCGCGTCAAGGAGGAGGAACGTGTGCGCCGCGTCAGCGAGGCGCTCGAGATGGTTGGCCTCGCAGGCATGGCGGAGCGGCGTCCGCATGAATTGTCCGGTGGCCAGCGCCAGCGTGTCGCGCTCGCGCGCTGTCTCGCCATGCGCCCGGACGTTGTGCTGCTCGATGAGCCGCTCGCCAATCTCGACGTGCATCTGCGTGAGACGATGCAGATGGAGTTCGCACGCTTCCACAAGGAGCTCGGCACGACCTTCATCTACGTGACCCATGACCAGGCCGAAGCTTTGGCGCTCGCCGATCGCGTTGCCGTCATGGATGCCGGAGGCGTTGAACAGGTGGCGTCACCGCGCACGCTCTATGCCGAGCCGGCGACCGAGATGGTCGCGCGCTTCGTCGGTCGCGGCATCGTGGTGCCGGCGCTGGTGATCGGCCGTACCAGCGAGCGCGTGGTGGTCGACATCTGGGGCACGCGGCTGCCGGCGCGCGGCGCCGGGGCATCCGGCGAGCGGCGCTCGCTGTGCCTCCGCGCGGAGGACCTCTCGATCGCCACGAATGGCGGCGGCATCCGCGGGCGCGTCACCGGTGGCGCCTATCACGGCGCCGCCACGCTCGTGACCGTGCAGCCTGATGCGGACGGCGCGCCGGAGCTGAAGGTCGAGCACGCAGGACCGCCGCCGGAGCCGGGGAGTGCGGTGGCGGTTGCGGCGCGGGATGGATGGATTATTCCGCGGGGATATAGTTAGGCGGAGCGCTCATGATCCTGGCGCGTCGTTCACGATTCCAACTCGATTGGGAACGGCGTCGGCTCCCAATATTTTTCAAGTTTCATGGCCCGAACGGAGCCCTCCTCATACTTGTGAAGTAAACGGGCGAGGCCGGGCCGGTCGTTCGCTGCAATGAGCGGGCAGAGCTCCTTGGTGATGCGGTTGTATTCTTCGTCCATCTTCAAAGGGAGATACCGATGCTTTGCACGATCGGTGGCCATGTACTCGCAGATTGAGCGGGCAGACTCGAGGTCGCCGCGGGCGATGTCGACAAAGATTTTGCGATGTTCGTACAGGTCCAAGTATGTATCACGAAAACGCTCTTTCGTTGCGAATCCGACGAAATCATCGATCGTCTTAATCGGGCGTACCAGTGGAAGCGCTTGCTCCTCAATTGCCTCGCACATCTTTGTTGGCAAATCGGGATCGGCGACGTCCCAGGTAACTTTGTAAATCCGCTCACCCCAGTTCAACGAAAGGCTGTCTCTCGGTTCAAACAGGAATACGACGGCCCAGGCCGGGATGAATAGCGCGGGGTTGATGCTTCGCCCAATACTTATGCCGCGCAGGATGTGGTGAATGGGCTTGATGATCACTCGGCGCCCAACCAGCGCAAGGTCAGGATTGCGCTGAAGAAGCGGCTGCACCACCTGTTTGACTTGCGCGATGGTTGTCATCGGCGAGGCCTGACCTCGGTGATGATAACGCGTTGAACGTGGGGGTATGCCCCGAGCACATTTTTCGCAATTTCAAGCATTCGGTCCAAGTTCAGCCCGCTGCGCCTGCTTTGCCCGGTCTTGATATCATATACGCAAACAACGCCGCGACCAGCATTCTCCAGCACATCGATGCGGATCGAATCCTTCCTCCCGTATACGCCGTCTTCCTCCATCTTCCAGTATGAGACTTCGGCACGATAGTTTGGATCCTTAGGGCTGCCATCCGGCTTGCGAGGCTCGTTGATCTCCTGCGCGATGCGCGTGTGGACAGCCGTGCCGTGCTGTTGGGCGGTCGAATCTGGTCTGTCAGCCCGTACCGTGCTTGCGATTCTGTCTGTTCGCCGCTGTACGTCATCAAGTTTTCTGCAGACGTTTTCGACCTCCCTTTGATTTAGTTGCCTTACATTGGCCCGATCGAGTTCACGGAGTGGATCGCGCAAAAACTCTCTTGCGTTGAAGTCGAAGGTTGCTCGTTGGGTAGGCGTATTTCGAGCCGACAGTGCGGCGAACAGAGACAGCAGCACTCCGATCGGTCCTGGGCGAACCGGCGGACGATTGGGCGAAAACTGCGCAAGTTGCGGCTGCTCGCCTTCGGTGCGGTCGTAAGGAGTGATGGCGCTACCTGTGTCGGTCCGCTCGCGGTGCTCGGGATGTCCGGCGGGCACACCCGGCCCGAACGCCTGCATGCCCTCGCGTCCGTGGCGTGGCGCGTCAGGATCCTGCATCAGGCGGGCAATCTCTTTGGCGATTTCCTCGGAAGAATTCGCGGGCTGGACGCCAGCGCCCTGACCGGTATCCGTCCACTGACCGCCATCGGAATTGCCGGCAGGGACACGCGGCTGCGTGGGATCGTAGTGACTGCGCCCACCGGACCGCTGCATGCGCTCCCATTCGGGGCGCATCGCGTCTGGGTCGCGCATCAGGCGTGCAATTTCATTGGCGAATTGAGAGGGAGGGGGCATCGGGCTTTGACCTCGGATGGGTTGATAAGGAAACAATCCTACCATCCGCGGCACGCCGATTCAAGAATAAATTCCTAGCAGCGCGTATTGGATTGTCAATTCGTTGAGAGATCAATCCTTCCGTTGCGGAGAGAGCGAAAGACAACCGTAGCCCGCATTGAACAGAGCAAAATGCGGGACAGTCAGTCCCCAGATTTCGCTGCCCTCAATCCGGGGCTACGATGACCCCGGCTCCTTCCCGTTCAACAGCCACCCGAATTTTTCGCGTGCTTTCCTCGCAATCTCCGGGCTCGGCGTATTCGAGGGTGGAAACTCGTCCTTCCAGTGGAACGGCTTGCAGGCGTTGATCAGCGCGACCGAATGCGTCATGTCGCCGGCCTTGCGACGCGAGGGCGGGATCGCGGGATCGGCGCTCGAATCCCATGAGCCCCTGATGAACTGGATCGACTCGGCCGGATCGGTGCGGGTGATCATCGCCCACAGCATGTGGTCGAGATTGGTCACGTCGACATCGTCGTCGCACACCACGATGTATTTCGAGGCATAGGCCGACGCGCCGCATTGCGCCGCGATGTTCGCGGCCTGCACCGCATGGCCGGGATAGCGCTGCGTGATCGACACGGCGTGCAGCATGCGCGCGCCGCCGACCTCGTGGCACCACACCTGGTTCACGCCCGGCACGCCGGCATTGACCATGTTCTGCTTGATGATCGCCGAGCGCATCACCGCGCGGTAGCGCGCCATCTCATCGGGCCCGCCGCCCATCGGCGGCACGCCCAGCATGATCGGATCGTTGCGATGATAGATCGCCTCGATCTCCATCACCGGCAGATCGCGCACGCCGCCCGCGTAGTGGCCGCTCCATTCGCCGAACGGGCCTTCCGGATGGCGCTTCACCGGATCGACCCATCCTTCCAGCACGACCTCGGCGTTGGCTGGGAAGGGCAGGCCGGTGACCTTGCCGCGTACCATCTTCACAGCGCGCCCGCGCATGCCTCCGATGATGTCGATCTCGAAGGTGCCGTAGGGCGCTTCGACGCCGCCGTAGAAGAAGGCGAGCGGATCGCCGCCGAGCACCATCGCGATCGGCATCTTCTCGCCACGCGCAAAATATTTTTCGCGATGGATCCAACCGTGATGGCCCTTCGCCGTGACGAGACCAACGGTCTTCTTGTCATGGACTTGTGCCCGATACGCGCCGGCATTGAGCCAGTTCTCCTCCGGGTCGCGGGTGACGCTGTAGGTGCCGGTGCCGATGTAGCGGCCGCCGTCCTTCTCATGCCAGATCGGCGAGGGGAATTTCGTGACGTCGATGTCGTCGCCGGTGACAATGTTTTCGAATACCGGGCCGTCCTCGACGATCTCGTGTTTGATGATTTTCGGGTCTGCTAGGTAAGCTTCTCTATAAGCGTCGCTCAGCTCCCATTTGGTGAGGTGGTCGGGGAAGCCGAGCGTCATGTTGCGGCGGACGCCGGCGAACATGTTGAGCAGCAGCCGGAAACCCTTGGGACAGCCGGGCACTTCGTCGAACACCACGCAGGGCCCGTTCTCCGCCCGCAGGATCGCTTCCGCAACCAGCCCGATGTCCTCCTGCCAGGTGGCGCCTTTGAGGTGCTTCACCTCGCCAAGGCGCTCGGCAGCGCTAAGCCACTCGCGCAGGTCGTCATAGGCGATGTGAGCGGCGATGTTGCTTCCTGCGGTCATTTTTTGTTTCTCCCTTGCGGGTTCTTTATATCCGGCATGGTGCAGCTTGTCATACTGGCACGGCCGAGGCCGAAGGCGGCGGCCGTGCTACAGTTGCACCGTTGCTGACCAAGGAAGGCCGAACCTGGATGTACAAGGATTTGCGCGAATTCATCGCCGAGGTCGAAAAGCTCGGCGCGTTGCGGCGGGTGATGGATGCCGATCCGCACATCGAGCTCGGCGGGATCACCGAGGTCGCGGCCGGAATGCCGGAATGCCCGGCGCTGCTGTTCGATCGCATCAAAGGCTATCCGGCGGGCTTCCGCATCTTCACCAACGCCACCACCAGTCCGCAGCGCGCGGCGCTCGCGCTGGGGATCGATCCTTCGTTGCGGCCGCTTGACGCGCTGAAGGCCTGGATGGCCAAGCGCCAGACGCTCAAAAGCCACAAGCCGGTGACGGTGAAGGACGCGGCGTTCCTGGAGAACAGCGTCAAAGGCGACGCGGTGGATTTGGGCAACCTACCAGCGCCGGTGTGGCACACCAAGGATGGTGGCCGCTACATCGGCTCGGGCTCGATCGTGATCATGCGCGATCCTGAGTCGGGCTGGATCAATTCGTCGATCTACCGCGTGCAGGTGCACGCCAAGGACAAGGTCACCGTGCAATTCGACCATCAGGGCCGCCACGGCGCGATCATCGCGCGGAAATACTGGGACGCGGGAAAAGCCTGCCCGCTCGCGATCGTCGGCGGCATGGATCCGGCGCTGTTCATCGCGGGCTTTGAATATCTCGCGGCGGGCCAATCCGAGTATGAGTTCGCGGGCGCGATCAAGGGCGCGCCGGTTGAGGTGATCGCGGGGCCGAAGACCGGTCTGCCGCTGCCCGCGCATGCCGAGATCATCCTCGAAGGCGAGCTGATGTCGCCCGATACGGAGACGCTGCCGGAAGGCCCGTTCGGCGAGTTCACCGGCTACTACGCCGCTGACGCGCGGCCGTGTCCGGTGATGCGCGTTGACGCGATCTACCATCGCAACGATCCGATCCTACTCGGTTCGCCGCCGATGAAGCCGCCGCGCTTCCACTTCGGCCTGCCGTTCCGCGCAGCGGGCATCTGGAGCAACCTGGAGATGGCGGGAGTCACCGACGTGGTCGGCGTCTGGCAGCATGTTGCGCAGCTCATGACAGTGGTGGCGATCAGGCAGCGTTATGCCGGCCACGCCAAGCGCGCAGGGCTGATCGCCGCTGCCAACGCCTATATGGGCCGCCTGGTCGTGGTCGTGGACGAGGACGTCGATCCCTCAGACATCAACGACGTGATGTGGGCGATCACCACGCGCTGCGAGCCCGCCGAGCAGATCGACATCGTGCGCGACGCCTGGTCGTCGGCGCTTGATCCGCGCATCCCCGACGAGAACAAACGCCGCGGCGTGACCTCGCATTCCAAGGCGATCATCGAGGCGTGCAAGCCGTTCCCCTGGATCGACAAATATCCGCCGACGTCGGCGCTCTCACAGGGCGAGGCGCGAGCGATTGCGGATAAATGGGGCAAGGTGTTGAAGGGTGAGCTGTAGTGATTGTAGCCCGGATTGAACGCAGCGAAATCCGGGACCGTTTGCCCCGCATTTCGCCATAGCGCGTCGAAGACGCGCGTAAACGCGCTTATGGCTCAATGCGGGCTACGAGCTACCCCAGCACCGTCACGGTCGCGCCCGTTGTGCCGCCCACCGTCACGTCCGGACAGGTACTAAGCGCCGCCAGCAAATCCATCTCGGCCCGCAGCGTCACACGCGCACCCGGCGGCTTCGGGCGGATCTTGGAATGCTCAAGCTCGCCATCGGGATGAATGATCATGTGCTGAAAGATGTTGAACGGGCTGGGCACGTCCTCCAGCGCGATGCCATAAGGCGCGAGGATGGTGGCGAGGTTCTCGGTGCAGCCGCGCGGTGGCATCTCCGACAGCGGGCGGCCGTAGGTTTTCTCCCACATGCCGCGCGCAGCCGCGAGCTCGTGGCGCTTGCGGCTGCACATGCCTTCCTGCAGGTCGTGATGGCCTTCCTTGAAGGTATCCTCGACGATGGTCATCATCGTGTTGTTGAGCTTCGAGACCAGCATGTCGCCGGTCGAGATGAACACCTTGCGCTGGTTCGCCTTGGTGCGCGCCTGGTCGAAGCGCTCGCGCAGATTGTCGCGGTTGAAGCAGACGAAATCGATGATGGTCTGCGAGCGGATGCGGACCGACTGGCCCTTCTTGAGATCGAATGCAAAGCCCGTATTGCGTGGGAGGTCTCTCTCCCAGATCACTGTCTCCGCCATTGTTTCGGTCATGCCATGCTCCCGAACCCCATATCCTGCGAAAAGTTAGAAGGACGTGTTGCCGCTGTCCACATCGGGGCTGCAATGCGCTAAGGAATGGCCGAAGACGGCGGGCCTGCCCGCCGCGATTGTAAAGAGGACGGCGGCGTGCTGCCGCAAGTACAAGGAGAGTTCCCCATGAATGCACCCATCCGGCATCTGCCCTGGATCGGCGGGGCGGCGGCCGTCGCGGCCGACACCAAGTTCTCGCCGCTGGTGTCACCGATCGACGAGACCTCCGCGTCGCAGATCGTCGAGTCCGACGCCGCCATCATCGACGCCGCCGTCAAGCACGCCCACGGCGCCTACATGAAGCACATCGACGCGACGGTGGCGAAGCGGCTCGAATGGCTCAATGCCGCCGCCGATGCCATCGACAAGATCGGGGTCGAGCTGGTCAAATCGCTGATCCGCGACATCGGCAAGCCGCGCCGCGCAGCCACCTTCGAGGCGAAGCGGGCAGGGGCGTTCATCCGCGCCGTCGCCGCGCAGCTTCCGCACATGAACGGCGAGGTGCTGCCGCTCGACGTGGCGCCGACCGGCGCCGGCCGCTTCGGCTTCACGACGCGCATCCCGTATGGTGTGGTCGCCGCGATCACGCCGTTCAACGGACCGGTGAACCTCCTGGTGCAGAAGGTCGCGCCGGCGCTGGCTGTCGGCAATGCGGTGGTGGTGAAGCCGTCGCCGCCCGGCACCGAGGTGGCGCTCCTCATCGCGGAGGCGGTAAAAAAGGCGGGCGTCCCCGACGGGCTGTTCAACGTGGTGCCGGGCGGCCGGCAGACCGCGCAGCTCCTGGTCGCGCATCCTCTCGTCTCGGCAGTCACTGTGACCGGCTCGACCGCTGCCGGCAACGAGCTTGCGCGCGCCGCCGGCGCCAAGAAATTCGTCGGTGAACTCGGATCGAATGCCGCCAACATCGTCTGTGCCGATGCCGATCTCGCGGATGCCGCGACCCGCATCGCGGGCGCCGGATTCGAGGCGAGCGGCCAGCAATGTATCTCGGCTCAGCGCGTGATCGTCGAGCGCGCGGCGTATGAAAAGTTTCTCGAGCTGTTCGTCGCGGCCGCCAACAAGCTCAAGGTCGGCAATCCCGACGATGCCGCAATCGATGTCGGCCCGATGGTGAGCCGGGAGGCCGCCGATCGCGTCGAGGCAATGGTATCCGACGCGGTCGCGAAGGGTGCCAAGCTCGTGCGCAAGCCCGAGCGCAACGGCTGCATCCTCGGCCCGGCGATCGTGGCCGACGCGCCGCCGAATGCGCGGCTGATGGGTGAGGAGGCGTTCGGTCCGGTGGTGGTCGTGCAGCCGGTCGACAATGTGGACGCGGCGATCGCGCTGGCGAATTCTTCGGAATTCGGCCTGCAGGGCGCCTGCTTCACCAAGAGCCTCGAAACTGCGTTCAAGGTGTCCAAGCAACTGCGCGTCGGCTCGATGTGGATCAACGACGCCAGTCGCTTCCGCCTGGACGTGTATCCGTTCGGCGGCGTCGGATCGTCGGGCTTCGGCCGCGAGGGCGTGCGTTACGCCATGGAGGAATTGTCGCAGTGGAAGTTCACCGGGATGCGGGTGACACCCTAGTGGTCCGATTCTAACATTCGCATCCCTTCTCAGCAGGCGACTTTGCGAATGTTAGAATCAAAGGACCACTAGCAAATATAAGCTGCTGGTGGAGTTTTGGATTTGACATTCGCTTTGGGAGTCTGCGGTCAACGGGGTAGCGAATGTCAAATCCACTCCACTAGATTGCACTGTCGGCTCGTCTCCGCCAAAGCGGCGTCCGGAATGATGGTCGGGCGGTGCGATCGAAAGTCGCGCCTGACCCGGCAGGGCGCGCACAGGCCGCGTTTACAGCCGTTTTGTCACGGCGCGACCACGATTCCGCGCCACGAGCGTGTATGTTGTACGCTGCCATGGCGGGATACGGAGCGGGTGGCGTTAAGAAGATGTTGACGACCATCTGCCGTTCTTGAGGGACCGCCCGGTGGGAAGGGCGGCCGCGGGGACACGACATGCATCGTTTCGCTTTTTCATTATCGGCTTGCCTGGTTGCCGCCGCGCTCACGGTCGCGGCCGAGCCGTCACATGCCCAGCGTATCGCAAACCAAACGCCATCGGGCGCAAGCTATGAAGCGCGGCTCGCGGCCTATACGCGCGCGCGCAACGCCTACGAGGCCGAGGCCAGTGCCTACTGGACCGCGATCTCGGACAAGCGCCGCACTCGTTTCGCCAAGCGCCGCAAGGGCGAGCCGATCGGGCTCAACGATTATGTGCTGACGCAGCCGCCGGTCTACACCGGCCCGCCGCGGCCCAAGGATCCGGATGCAGAGCCTGATCCCACCAGGCCGCCACGCGCGCCGATCCCGGTGGTCGCCGATTTCTTGAAGGCCGCCGCCGACCACTACCGCTTCGCGCCACAGCGGCCTGCGAGTGATCTCGATTTCAAGCGTGCCTATGCCAGAGCGGCGAAGGCCGCCGGCCTGACGCGCGAGCAAATCGTGCGCATCTATGCGTTCGAGACTGGCGGCAACGGAACCTACGATGTGCAGTCGGGCCTCACGCATCCGCGCCCGAACGCGCGCGCGATCTCGACCGCCATCGGTTACAACCAGCTTCTCACCACCAACAGCGTGAGCCTGCTCGCCGGCTATGGCGACCGGTTCCTGCACGCGCTACGCGCGCGGGATGTTGCAGACAGCAAGGTCGCGCACCTTCGGCGCATGATCGCATTCAGCCGAACGGTGCCGAACCGGTGGGGCGAGCATGGCAAGCTCGCCAAGACGCGCGGCGGCATGGGCATCCATGCGGCGGTGCTAGACCGCGATTTCGGCCCGCTGTTGCAAGTGCAGAAGCTCGTGAACTCGGTCAAGTTCGCGCAGATGAAGGGGCACTCTGCACGTTTGACCGCGGCTGAGCTCGAGATGATGAACCTCACCGGTGACGGCAACGGCATCGATCTTGTCACCATGCCGCACTCGTTGCGCGAGCGGGTGCCGACCTCGAACTTCTTCCAGCGCGGCGGCTATGAGCGCAACGGCATCGCGCGCCGCACCAGAACGGTCGCGGCGCTCTACGCGGAAATGAACGGCATCATGGACCGCCTGTCGCAGCAGCCCGGCGCCAAGGCTTTGGCGGCGGCATTTTGACGACAGTCGCCGTTCTCGCTCCGCCTCATCCTGAGGTGCGCCACCAATGTCGGGTTTGCCCGACATTGGCAAGTTTAACTGCCCAAGTCGGCTGTAGCCGACTTGGGTGGCGGGTCTCGAAGGATGGGGCGGCCCCATGGTTCGAGACGCGTCGCTATGCGACGCCCTCACCATGAGGCCGAGAGAGAGCCCACATGTGGCTACATCGTCAGCACGATCTTCCCGAAGTGCTGGTTCGCCTTCATCATCGAAAGCGCGTCCGCGACCTGGTCGAGCGGGAAGCTCTTGTCGATCGGCAATGACAGCTTGCCGGCCTCGACCGCTGGCCAGAGATCCTCGCGCATCAGCCGCGTGACCTCGTTCAACTCGTCCTGCGTGCGGGTGCGGTTCGTGACGCCGATATAGTCGAGCCGCTTGAGGGCATGCAGGTCGAAATTGATCTCGCCTTTCTGTCCGCCGAGGCGGCCGACATTGACGATGCGTCCGAGGAGCGCTGCCGCTTCGAAGTTCTGATTCACAGTCTTGCCCGACACCATGTCGACGATCAGATTGACGCCCTTGTCTCCGGTCGCCTTCTTTACCTGCTCCGGCCACGTCGGATCGGTAGTATCGATCGCGAGGTCGCAGCCGTATTCCTTGAGCCGCGCGCGGCGGCCCGCATGGGTCGAGGTCCCGATCACCAGCGATGCGCCCTTGAGCTTGCCGATCTGCATCCCCATCAGCCCGACGCCGGAGCTCGCGCCCTGGATCAGCAGCGTCTCGCCGGCCTTGAAGCGTCCGGCCGTGACGATGGCGTTGTGCATGGTTTGCAGCGCGACCGGGAAGCAGGCGGCCTGTTCGTAGGTCATGTTGTTCGCCGGAATGCGCGTCGCGCGGTGTTCGTCGGTGGCGACGTATTCGGCATAGCCGCCCGCGGCCGCCGCCATCACGCGGTCACCGGACTTGAAACCCTTCACGGCGCTGCCGACCGCCTCGACTTCGCCGGCGCATTCAAGCCCGAGCCGTGCACCGACGCCGCCAACGCGGCCGTGCTGATGGCCCGATGCGACGCTCAAGTCGGCGCGGTTGAGGCTCGTCGCCCGCACGCGGATCAGGATCTCGCTCGGCTTCGGCGCGGGTTTCGGCAGGTCGCGGATCTCGACGCCATTCTCGCCCAATACTGCGGCTCTCATTCCATTCCTCCTGAATGTCTATCGCTGCGCGGATTGTATCAAGGCCAGCAGCCGCTCGGGCGTCACTGGCAAGTCGTTGATGCGGACGCCCAAGGGCTTCAGAGCATCCTCGATGGCGGAGACGATCGCGGCCGGCGCCCCGATCGTGCCGCTTTCGGCCGCGCCTTTGACCCCAAGCGGATTGAGCGGCGTCGGCGATTCCATATGGTGGATCTCGATCGGCGGCATCGTGTCGGACGTCGGCAGCATGTAGTCCGCCAGAGTGACGGTCTGCGGCTGGCCGGACGCATCATAGCGCATCCATTCGTAGAGTGTTGCGCCGACGCCGTGCGCGACCGCACCGTGCACCTGTCCCTCCACCATCATCGGGCTGATC
Organism: Hyphomicrobiales bacterium; assembly: GCA_009377695.1. GTDB lineage: Bacteria > Pseudomonadota > Alphaproteobacteria > Rhizobiales > Xanthobacteraceae > VAZQ01. Next base: position 3,842 of record WHTP01000021.1, on the reverse strand, counting down.
ATGCGTCCGCAGTCGTGCACGACGATGTAGCGCAGCAAGCGAATATGTCCGGTGTCGGGATCAATCTCGACCTCGCAGACATGCGTGCCATTGGTGTAGGTAATGGCCGGCGGGATGAAATCGTTGGACGCCGCCAGTCCTGGGGTCTCCCCGGCGGGCAGCGAGAAGCCTGCGACGCCGCTCAGTGCATGGGCAATCTCGCCGAGACTCTTCTTCATGCCGGGCACGCCGCGCACGCGCACCTCGCCATCGGCGAGTTCAAGATCGTCGGTTGAGACTTCGAGCATGGCGGATGCGACCTGCTTCGCCTTGTCGGCCACCAGGCACGATGCAATGTGCAGCGCATTGCCTGCGGTGACCGCCTGGCGACTGGCATAGGCGCCGTGGCCGAGCGGAGAGGCGGCGGTATCGCCGGCGACCACTTGCACACGGTCGGCCGTCACGCCGAATGCCTCGGCGGCAAGCTGCGCCAGCATGGTGTGGGTGCCCTGGCCTTGATCGGTGGCGCCGGTTGCGACCACGATCTTGCCGGATGGCCCGATGCGGACGCTCACGCTCTCGAACGGGCCGCGGCCGGTGCCTTCGACATAGTTCGACAGTCCAAGCCCGATGAAGCGTCCTTTGCGGCGCGCCGCCTCCTGCCGCGCCGGAAAGTCGCTCCAGCGCGCAGTCTCAAGCGCGCGGCGCTGCGACTCCGGATAGTCGCCGCTGTCGTAGGTCATCGGCAGCCCGTCGCGCGTCACCACCTCGGTCACGTAGGGCATCTGGTCGGGCCCGATCAAATTGCGACGGCGGACTTCGTCGCGCGGCAATGACAGGCGCTCCGCGATGCGGTCGAGCAGCCGCTCCATCACATAGGTGCCTTGCGGGCGTCCGGCGCCGCGGGACGAGGTCGCGGGCGTGAAATTCGTAAGGCACACCACGAACGCGATGTTGATCGCCGGCAGCACGTAAGGACCAATGAAATTGGTGGCTGAATTCTGCGCCGTCGACAAGCCGGACGGCGTCGCCGAGCCATGGTCGTGATGCACCTTGCCGCGCACCGCGAGAAGCTTGCCATCGGCGTCGATGGCGGCCTCGAGATCCCAGTCCTGCTCGCGCTCATGATTGGTGGCGGTGAAGCTCTCGCGGCGATCCTCGATCCACTTCACCGGCGCGCCAAGGAGGCGGGCCACTGCGGGCACGACCAGCTCTTCCGGATAGAACGGGTTCTTCGGCCCGAAGCCGCCGCCGACATTCGGAGCGATCACGCGCACCTGGCTTTCCACGAGACCAAGAGTGTCGACAATGACGCGCTTGGCCTTGTGCGGCATCTGGGTCCCGTCCCAGACCGTGAGCAGATCCTCGGCCTCGTCGTAACGGGCGAGCACGGCGCGCGTCTCGATCGAATGGCCGCCGCCCTTGTGGATCCGAAAGCGCTGCGCGATCCGGTGCGCAGCCCCTGCGAAGGCGCGCTCGGCGTCCCCGTATTTCAGCTCCCACTGTGCGACAAGATTGTCGGCGCAATCGAGCCGCGCCTTCGGCGCGCCGGCGACAAGCGCCGCCACCGGATCGGTCACCGCCGGCAGCTCTTCGTAGTCGAGCACGACCAGGTTGGCGGCGTCCTCGGCGGTCGCACGGTTCTCCGCGATGACAACGGCGACCGGCTCGCCGACGAAGCACATTTCCTTTTCCACCAGCCATGACGGATCGACATGCTGCCGGATCGCCGCCACCGGCAGCGCGAGCGGAATCCGATCGTGTCCGATCACGGGACGCAAGTCCCGATATGTGAGCACGGCGCGGACGCCCGGGAGCGCGCGTGCGGCGCTCGCGTCAATGCCGTTGAGCCGCGCATGGGCGACCGGGCTGCGCACGAAGCTCGCATGCAACAGGCCCGGCAGCGCAATGTCGTCGACAAAGCGCCCGCGTCCGCGCAGCAGCGGCGCGTCCTCCACGCGCAGCGACGGGCGGGCGAGGGGAGCGTGTGTATCACCGCTGATTTCTGAATGCGGCACGTACCGATGCACCCTCCACCATCCTCCCCTGTTATCGCAGTCAGCGGAAACTTAGCGCGTCTCGCCAGGCGGTGTCATCTCCGGTGCATTGTTGCAGGATTTGGTGCTACTGGATGATCTGAGAAGGACATGACATGCCGAGGGACTAGATGATCGAGGCAACCCATGATGCGAAGCGCCGGAGCTTCGTCGAGAGCGCCAACGGCCATCCGGACTTTCCGATCCAGAATCTGCCGTTCGGCATCTACAGCAAGCCCGGGGAACGGCCGCGGGGCGGCGTCGCCATCGGAGATGAGATTTTTGATCTCAAGATGGCGAGCGAAGCTGGCCTGTTCTCCGGCGAAGCGAAGCGGGCGGCGGAGGCCGCAGGCGGCTCGCGGCTCAACGGCTTGTTCGCGCTCGGCGGGCGGCCGCGCGCCGCGCTGCGGGCGCGGCTTTCGGACTTGCTCGATGCCAATGGGGCCGAGCGGCGGGAGGTCGAGGGCATGAAGCCGCTACTGCTGACGAAGGCGGCCGATTGCGAGATGCATCTGCCGGTGCGCATCGGCAACTTCACGGATTTCTATGCCGGCATCCATCATGCGACCAATTCCGGACGGCTGCTGCGGCCTGACAATCCGCTGCTGCCGAATTACAAGCACATCCCGGTCGCCTATCACGCCCGTGCGTCATCGATCCGGGTGTCGGGTACCGCTGTTCGGCGGCCAAGCGGCCAGCGCAAACCGCAACTGAGCCCGACTTCGGTCCGTGCCGCTATCTCGACTATGAGCTGGAGATGGGCGTCTGGATCGGGCCGGGCAACGCGCTGGGTGAGCCGGTCCCGATCGGCAAGGCGAGCGATCACATCGCCGGCTTCTGCCTGCTCAACGACTGGTCGGCGCGCGACATCCAGGCCTGGGAGTATCAGCCACTCGGCCCGTTCCTCGCCAAGAATTTCGCCTCGACAGTGTCGCCGTGGGTCGTGACGCCAGAGGCGCTGGCGCCGTTTCGGGATGCACAGGCGCCGCGGCCGGACGGCGATCCGCACCCGCTCGACTACCTGATGGACGATGGCGACCAGGCCGCCGGCGCATTCGACATTGACCTCGAAGCCTCGATCCTCACCGAAGCGATGCGGGCGAGCGGCGCGGCGCCATATCGCCTCGCAGCGAGCAATGCGCGCCACCTCTACTGGACCGTCGCGCAGATGATCGCGCACCACACCTGCGGCGGTTGCAATCTTGAAGCGGCCGACCTGATCGGTACCGGCACCATCTCGGCGCCGGATGGCGTCGGCAGCATGCTCGAATTGACGCGCGGCGGCCGCGAGCCGGCGACGCTGCCGTCCGGCGAGACACGGCGCTTCCTCGACGACGGCGATGAGGTGATCTTCCGGGCCTATGCCAGGCGCGATGGATTTGCACAGATCGGATTTGGCGAGTGCAGGGGCAGGGTGGTTGGGAACGGGTGATGTTTGATCCGTCATCCTGAGGCGGCCGCGAAGCGGCCCTCGAAGGATGCACGGCCCGGGCCGTCGCCCACCAATCTCGGGTTTACCCGAGATTGGATTCTAAATGTGCAAGTCGGCAACAGCCGACTTGCGGTGGCTCGCTTCACTCGCACCTCAGGGTGACGGGTCTAAGTGTGTGCTCGCGGCGGCAAGACGTCACCGCACGAACTGATCCGTGAACAAATCGTCGTAGCCCTTGAGCTTCTCCTCCGGCTTCAACAAGCCCGCTTCGATGTTGAAGCGCTCTGCGTTCTCGAAGCCGGCCGGCGAGAGCAAGAGGTCGCGAGGGGTGATCTTCCGAATATCCTCCATCGCGAGATCGAATTGCCGATCGTCGAACTGCGCGTAGCGCTTCT
>WHTP01000200.1 GCA_009377695.1 Hyphomicrobiales bacterium | reverse complement strand
TGGCCTCAAGCTCGGTGAGACGGTCGAGCAGCGCTCGGTGAAAGCCGCCTTGCTCGATGACATGGACGATTTCCTTGATGGCTTTCTCGGTGTCAGCCAGTTCGCGGCGGTTCGCTTCGCCTGACGTGCGCCGTTCGCGGTTCAGGCGGTTGGTCTCTTCCGCATAGGCGCGCATTGCGGCGGCGGCGGCTTCCGGTGCCATCAGCCGGTCGCGCAGACCGGCGAGCACCCGCGCCTCCAGCACCTTGCGGTCAACGGTGCGGGCATTGTCGCAACCCATGGACAGGACATGGTTGGTGCAGGCGTAGCGATCCTGTCCGCGCCTGGCATAGGAGCCGCTGCAACAGCCGCAGAATAGGAGCCCGGAAAGAAGCGTGCGTGGCCGGTGCGTGGCGTTGAGGCCGTGCGCGGCAACGCTGCGCCGGATGCCTTCGCGGGCCGTCTCGATCTGGTTCTGTAGAGGGCGGTCAATTCGTCTTGCCGGGCTTTGGCCGCGTTCCAAAGCTCATCCGGCACGATGCGAAGCTCGGGGACTTCCGTGCGTATCCATTCGCTCTCGGAATTCAACCGCAGGACACGCCGACCTGTGTCGGGGTTCTTCATCTGACGCTGCCGGTTCCAGCGGATGACGCCGACGTAAAGCTCGCAATTGAGGATGCCGGAGCTGATGATGCGGTTGCCCCGGATCGTGGTGTCCGACCAGCGCTTGCCGGTGGGGCTCGGGATGCCGTCGCGGTTGAGGTCGGCCGCGATCTTCTGCGGCCCCTTGCCGGCGACGTATTCGCGGAAGATGCGGCGGACGATCTCCGCCCGCTCCTCGATGATCTCGCGGTCGCCCCTGATCGGCTCGCCGCGCGCGTCCAGCTTCTTGACGACGCGGTAGCCATAGGCGTTGCCGCCGCCGATCTTGCCGGCCTCGACGCGGCCACGGATGCCGCGATGGGTCTTCAGGGCGAGGTCTTTCAGGAACAGGGCATTCATGGTGCCCTTGAGGCCGACATGAAGCTCGCTGATCTCGCCCTCGGACAGGGTAACGATGGAAACGCCCGCGAAGCGCAGCCGCTTGAACACGGCAGCGACATCCTCCTGGTCGCGGCTGATGCGGTCGAGGGCTTCAGACAGAACGATGTCAAAGCGTCCGGCCTGCACGTCGGCCAGAAGCTCCTGGATACCGGGCCGGATGAGGGATGCGCCGGAGATGGCGCGGTCGGAATAGCTGTCCACGATGGTCCAGCCCTGGCGGACGGCATGTTCCCGGCACTGGCGCAACTGGTCCTCGATCGAGGCGTCCCGCTGGTTGTCGGAAGAATAGCGAGCATAGAGCGCAACGCGGGTCATGGACAGTCTCCGTTCTTTCCTATTCCTCGTCGGCCCGGTCCTCCGCGTCCTCTACGGCTCCGGGCCTGTTGTCGTTGGCGGCGCGCAGCGCCTCGAACTCTTCCCGCGCGATCCGGCGTCCGATCAAGCGTGCGATGGTCAGGACGGCCCGGTCTATTCTCCGCTGTCTCTCGCTCGCCGCGTCGCCGCCCGCGCCTCGGTTGTCGTTGGCCGGTGTGATCCCATCCGGCCCTGGTTCGGTGTCGTCTGCCATGCTGCCGCTCGCTCTTGTCGAGGTCAAACGGGCATGAAGCGGCGGCAGGATCAGAATGAGAAGCCGAAAAATCCTTCCTTCGTGCTGTGGCGTAAAAAGACTTGCTGCCGGCGGTTTTTGCGTAGGTCTCAGACGCTATTTTTCTCGGACAACTCGGCGAAGCTCTTGATCTTAACCGCGTGATCGGGAAACCGCGCGACGCTTCCGGCGGCGCTGGCATGACGACGGCGCATGTCATGCGGCGGCTGTCAGCGGCCGGGCACGCTTGATCCGTTCACGCTCCTTGGGGCTATGCAAAGCTTCCCACAGATCGCTGCGCCGCTGCATGTTCAGCCAGAAATCCGGGCTGTTGCCGAACACGCGGGCAAGGATGAGCGCGGTCGCAGCGGTCACGTTGCGGCGGTCGTTGCACAGCTCGTTGACGTGCTTGCGTTGCACGCCCATCGCTTCGGCCAACGCGCCTTGCGTCAAGCCCATCGGCTCCATGAACTCTTCGATCAGAATTTCGCCGACGCTTGCCGGCTTGCGCTTCGTCGTCAACATGGCTTACCTCACCGATAACTATGGTCGTCCAGATAGATGCCTGTCGCTTCACCTCGGCCGCCATCCCATTGGAAGACGAGCCGCCATTGCTTGTTGACGCGGATCGAATGAAAGCCTGCCAGATTGCCGTGCAGCTTTTCGAAGTGGTTACTGGGCGGCACCCGTAAGTCCTGGTCCGTTGTTGCGTCGTCGATCATCTGGATTTTACGGAACAAGCGGCTTTCGAGATCGGAGGGGATTTTCTTCGATCGAATGTCCTCGACGAAGAAATCGCGCAACCAGTCATCCCGAAAGCTCACGATCATTCCGCAACTCCATCATGTGCTAATGTACCACCCCTGGGTACAAATTACAAGCCTGGCACCCAAGCCGCCGCAAGAACCGCTCAACCGCCCGCATCGGCCCTGCCGGATCGGAAAGGGAGCGTCGGCGCTCTCACCAAGCCTTATCTGCTTGAGGAGCCCCTGCCGGGCCGGCGACAGCCGGTCAAGGCCGCAAGCCGCGAAGCGGGGGCGCGTAGCGCCAGCCTTGTCGGGATGGCGCTGGTCCGGCCTGCTTGCCTCCAAGCAGACAAGGTTTTCTTTTCGCTCACAGCCCAAGTCCCAGCTTCCGTCCGAACGACCAATCGACCCCACCGCCGGGCATGGCGATGCCGGAGATGTGGCGGCCGATATGCTGTTCCAGCGCGGGCCGCCACGGGACGAGGCTGAAACCGAGGCCCCCGTCACCGCTGAAAGTTTCGATCATGGCGAACCGGCCGCTGGATAGCTGGGTTGATCCGACGAGCGTGCCGATGACGTAGTTGCCGGGGACGGTCGGTTGCCATGTCCGGCCTCGCTCGGCGGCGAGCGCCTTTCCGGCGCGCTCGATGTCGATGGCTTCCAGCCGCTGGATCAGGTCTTTCGGCGCGCGAATATGGCCTTCGCCAAGGTCGGTGGCGTGGCCTGTGTTCACGAGCTCCTGCTTGCGCTTCTCCAGTGCCGCCTTCACCTCCCGCCCGAACCCCTCGTCAGCCAGAGCGACACGCTGGCGGGACACAAGCTCGCGGTCGAGCCAGGTCGTGCCCTCATGGCCGATCTGCTGGTCAAGGCCGGTGGGAGACAGGACGCTGACGCGGATGTTAGCAGCGTCGCGGGCGAGGTCATAGGCTTGACCGCGCTCGGGGCAGGTCGGCGGGGACGCGCCAATGGTCCGCGTCGATCCGCTCGGCATGGCCGGCCCGGCGCAGCGCCTCCAGCCGGCGGACATGAGAGCGGACGAACACTTGCGGGTCGCCCCCCATGCGGTTGATGGCGGCCCTCGCCCGCTCCAGATGCATGGACGGGCGATAGACCCCTTCCTTGCCGGCCACGTCGATGATGTTACGATCTGCGGCGCGCGGTCCGGCAGGGCCGGACCCGGCCACGACGATCATGCCCCGGCCGACCTCCTCGGCGCGGGCGGCATCCATCTCGATGTGATGGACACGCCCGTCCACGCCGTCGATGACCAGCCAGACGCGCTCGCCCATCTCGTCGCCGCCCAACCCCTTATCGAGCACCCGCCCGACAATGCGCTCGGTCGTCTTCTCGCGGTGCAGGACGTAGCGCGCGGGATGGCGGTCCTCCGCCAGTCCCTCGCGATCCAGCGCCCGGTGCATGGTCTTGATGATGTCGCCGCGTTCGCCGAGTTCCCGCAAGGCCGGCTCGGCCCTGGGCGAGACGATCCAGCGGCCGGTCTCGATCTCAGTTGCCAGCCCCATGCGCTCCAGCTTGCGCGCTCGCTCGATCAGCAGCGCGCGGTTCTGGCGGAACGTGGCGAGCATGTCCTTGCCGGGGCGCAGGTCGGTGAACTCTTGGCCCCGCTGCTCCGCGATCAGCATCCGGTCGAGCCGGGTGAAGCGGTCGGCGTCCACCTCCCGCTCCAGGCTCCTTGTCACCTCCTGCTCGGTCTGGCGGCCAAGCTCCAGGGTGACGATCTCGCTGGCCCGTTCGCGGATGCCGTAGGCGATATAGTCGCCGGCGATATTGAGGGTCTTGCCGTCTTCGGTGACGCCGCGCACCAGGATATGGGTGTGGGGATGGCCGGTGTTGTGATGATCGACCGCGATCCAGTCGAGCTTCGTCCCCCAGGTCGATCTGCTTCATCAGATCGCGGGTGGTCTCGCGCGGGTCGGCGAGTTCCACCCCGTCCTCGGCCGAGACGATGAAGCGGAACTGATGGCGATCCTCACGGCCCCGGTCGAGGAAGGCGCGCCCATCCTCCACGTCGCGCTCGCCGGAATAGACCTGGCCCTTCTCGCCGTCGCGGGTCACGCCGTCGCGTTCGAGATAGCGCAGGTGCGCGTCCCCCGCCTTGGCGCTGACGAACTGCCGCCCGCGCACGGCTCCGCGCTGTGGGTTAAGCTTCACCACGCGGGCCTTCACCGCCACGCGGCGGGACCGGGTGCGGACCCCGCTCCCGTCCCGGCTCCACGCGCTCCGATCCTTGAGCGTCAGCGCCGCCGCAGCGCCCCGGCCGCGCGCATTGAACCGGCCGTTTCCCCTCCCGGTCCCCGCCAGCCGGTTGGGGTTGCCGCCTACCCGCCGGATCGCCTGATGCACCTCGCCGATAAAGCTGGTCGGGCGTCCGCGTACCCGACCGATCCGGCGCGCGGTTCCAAGCCGGCCGCCACGGTCGCGGACCTTGCCGGGACGGATGCGGAAATCGTCTTCGTCATGTGCCATGAGGCGACGATTGGAAGTCGAAGCACCGCCCGCAAGAGCAGAAATGCAGTCGTCGTACCGCAGCGTAGAAATACTTGCGCCAGCGTAGACGCAGCCGTTTGCACATCGCGGCGATGGCGCTGGGAGCATTGAAAACAAAAGACAAAACTGCATGCGCGCCGCAACCGCACCTCAACAGGTCAAAGCGAGCCGCGCAAAAAACAATGTGCAGACAATTAGTTAGGAGCGAAGCGACGGCAGCGGGGCCACCCGCTTTATCTTGCCTTCCTAATCGGGCGGACAAAGTCAACTCTCCACTATGCTTTTTTGCGACTTTTCGCTCATGCGCAGATTCCTTTCTCCCTGCACCGACGCGGGCAGAGTCCGACCGTGAACGTGCGCACAATTTGCATTCGCCAGGCGGGGTCCATGCGTTCCTTCGCGTTCAGCACCGGGGCTGTCGCATGCTCTTCATCAGGTTCGTAAACAGGGCTGTCCAAGCAGTCTGGCGCTCTCATCACCATGGACGGACGCAGGCAAGAGATAGCGGACATTCCCCGTTTCGCGGCCCCGCCAGGGGACGCTCACCGCGCGCGCGGATCTCGATATTGGCTCCTTTTCAGCGGGCTGACGGTCGCACCGGCAGTCGGTAATTCGTCTCGGTTCGGCGTGTTTTGATCACTGCGCCGGCCGCAATTTCAGCTTCCGCGTGACCTTGGCACCGAAGCCAACCTTGAAGTCACTACCGTCGATCCACATGCGGTGCAGAATGCCCGCGAGCTTGCGGGCGACCGCGACGATGGCGCACATCATGCTCGTCCGCTTGGCGATCCGAAGCCCCCAGGCCCGCAGCGCCGACCACGTCCGGACGCGCATCAGCAGGCTCGCGGCCGCCTCGCACAGCGCCTCGCGGACATTGACATCGCCTTGTTTGGTAATCCGCCCCTCATAGTCGATCGACGTGCCGGACTGATGTCGCCTGGGCGTCAGGCCAAAATGCGCGCCGACCGTTCGTGATCGCGCAAAGCGCAATGGATCGTCCACGCCGACTTTGAACGACAGCGCCGCAACGGGTCCAACACCCGGGACCGTCGTCAAGCGGCGACAGATTGGATCGTGCTGCACCACCTGTAGAAGCATCCTGTGCAGTCTGCTGTAGCCTTCAAAGATCGCACGCCGCACGTCCAGCATGGTCTCGATCATTGTCGTGAACACAAAATCCGTGCGGTGGATCAGCTCACGGACTCGTTCCTCGTAACGGCCGCGGCTGACTGCCCCGACCAGCAATCCATAGGTTCGCAGCGCGCCTCGAATGTGGTTTTCGATGTCGACCAGTTTACGCTTCAAGAGCTTTCTGTTGGACAAAAGTGTGCGCATCTTCTGCATCTCGACATTCTTCACATGCACGGCGCGGAACCAGCCCAACCGCATCATCTGGGCAATGCCGCGCGCATCGTTTCGGTCGGTTTTGTTGCGCATGGTCGACAGCGA
>WHTP01000067.1 GCA_009377695.1 Hyphomicrobiales bacterium | reverse complement strand
GCGGGCCGTTTTCGGTGACCAAGTCGAGATCGGGCATGCGGCGTCCGAGCAGCGGATGCCCCTCACCGAGGTCGTAATGAATGTCCAGACCGGACATCATCGCGGCGAATCGTCGGCGCGGCTCGTCCATGCCGAGGAGTTCGGCAATCGTGTCGCGCAGTGCCTTCGTCCGTTCGTCTTCGCGGCGAAGAACGATCGACGCCATCGTGTTGCGCAACACGCGGACACCGATCGGGTGGCGCTCGGCGTGGTAGGTGTCGAGGAGGCTTTCCGGCGATGTGCCTTTGACCACCTGCGCCAGCTTCCATCCCAGGTTCACCGCATCCTGCACGCCGGTCTGGAGACCCTGGCCACCGTCGGGGGGATGGATGTGTGCGGCGTCGCCGGCCAACAGCACCCGTCCCTTGCGGTAGGACGCCGCCTGCCGGGCCGCATCAGTGAACCGGGAAATCGAGGTGGGAGAGTGGATCCCGTAATCGGTCCCGTAGACGGTGATGAGCGCCGCGCGAAGATCGTCGAGGGTGGGCTGCGCGGTCTGCCCGACCTGCCGTTCGGTCACCATGACGCCGACGGGCCCGTGATCGGCGTAGACGATCTGGCCGTCGCGGATCTCGTACTCCACCGGGGCCAGGGCATGGATGCCGAGGGCGTCGCGGCGGATGCCCCATTCCGGCGGCGTCTCGGCAAGCTCGGCCTCGGCGATCAGGTTGCTGGTGGTGGGATCCGATCCCGGGAACGCGATGCCGGCGGCCTTGCGGACCAGGCTGCGTCCGCCGTCGCACCCGACGAGATATTGCGCCCGCAGCGAGCGGCCGTCGCTCAGTTCGACATCCACGCCGGCAGCGTCCTGCGCGAAACCCGTCACTTCGATGCCGCGATGGATCGGCGCCTTGAGCTCGTCGACCCAGCTGGCGAGGATCCGCTCGATGTGGTTCTGCCGCAGCCCGAGACTGTAGGGGTAGCGGGTGGGAAAGCCGCTGAGATCGAAATGGACCCCGGCAAACCCGGTGGCCTGCGCCTTCTGCCCCTCGGCGAGGAACCGATCGGCAATGCCGCGCTGATCGAAGATCTCGAGGGTGCGCGAGTGGAGGCCGCCCGCGCGCGAGCCGGCGACGTCCTGGCTGCGGCGCCGCTCGACGATGGCGACGTCGACGCCCGCCAGTGCCAACTCGCCCGCCAGCATCAGCCCGCTCGGGCCACCGCCGGCGATTATCACTCCATGGTCTGTCATCTAGCTCCCACCCCTTATGCTGCCTGTTCACTCAGGAATGACAGGCAGCAGGGCTCTGGAATTTACGGATAGAAATGCGGAAGCCAATTCTTGAACCCAACTATCTTGTCGCCTTATTATCTAGGCGAGCACGACAGACGAACGGCACCATTCGCCTCTTGCGGAAGAAGGGCGGGACTTCGGGTGGCCGCGCTGTCGGGAAGGGCGCGTCCAATGAAACGGGGCCCGAGCGCTCGGCATAGGCGGCGAAGCGCTGCGCCTGACAGATATGATCGCCCTCAGAAATGGGGGTCAGAGCGTAAAAACATCGTGCTCTGGCGTAGATTTGGCGCACCCGACAAGATTCGAACTTGTGACCTCTGCCTTCGGAGGGCAGCGCTCTATCCAGCTGAGCTACGGGTGCATTCCGGCGCCCTAGATATCCGAACGGGACGCCAGCGGCAACGGCGCAGGTCATTTCCTTGCCATCGGCTGGCCATCGAGGGCGCTTTTCCGCCGCCCGCAAGCCTCCTATAAGGGGGTATGTCTGAAGCCGCCCCGCAAAAGGCCGCACGCACCGCGAAATCCGCCGCGCCGCTGACCGACGCTGCGTTCGACTGGCAGGACCCGCTCGATCTCGAAGGCGAGCTCTCCGAGGACGAGCGCATGGTGCGCGACACCGCGCGCGGCTATGCGCAGGACAAATTGACGCCGCGCGTGCTCACCGCGTATCGCGAAGAGCGGTTCGATCGCGAGATCGTCAACGAGATGGGCGAGCTTGGGCTCCTGGGCGCGACCATCCCCGAGGAGTACGGCGGCTCCGCCCTTGGCGACGTGTGCTACGGGCTCATTGCGCGTGAAGTGGAGCGGGTCGATTCCGGCTACCGCTCCGTGATGTCGGTGCAGTCGTCGCTCGTGATGTATCCGATCTATGCTTACGGTACCGAAGCGCAGCGCCGGAAATATCTCCCGAGGCTTGCGACCGGTGAAATTCTCGGCTGCTTCGGTCTGACCGAGCCCGACCACGGCTCCGATCCCGGCTCGATGGCGACGCGCGCGGAGAAGGTCGCTGGCGGCTACAGCCTGACCGGCAACAAGATGTGGATCTCGAATGCGCCGGTCGCCGACCTCGCGGTGGTCTGGGCGAAGCTCGACGGCGTGATCCGCGGCTTCCTGGTCGAGCGCGGCACCAAAGGGTTCTCGACCCCGACGATCGAAGGCAAGCTCAGTCTGCGCACCTCGATCACCGGCGAGATCGTGCTCGAGGGTGCCGTGGTGCCCGAAGAGAATCTGCTGCCGAACGCGCAGGGCCTCGCCGGCCCGTTCGGCTGTCTCAACAATGCGCGCTATGGCATTGTCTGGGGCGCCATGGGCGCGGCCGAGTTCTGCTGGCACCGCGCGCGGCAGTATGTGCTCGACCGCAAGCAATTCGGCCGGCCGCTTGCCGCCAACCAGCTCGTCCAGAAGAAGCTCGCCGACATGCAGACCGAGATCGCGCTCGGGCTTGCCGGCGCACTGCGGCTCGGCCGCTTGATGGAGGCGGGCAAGGCCGCGCCCTCGACGATCTCGCTGATGAAGCGCAACAACTGCGGCAAGGCGCTCGAGATCGCGCGGCTCGCCCGCGACATGCATGGCGGCAACGGCATCTCGGACGAATTCCACGTCATGCGCGTGCTCGCAAACCTTGAAACCGTCAACACCTACGAAGGTACGCACGACATCCACGCGCTGGTGCTGGGCCGCGCCCAGACCGGCATCCAGGCATTTTTCTAGTCCGTCATTCCCGGTGCGCCGGCAGCGCACGCAAGTTTACGCAGCCTGCGTACACTTGGCTGCGTGCCCGCGAGCCCGGAATCCGTAACAACAAAGGATTCCGGGGCCCCTCGCTTCGCTCGGGCTCCGGGATGACCGCCTCGATGGACCTGCTCCACATCGCCTTCCTCTTGTTCGCCGGCATCATCGGCGGCGCGATTTCGACGCTCGCGGGCGGCGCCGCGATCATCACGTTCCCGGCGCTCTTGGCGACCGGCATTTCACCCGTGATTGCGAGCTGCTCGAACCTCGTCGCGCTCGTCCCCGGCAATCTTCTGTCCGGCTACTACGACCGCAGGCAATTGCCGCCGCTCGGGCGCTCGTTTGCCGGAATGGTCGCAGCATCGATCGCCGGAGCGCTCGCCGGCGCGACACTGTTGATGATCACGCCGGAACGCGTCTTCGCCGCATTGATTCCGCTGCTGCTCGGTTTCGCGACCGTCCTCTTCGCCTATTCGGGACGGATCAGTGCCTGGCTGCGTGCGCGCGGCGAGGCGCGCGGCGAGGCGCGCGGCGACGGCGATCACAATTGGGGCACGATCATCGGCTGGCTCATGCCGGTGTCGGTCTATGGCGGCTATTTCGGTGCCGGTCTCGGCGTGCTGGTGCTCGGGATTCTCTCGGTCGGGACCGGCGGCGACTACCGCTCCGCCAATGTCACCAAGAATGTTGTGGTCGGAATTAACAGCGGCGTCGTCGCGATCTTCTTCGCGGTGAACGGCGTGGTGGCGTGGCCGCAGGCGCTCGTCATGATGGCCGGTGTGCCGATCGGCGCGATACTCGGCTCGCATATCGCACGCGTGCTGCCCAATGAGGCCGCTCGCTGGTTGTTGGTGTCGATCGGCGCGCTGCTCACGACCGCGTTCGCCTGGCGTTATTGGTTCTGACCTAACCCGCCAAAAAAAGACCCCCGCAGCGCGGGGGTCCCGAAGGTTACCAGCGCGAGGCTGGTCTACTCCGCCTTTTTCTCGGCGGGCGTCCTGGATTGCGCGCCGCCCTGACCGGTGGTCACAGGTGGTGCGCTTTTCTCGATGCCGGGCAGGGTGCTGGATGCCGTGTTGGTTTCGCTGCTCGAGAACGCGTACATCGCGACACCACCGACCAGCATGGCGGCGACGGCGATGCCCGCCCAGGCGGTTGTGCTCATGCCTTCCTCGTTGGTCTCGCGGGTGAGCTCGCGGCGATAGTCGGAATCGTCGGGGTTTAGCGGCATGGCGTGTCCTTTCCGGACGGTGAGGCTCTGACAGTCAACGTCCGGCGCGCTCATGCAGTTCCGCCGTTGCCTTGCGGGTGGCGCATGACGAAACGTAATGCAGGCCATCGCATTTGTGCGATGGCCGCTCGCGTCGTTTACCGTGCAATCTGCGAGCGCAGCGTCCGCTCGACCGCGCGGTCGAAGGAGTCGGCAGCCGGCGGCGGCGCCTTGCTGCGCGCATCGGCAATGTGCCGGTCGCGCCGGCTCACCAAGTCCGCGAGTTGCTCATTGAGGGTGCGGCGCTCGCTCATCCGTTGCTCGATACGCGCCTGCCGTTCGGCTGGCGGCATTCGCCGCAAGTCGTCGGGCAATTCTGAGTCGGGCAGCGAAGCCAACGACCGCCGTCCGCTGGCAACATCGCCGACGAGGTCGCCTTCGCCGGTGACGGCTTCGGCCACCCGTCCCGGACGCGCGGCACGTTTCGCCATATAGCCTGCCATGTCGGAGGCGACCGACGGCGCCGCCGAGGAATATTGCTCGACGCGCGCGCGCGTCGCGCGCTGCTGTGTCGGCGACCCGTACGGCACAACAGTGCGGTTGATGCGGTTCTGAAGCTCGATGATCTCACGGTCGTAGGGCGTTTCGATGACGACGATTTTGCCGCCGTCCTGCGGGATCGACATATATTCGCCGCGGCCCATCTGTGCGATCTCGCGCCACGTGCGCTCGGTGTCGCGCGTGCTGCCCGCTTGCACCGTGTTGATCGTGATGTCACGCGCGCGGGCAAGGCGCATGACGTCCGGATATTTCATGTCCTGCGCATAATCCATGTGCGGCGGGGCGTCGCCGACCAGGAAGATGATGCGTGTGGAATCGCGCCCGCGGCTCCAGGACATTTTGGTGATGCCGACGAACAGCGCTTCGTTGACGCTCTCCGGCCAGTCGCCGCCGCCGCGAGCGCGCAATTGCAGGAGGTCGGCGTAAAGACCCTGGATGTCGGTGGTGAGGTCGTAGGTCTTGGTCACGTAGTCATCGCCGATGTCGCGATAGGCGACGAGACCCATGCGTATTTCGGCGTCGGGGCTGCAATCGATCAGCGTGGTCGCGATCGACCAGATCTTGCGTTTGGCGCCCTCGATCAGGGGGCCCATTGAGCCGGTTGTGTCGAGGACGAACACGACCTCGATCACAGGCTTGGACCACGCCGGTTTGGCCGGCAGGATCGACAGCGCCATTGTGAACGCCAGGAATGCGACCGGTGTAAGATGCCTCAGCATTGATATCCCCTCGAGACGTCGTCCCCGCGCGGGATGTTCCGTGGCGTTCGCGTCCGGGCCGCGCCGGAATTGCGGCGTGCCCTCGGCGGATTCACGGAGAAATTCGTCTGTGTCCCGCTGGCAACGCCGCGTGCGTTGCACGGCAAACCGCGATATGAGTGCGCCCATGAAAGTCGCGGGAAAGCATACGCGCAGCATCTGGGTGGAGGCGGACGGCGTGACTGTCGGCGTCATCGACCAGACCGTGCTGCCGCATCGGTTCGCCACAATCCGGCTTGAAACGCTCGATGACGCGGCGCGCGCGATCGTCAGCATGCAGGTGCGCGGCGCGCCGCTGATCGGAGCGACCGCAGCCTATGGTATCTGCCTCGCGCTGCGTGCCGATGCCTCCGACGAATCGCTCGAGCGCGCCTACGCCGTGCTGCGCGCCACCCGCCCCACCGCGATCAACCTGAAATGGGCGCTCGACGAGATGATGGCGGCGGTGCGCAACCGCCCGCGCGAGGAGCGCGTCGCCGCGGCCTATCGCCGGGCGGCCGAGATCTGTGACGAGGACGTCGCGATCAATCAGGCGATCGGCGGTCACGGCCTGGCGCTGATCGAAAAGATCGCCGTGACAAAGAACCCCCGCGAGCGCGTCAACGTGCTGACCCACTGCAATGCCGGCTGGCTCGCGACCGTCGATGTTGGTACGGCGCTGGCGCCAGTCTACGCCGCGCATGACGCCGGCATCCCGCTCCACGTCTGGGTCGATGAGACCCGTCCGCGCAACCAGGGCGCCTCACTGACCGCCTGGGAACTCGGCCAGCACGGCGTGCCGCACACCGTCATCCCTGACAACACCGGCGGCCATCTCATGCAGCACGGCGAGGTCGATATCGCCATCGTCGGTACCGACCGCGTCGCCGCCAATGGCGATGTCGCCAACAAGATCGGCACCTATCTCAAGGCACTGGCGGCGAAGGACAACAACGTGCCGTTCTATGTGGCGTTACCCTCGCCGACCATCGATTTCACGGTGAAGGATGGCGTCGCCGACATCCCGATCGAACAGCGAAGCGGCGACGAGGTCGCGACGATGTCCGGTAAGACGTCCGATAGCCGCATCGAGACGGTGCGAATCGTGCCGGACGGCTCCGCGGTCGCGAATTACGGCTTCGACGTGACGCCGGCGCGGCTTGTCACCGGCCTGATCACCGAGCGCGGTGTGGTGGCACCATCACGCGAGGCGTTAGCGAAGGCTTTTCCCGAGCGCAGCGATGCGGCAGAGTAGTCGCCTGTGAGCCACGATCGTGCTGCGAATTCGGTGGACGTCTTCTCCTTGCTGGAGAGGGAGCAGACCGAGCGGATCGCTTGAGTGTTGCTCTGTGTTGGAGTCGCGCTTCTGGGAGCGTTGCGTGCGTGCCATTCAAAGAACCACGGATGTGCCCTTGCCAGGAATTCTGCATTCGATGAGCTTCGCTTCGCTTGCCGCGTCGTTGCCCGTGGACGGGCGCCAATCGGAGACCGCGCTCAAGGTCGCGCGCGGGACGACGCGACTGTTGCATTCGTTTGGGCTCTCGGTGGTGAGCGAACTGCCGCTGGCGTCGGGCCGGCGTGCCGACCTCGTGGCGCTCGGCACATCGGGCGAGGTCTGGATCGTCGAGATCAAGTCATCGATCGCGGATTTCCGCGCCGACCAGAAATGGATGGACTATCGCCTGCACTGCGACCGCTTGTTCTTCGCGACCACCCTCGACGTTCCGTGCGACATCTTCCCGAAGGATACCGGCCTGATCGTTGCCGATGCCTTCGGCGCGGAGATCGTGTGCGAGGCGCCGGAGCATCGCCTGCAGGCATCGACTCGCAGGAACGTAATGCTCGCCTTTGCGCGCGCCGCGGCGCTGCGGCTCGCCGCGCTCGCCGATCCCAAAGGCCCGTACGGTAACGAATTGTAGAGCAACGCATTGATTCTATAGCGTGGCTTTGACCTCTAATGTGGTTTCGGTCCAAAATTCCGTATTCGGACTCGCCGCAACAATGTTGCGGACTTCTTAACCGCCACACGAGCGCGTTTACGGGTGCGTCAAGGTTCGTGTTGTTCGCGCGGGATACGGACGCTAAGCACCGCCACACATTTGGCGCTTTACCGGCGCGCATGGCGCCCGCCGTTGATTGCGTTACGGGAGGATGAGGTGAACGAGATCAAAACGACGTTGGGCGGGCTTGCCATCGCAACCCTGGCCGTCATCTGCGGCCTTGGTGCAGCGCCTGCGGCCGCGCAGACGCCGGAGCAGTTCTACAAGGACAAGACCATCACCATCGTGCTCGGACATCCACCCGGCGGCTCCTATGATCTCTATGCGCGGCTCGCGGCCGACCATATGAAGCGGTTCATCCCGGGCAACCCGAACATCATCGTGCAGCACCGTCCCGGCGGCGGTGGCGTGGCGGCGGTGCGCTGGTTCTATGCACAGGCCCCGCGCGATGGCACTGCCATGGGCCTGTTCACCGAGACCATCGGGCACACGCAGCTCCTGGCTCCCGAGCAAGGCAAGTGGAAGCTCGAGGAGATGACCTATGTCGGCTCCTTCACGCCGAGCAATGCCGCCTTCGTCGTCAGGAAGAATGCTCCTGCCATCACCGCTGACGGAATGCGCAAGACGCCGGTCACGGTCGCTTGCACGGGCGTCAATTCGCAGAGCTATCAGTATCCCGCGTCGCTCAAGGAACTCGGCGGTTTCAAGTTCATCATCGTCTGCGGCTATCCCGGCTCGGCCGAAGTCATGCTGGCGGTCCATCGCGCGGAGGCCGATATGTTCTCGGGCTCCTGGCACGTCTGGCGCGCCACGCAGCAAGCCGGCTTGAAGGACGGAAGCCTTATTCCAGTCATCCAGGGCGGTCTCAAGCGCACCCGCGATCTTGCCAACGTGCCGCTGATGCAGGAACTCGTGACCGGGGAGCGGACCAAGCGGATCATCGAGTTCATCTCCGCCGGCTCGGCGATCGGCCGTGCGCTCATTGCGCCGCCCGGAGTGCCAGCCGACCGCATCGCCGCGCTGCGCGATGCATTCGACAAGCTCGTGCAGGACAAGGCCTTCCAGGCCGACGCCGCCAAGCGTTCGGCCGATCTCGAGCCGGCGTCCGGCGCTGTCGTGCAAGGCTACAGCGACGCCATCGCGAAAGCGCCGAAGGACATCATCGAGGCGGCGGCGGTGGCAGTAGCAGCCGAAAAGAAAAAGAAGAAGTAAGACATTGAACTGAGCGATTCGCGTTCTCTTCCGCTGGGCCGCGCGAAAGCGGGGCCCGGTTTTGCTGTAAGACCCCCGGATTCTCGCTTACGCGGGAATAAGCGGCGGAGATATCAGCGCCAAGTAGACGCGGGTCCTACGCCAGTCCCACCGCCTCGACTTCGATCTTGAATCCGTAGTGCAACTGCGGCACCGGCACCACCGCGCGCGCGGGGCGCGCGCGGCCCGTCCACTGCGCGTAGATCGTGTTGAACTCCGGCCACGATGCGATATCGGTGACATAGACGCGAACCTGCAGGAGCTTCTCGATGCTGCTGCCGCCGGCCGCGAGCGCTCGCGCGACATTGTCGAGCACCTGCCGTGCCTGCTCCGCGAATGGCGCTTCATTGAGCTTCGTGCCGTCGGGCGCGATCGGCAACTGGCCCGACACGAAGACCAGCCCGCCGCCCGCCACCGCGTGGCTGTAATGGCCGCCCGGTGCGGCCATGGTCGCGGGATTGGCGCTGCGGATGCTCGTCGTCATGGTATCCTCGTCATTGCTTTCGGGGAAACATAGCATCATCAGCGCCACGCGCGATGCAGCCACATCCATTGTTCGGGATATTCGCGGATCCACTGCTCCAGCGTCGACACGCATAGCTGGGTCGTTGCGTGCACGTCGACGCGGCCGCGCGCATCGCGCACCGGCTCGATCGGTCCCACGATTTCATAGCCGAAACGTCCGTCCGAGCGGCGGATGATGCGGCTGCCGTACATCGGGCAGTCGTAGATGCGGACGAGGCGCGCGAACAACGGATTGAGCATCGTCGGTCGACCGAAGAACGTGACCTCGATCCCCCTGACGTAATGCTGGTCGATCAGCATGCCGAGAGCGTCGCCTTCGCGAAACTCCTTCTTGATCTGCAATATGATCGACGGGCCGGCGGTGAGGGGGGTCGTCCCCGCCGCCGTGCGAATGCGCACGAGCTCCGTGGTGAGCGGCTCGTTCTTCAACCGGCGATACGGGATCAGGCGTTTGACGTCGTGCTGCGGCGCCGCGCACGCGCACAATTCCCAGTTGGCGCTGTGCAGCGAGAAATGCAGTGTGCGTCGCTTCCCTTTCTTGATCCCTGCCAGAACGCTTTGGCTTGCCGCGTCCACGACGACGCGGCTCGTTCCTGCGTTGTCGGGATCGGCACCAGGATCCTTGCGCCAGTAGGTTTCGAGCTGCGCATACTCGACGACGGTGCGCGCGAGATTGTCCCACATGCCGACCGCGATCTTTTCGCGTTCCTCCGTCGACTTCTCGGGAAAGGCGAGGGCGAGCTGATCGAGCGCACGCCGATGTCCGCGCAGCCATGGGCCGACGCGCCGCATGATCCAGGCGGCGACGCTCGCCCATCGATCGGGATTGCTGTGGCGGACCAGCCGCAGCATCTGAACCGCGAGCTTCCCGCCAAGGCCGCCCGCACGATTGAGCAGCTGCCGCCCGTGAATGTAATCGCGGTCCGGGCTGGCTTCATCGACGGTCTTCATCAGTGCGCTGATGAAGGGCTGGTACTCCGCCCGCTGGTCGGCGACGCGCCAGCGGTCGCGGAAGCCCGAGCCTAGCACGACCGGCGGTTTGTCGGGCGTACGCAGGATGTGCTGCCAGTAGCGCGTCCGGCTGCCAAGGAAGCCGACATCGAATGCTTCGATGAAAGTCACGCGGTTGTAGGGCATCGACCGTTTGCGCTTGCCATCACAGATCAGGAGCGCTGACTTGCCGAGACGAAAGGTCTGCGCACGCGCCCAAGGGTGTGCACGATAGCGATACATCAATTCGGACATGCGGCGCTTCAGACCATGCCTGGTTGAATCAGGCGATGGCTAGTGTCCCGATTCCGAAGTTCGTGCCATTTCGCAGCGGCCTCTTATACGAACTTCGGAATCGAAGGGACACTAGCAACTCTTTGCTTCTAGTGCCGCTTTCGATTTGAAGTTCCTGGCCGAGTGTGCCGCAACCGCTGCAGGAACTTCAATCGGCGGCACTTGACTCGACTACTTCGGCGCTCGCTTCGCCAGGATGCGCTGCAGCGTCCGGCGGTGCATGTTCAGTCGCCGCGCGGTCTCCGAGACGTTGCGGTTGCACAATTCGTAGATGCGTTGGATGTGTTCCCAGCGGACGCGGTCGGCGGACATCGGATTTTCGGGAGGCTCGGCGGTCCTTCCTTCGAGCGCGAGCAGCGCATTGACGACATCGTCGGCGTCGACCGGCTTGGCGAGATAGTCGAGGGCGCCGAGCTTCACTGCCGTCACTGCGGTGGCGATGTTGCCGTAGCCGGTGAGGATGACGGCGCGGGCATCGGGCCGGCGGCGCTTGAGCGCGCAGATCACGTCGAGGCCGTTGCCGTCGCCGAGCCGCATGTCGACCACCGCGAAGGCGGGCGACGAGGTCTCGAGATGGATCAGGCCTTCCGCCACGGATTCGGCGGCCATCACGGTGAAGCCGCGGCTCTCCATCGCGCGCGCCAGCCGTTGCAGGAATGACTTGTCGTCCTCTACGATCAGCAGCGTGCGCTCGCCGGCTGTCGATGCACTTCGGTTCTCGGCCATCGTCTTATCGACCATTGCCTTGTCGAACGTTGTCATTGCCATGGCGCTTGCCTCCAGCGCCGCGCCGCGGGTGCAAAAATTCGGACGACCCCGAAGATTTTGCAAGACCAGAGGCAACGGCTGCAACCGTATACGCAAAATCAATTGTATATATTCACGGGACGACGCGCCTGACAACTGCACAGCAGGGTAAATTCTTGTCCATTTACTGTGTGCTGCGCTGCCGTAATTCGAGCCCGGTCTTGTTCCAGGCCTGCCATGTTCCAGCGCCTGCGAGGCCAGTGCTCAATAGGCGAACGCCGCCGGCTGCTCGAAATCGCCGCGACCCCAGCGCACCCGCACCACGGCGCCGCGTTCCGGGGCGGCGCGGTTTTCGAACTCCAGCGTGGCGCCGGCGCGTTCGAGCAGCGTCTTGGCGATGAAAAAGCCCAGCCCCAGTCCGCCCCCACCCTCGCGGCCCACGTTCATCTTCCGCTGCCGCCGGCTGGTGACGTAGGGGTCGCCGATCCGGTCCATGATTTCAGGCGCGAAGCCCGGCCCATCGTCGGTGATGGTTACCGAGACGTCGTCATTGGTCCAGTCTGCGGCCACCTGCACCGTACCTCGCGCGAAATCGACCGCGTTCTCGACCAGGTTGCCGAGACCGTAAAGGATCGCCGGATTGCGCCCGCCGACCGGCTCGGCGGCGTCGTGCGGTGTGAGCGCGACATCGATCGCCACGCCGAAATGACGGTGCGGCGCCACAACCTCCTCGATCAACGCCGACAGCGGCATGCGGTCGAACGGTTCCGCATCGGCGGACAGTTCGGTAAGTTTGCCAAGAATCTGCCGGCAGCGCTGCGCTTGCTCGCGCAAGAGCACAACATCCTCCGTGAGCGGTGAGCCCTTCTCGATCGCACGTTCGAGCTCGGTAGCGATGACGGTGATGGTCGCAAGCGGCGTGCCAAGCTCGTGTGCGGCGGCGGCGGCGAGGCCGTCGAGCTGCGAGAGATGTTGCTCGCGCGCGAGAACTAACTCGGTCGCCGCCAGCGCGTCGGTAAGCTGGCGCGCCTCTTCGGTGAGCTGCCAGGCATGCACGCCGATGAAGCCAAGCGACAGCAGCGTCGCGAGCCAGACGCCGGCGATGTAGACCGCCGGCAACTGCATCGGCCGTTCGTCGGCGTCCCACGGCAGCGGGTAATAGTAGAATGCCAGCACGGACGCGCAGAACGCCGCGAACACGGCGAGGATGACAATCATGCGCGGCGGCAGCGAGGTCGCCGACAGAAGCACCGGCCCGAGTAGCAGGAACGAGAACGGATTCTGTAATCCGCCGGTCAGAAACAGCAGCACGCCGATCTCGGCGATGTCGAACGCGAACAGCCAGGCGGCGCGGTCGGGCGGCAGCCGCTGCGTGGTCGAAAAACGCACGCGTAACGCCACGTTGAGCCAGGCGGCGAGCGCGATCACTGCCAGGCAGGCATAGAGCGGCAGCGTGAAATCGAGCGCGAAGTGCACCACCAGCACGGCGGTGGTCTGGCCGATGACCGCGATCCAGCGCAGCCGCACCAGCGTGTCGACGCGCACATGGCGGCCGGTTTCGAGCGCTTGTCGGAGATCTCCAGCTTCGGGCATGGGGCAAATCTAGCGTTTCGCGCAAACGCCTCAAGCGCGGTGGATGGCCGCGCGTCGAAATGAGGTGGGCACCGCTCGTTACGCTTAACGCTCTTAGGTTTAATGCGTCTTGTCGTTGAAATAAGCGAGGGTCCCGCGGCTCAGGATCCGGTCGTCCTCGATCAGTTCATGGGGGGCGATATCGCTCGCGGTGCCGATCCACGAATAGATCGGGCCGAAGTCGCGATAGCATTGGTCCAGCAGGGACTGAAAGCTGTCGATTACGAAGTAGGTCTGCTGGAAATCGTCGATCAGGTAGTTCGTGCGCATGACGCGTTCGAGATCAAACGTCACGCGGTGCGGCGAGGAGCTTTCCAGCGCGAACACGCTTTCGGTGGTCGACGACATGATGCCGGCGCCGAAAATGCGCAGGCCGTCGGCGCTGCGGATCAGTCCGAACTCGACCGTATACCAGTAGAGCCGTGCGAGGTTCTTCAGGCAGCCGAGGTCGATCGCACGCTGCCCGCCCTTGCCGTAGGCCTGCATGAAATCCGCAAAGACCGGGTTCGCCAGTAGCGGCACATGGCCGAATACGTCATGGAAAATGTCAGGCTCCTGGAGATAGTCCATCTGCGCTTCGGGGCGGATAAAGGCGCCGGCTGGAAACCGCCGATTGGCAAGGTGGTTGAAGAAAACGTCGTCGGGCACGAGCTCGGCGACCGGAACGACACGCCAGCCGGTGATCTTCTCCAGACGCTCGCTCAGTTTCGCCATGTCGGGAATGCCGGCCTCGGAGAGTTGCAGCGCCGTCGTCGCCGCGAGGAACTCATCGCAGGCGCGCCCACTCAGGATTGCCTGCGATCGGCGAAACAGACGGTCCCAGCGGTCGTGCTCTTCACGCGTATAGGATCGCCAATCCTGATCGATGGTGTAATCCGGATTGCGCTTGGCGTTGAGGTACCGATTGGTCTCGGTTTCGGCCACGACCGCCATGTCGTTTGCCTCGGCGCTGCGACCCGCCATCTCAGGTGCGAGATCGTTGGAGTGAGTGAAGCACTATTTAAGCGCGGTAACAATCGTCACCCAACTGTGGCAGGGGTTGCGGCCGGCCCAGTATCGCCCTTGCTTCGCGGCGTGCAGCGCGCCACATGTGCGGGATTGAAAACCACCGTTTCGAGCCCCGCGTGCCCGTATCATTCCCGACCATTGACGTCGACCGCCTCTGCAAGGTCTATACTTCCAAGGGCAAGGTCACGCGCGCGGTCGATGACATCTCGTTTGCACTTGCGCCCGGCACCATTACCGGACTTCTGGGCGGCAACGGCGCCGGCAAAACCACAACCATCGCGATGATCTTGGGGCTGCTGGAACCGACCTCCGGCCATGCGCGGGTCATGGGGGCCGAGATGCCGCGCGAGCGCTATCGCGTGCTGCATCGGATGAACTTCGAGAGCCCCTATGTCGACATGCCGAACCGGCTGACGGTGCGGCAGAACCTCACGGTGTTCGGGCGCCTCTATGCGGTCGAGGACCTGCGCGAGCGCATCCTCGCGACCGCCGCGGAACTCGATCTATCCGATCTGCTCGACCGGCCGACCGGCAAGCTCTCGGCCGGACAGAAGACCCGCGCCTCGCTCGCCAAGGCTCTGATCAATCGGCCCGACGTGTTGCTGCTTGACGAGCCCACCGCATCGCTCGATCCCGACACCGCCGATTGGGTGCGCAGCCATCTCGAACGTTATCGCGCGGAGCAGAACGCCACAGTCCTGCTCGCCTCTCACAATATGGCGGAGGTCGAGCGCTTGTGCGAACGCGTCATCATCATGAAGCAGGGCAAGATCGAAGACGACGCGGCGCCGGATGTGCTGCTGCGACGCTACGGCCGCGATAACCTCGAGGACGTCTTCCTCGACGTCGCGCGCGGACGCGGCGAAGCGTCGCGCGAGGCCGCGCAATGAGCGCCGCCCCGACCTCATCGCTCACGCTGTCCGTGCAGCGCATCAACGCGATGGTGCTGCGCTATCTCTATTTGCTGCGGTCGTCATGGCCGCGCGTGCTCGACCTCATCTACTGGCCGGCGGTGCAATTGTTCGTCTGGGGATTCCTGCAATTTTACGTCGCACAGAATTCCGGATTTTTCGCGCGTGCGGCGGGCATGTTCATCGGCGCGGTCCTGCTGTGGGATATCCTGTTCCGCGGCCAGCTCGGCTTCTCGGTGTCGTTCCTCGAGGAGATGTGGTCGCGTAATCTCGCCAATCTGATGTTCAGTCCGCTGCGGCCATTCGAGTTCGTCGCGGCGCTGATGGTGATGAGCATTGTGCGGCTCGCCATCGGGATGGTGCCGGTGACCATCCTCGCGATCTTCTTCTTCGGCTTTAATCTGTATTCGTTCGGCTTTGCGCTGGCGGCGTTCTTCCTCAATCTCATCCTCACGAGCTGGTCGGTCGGGATCGTGGTGTCCGGGGTCGTCATGCGCAACGGCCTGGGCGCGGAGACGCTGGCCTGGACCGTGATGTTCGTCCTGATGCCGCTGACCTGTGTCTACTACCCGGTCTCCGTGCTGCCGGCCTGGCTGCAAGGGATCGCCTGGGCGTTGCCGCCGACCTATGTGTTCGAAGGCATGCGCGCGCTGGTGCTCGAGCACACGTTCCGCGCCGATCTCATGCTCGCCGCGTTTGCGCTCAACCTCGTTTATTTCGCAATTGCGGTAGCCGTGTTCCTCGCTCTGCTCCGCAGCGCCCGCCGGATCGGTTCCCTGCTGCAGTCCGGCGAATAGCGGTTCCCTCGATAGATTCGCGACCCCCTGATAAACCAGGGGAAAATCCCCATTTGTTTCAGGAGACCGCAAGCTCCTCGGCTAGGATTGACGTTGTGACGAAATCAAGACAGTCTGCTGCACCGCAAAATAAAGCGCTGGGGGCCGCGGCTATGGCGATTGGGGAATTCGGCGGCGCTGCCGCCGCACCACGCGGACTCAGTCCGGTTCTGGGCCCGATGTACGGTGCGCCAGCCTACTGGCTCTACGAAATGGGCCAGGCGTCGCTTAATCCGGCCCGCGCCTTTGCCGATGCCGGCAAGCTGTTTTTCAAGAATGCAGCCAATCCCTGGTCGCATACCGAGCTCGGCAAGACCGTGGCAGCGGCGTGCGAATTATTCGAGCGCTCGACGCGCCGCTACGGCAAGCCGGAGTGGAACGTCCCGTCGACGCTGATCGGCGCCGAGCGCGTTCCAGTCGACATCTCGGCTGTCTGGGAGCGGCCGTTCTGCCGCCTCCTGCATTTCGAGCGCAAATTCGAGCGTCCGTTGCGGCGTCCACAGCCGCGGCTTTTGATCGTCGCGCCGATGTCCGGCCACTACGCGACGCTTCTGCGCGGCACGGTGGAAGGCTTCCTGCCCAATCATGACGTCTACATCACCGAGTGGATCGATGCGCGTGTCGTGCCGCTGTCGGAGGGCAGCTTCGATCTCGACGATTACATCGACTACCTGATCTCGATGCTGCATTTCCTCGGCGGCGACGTCCACGTCATCGCTGTGTGCCAGCCCTCGGTGCCGGTGCTCGCCGCGGTCGCGCGCATGGAGGCGGACGGCGATCCGCATGTGCCCCATTCCATGGTGCTGATGGGCGGTCCGATCGACACCCGCATCAATCCGACCGAGGTCAATCTTCTGGCAGGCCGGCGCGGCATCGACTGGTTCCGCCGCAACGTCATCACCAAGGTTCCGTTCCCGAATCCGGGCTTTATGCGGGACGTGTATCCGGGCTTCCTCCAGCTCTTCGGCTTTGTGAGCATGAATCTCGACCGCCACATGGAGGCGCACCGTAACCTCTATCTGAATCTCGTGAAGGGCGACGGCGACTCCGCGCAGAGGCATCGCGAGTTCTATGATGAGTATCTCGCCGTCATGGATCTCTGCGCCGAGTACTACCTCCAGACCTGCGACACGGTTTTCATCCGGCACTCGTTGCCAAAAGGCGAGATGACCCATCGCGGCGTTCCGATCGATCCATCGAAGATCAACCGCGTGGCCCTGATGACGATCGAGGGCCAGAACGACGACATCTCCGGCGTTGGGCAGACCGAGGCCGCACACAAGCTCTGCACGAGCATCCCGCAGGATCGGAAGTACCACTACCTGCAGCCCGACGTCGGGCATTACGGTGTATTCAACGGCTCGCGCTTCCGGGCCGAGATCGCTCCGCGCATTTCCGATTTCGTGCTCTCGGTCAACGCCAGCGGTCCGCGCCGAAAGGGCGCCTCGGGCGCACGCGTCGCCAACGGAACCGGTGCGGCTCACAGCGTCAACGGCGCCGCCCCGAACGGGACCGCGAAACCGCCGCCGATCGCCTAACTGACCCGCTGGGTCGGCAGAAATCCGGCAATATCGGCCGTTTCGCGCATTCGG
This sequence comes from Hyphomicrobiales bacterium, assembly GCA_009377695.1. GTDB lineage: Bacteria > Pseudomonadota > Alphaproteobacteria > Rhizobiales > Xanthobacteraceae > VAZQ01. The sequence goes on along the minus strand of WHTP01000067.1, from coordinate 15,344 downwards.
CCGGGCGGATGCGGTCGTTTCTGCTCAAGGCGTTGTTTTTACTGGAGTAAATTAGTCGTCCCTGCATGGGACAATCGGGGGCCTGGCGGCGGCGGGTTCCGCCTCCGATTCACCATCGCCCCAGCACCAGCTATTGTAGTGAGTCGCACGGTCAGACACCGTGCCTTGGGGAAGAGCCTTTATTTCTTGCCGAGCATGCTGCGCGCACTTGCCCCTATGCCAGTATTCCGCCTTGGGCGTCTCCTGGGTGGAACTGCGGCCATGTCGCTGCGTGCGTTGCTCTATCGTCGGCCGACCGAACCTCAGTCGATCGACGTTGTCGTCGACAGGTCGATCGTTCTGGTGCGTGTCCGCCGCCACCGGCAGGCGCGGCGCTACACGCTCCGCATCGACGCCGCCGCGCGCGAGGTGGTGCTGACAATTCCACCGCGCGGCAGCCTCAAGGAAGCGCGGGATTTCGCGCAGAAACATGGAGCCTGGATCGCCGCCCGCCTCAAGCGGCTGCCGCAGGCGACGCCGTTCGTGCAGGGCGTGATCGTGCCGTTGCGCGGCGTATCGCACCGCATTGTTCATCGCGACGATATCCGCGGCACGGTCTGGACCGAACACCACGATGCTGGTGAGTGCCTGATCTGCGTCGCCGGCGATCCGCCGCATCACAACCGGCGAATTGGCGATTTCCTCAAGCGCGAGGCAAAGCGTGACCTCGACGCCGCCAGCCGGCGTTATGCCGAGCAGCTTGGGGTCAGCATCAAGCGCATCTCGGTGCGTGACCAGTCGAGCCGCTGGGGCTCGTGCTCGAACAGCGGCGTGCTGTCATTCTCGTGGCGGCTCATCCTGGCGCCGCCATTCGTGCTCGATTATCTTGCCGCACACGAGGTTGCGCATCTGGTCGAGCTCAATCATTCGCCGCGGTTCTGGCGCCTCTTGAAGCGGCTCAACCCCGATTGCGAGCGCGCCAAAGCGTGGCTCGATACGCACGGCACCGACCTGCATCGCTATGGCATGCCAGTGAAAGCGGATCGCGCCATCGATTGAGGTGCCGGTGAGTCGCCCAGCCGAAACGGTTCGCCCCGGTTAACTCACTGACAACGAACTGTCGCACGACTCGCGAGCTCACTCGATTCGTTCTCCGAGAACAAACCGGAACATGGGCGGAGCTGCATGGCAGCGTGTGTTTGCGACGCCAGTGAGAGGAGAAGTGGTCAGCGCTCAAACGCGGGATCGCATTCGATGCGAGGCTTGCCGCCATACCGCCCGACGTTCAGCGCCGGCCGAACAGGCGCTCCATCAGCCATCCGTCGATGCCCCCGCCGCCGCTGGTGGGCTGTTGCGTTCGCTGCACGCCGGCTGAGGGCTGGACATTGGCGGACGGTGCATTCACCGCCTGCCGGATGATCGACGCGAGCGACGGCGCCGGTTGGAACAGGCCAGGCAGACCGGCAACGGTCACGTTCTGGTGCGCGGTGCGCATGAAGCGCGCCCAGATCTCGACTGGCATGCCGCCGCCGGTCGCCCGCCGCGTCGGCGACGAATCGTCGTTGCCAAGCCACACGCCGGTGACAAGGTGGGCAGTGTAGCCGACGAACCAAGCGTCGCGGAAATCCTGGCTGGTGCCGGTCTTGCCCGCGGACTGCCATCCCGGCAGCTGACCCTTCGTCGCGGTGCCGACCCGTATGGTTTCGCGCATCATCGCATTCATCATCGCGACATAGCGCGGCTGGATGATCCGGCCGAGGTCGTGCGGCGAGCGATGATAAAGCGTCTTGCCGGCCTTCGTGCTCACGCGCTGCACCACATGGGGTGCAATCGCGCTGCCACCGTTGGCAAACGGTGCATAAGCCGACACCAGTTCAATCAGCGAGACCTCGGATGTGCCGAGAGCGAGCGACGGATTGGCTTCGAGCTTCGACGAAATGCCGAGTCGATAGGCGGTCCGCGCGACGGCGGTCGACCCGAACTCCTGGGTGAGGCGCACGGAGACGGTATTGAGCGAATGGGCGAGACCCTGCGTCAGGGTGACCGCGCCGTAATATTCGCGGCTGTAGTTCACCGGCCGCCAACCCTTGATCGCGACCGGCTTGTCCTCGCGGACCGATTCCGGCGTGAGACCACGCTCCAGCGCCGTGAGATAGACGAACGGCTTGAATGCGGAGCCGGGCTGGCGCTTCGCCGCCACCGCGCGGTTGAACTGACTCTCCGCGTAGCTCCTGCCGCCGACCAGTGCACGCACGGCGCCGGTCGGTGTCATCGCGATGAGCGCGCCCTGACTGACGCCGAGCTTCTCGCCTTTGTGCGCGAGCTCGTTGACCAGTGCGGCTTCGGCCGCCGCTTGCAGCGCAGGATCAATCGACGTGCGGACGACGATATCCTGGTCGACATGCCCGACCAGATCGTTGAGCACATCCATGATCCAGTCGGCGATGTAGTTCGCGGAGCCATTGCCGGCGACTTTCACGGCGCGCGCGGGCTGCGACAGCGCGAACTTCGCCATCGTCCCGGTGATGTATCCGTAACTTGTCATCGACGCGATCACGATCTGTGCGCGCCGCTCCGCTCCATTAGGATTGCGGTTGGGTGCGAGCCGCGACGGCGAGCGGACGAGTCCCGCGAGCATCGCGGACTCGGCGATCGAGACCTGGCGGGCGGATTTCCCGAAGTAGCGCTGCGCCGCCGCGTCGACGCCATAGGCGCCGGCGCCGAAATACACGCGGTTGAGATAGAGCTCGAGAATTTCGGTCTTGCTGAATTTGCGCTCGAGCCAGAGCGCCAGCACCAATTCCTGCAGTTTTCGCGTGAACGTGCGTTCCTGGGTGAGGAACAGGTTCTTTGCGAGCTGCTGCGTGATGGTCGAGCCGCCCTGCGCCACGCCGCGGCGCATCAGGTTCGCGGCGGCGGCACGCGCGAGTCCGATCGGATCGACCCCGAAGTGACTGTAGAAACGGTGGTCCTCGATCGCGAGGAACGCTTTCGGCAGATAGGGCGGCATCTCCTTGAGCGTCAGCGTGGCGCCGTGCATCTCGCCGCGCGTCGCCAGCGCCTTGCCGTCATTGCCGACGATCTCGATCGATGGCGGGCGCCGCGGAATTTCGAGCGAGTGGATCGGCGGAAGATTGGCCGCGACCCAGACCACCGTGCCGCCGGCGGCGATCAGCGCCCAGAGCCCCAGCACCGCGCACCAATAGAACAGGCGGCGGAGCGGTGACGCAGTACGGCCACGTTTCGTGCTCTTGCGTCCGGATGTCATCGCGCCGTCCCCGTCCGCACGCGACTCGGCGCGTAACGTTCGCTGCGGTGCCGTATCGAAGATCGGCTCGCGGCGTTCACGCGATTTCTGCTTGGAACGTGGCATCTCCCCATCCCGGCCATTCCCCCGAGGCCAGATACCTCAAGCGACACGGTAATTTGAGCTCGTTTATGCGCCGTTACCGGGCGCACCCTGTGTCCGCGGGTGCGGATCTGTGTTCGCCCTCGGGGCACTGAATCTTCATCAGAAATTCGGCGCCACACTTTGCAGCGCGAGATTCCTGTACAACCGATGAACGATCAGATGAACAAATATACATAAACAAGTTCAGCGTCTTAACGGATTAACGGCAGATGAATCCTCTTCCATCACGAAAATTTCCGGCATAGAGTCCGGCGCATCCGGAAGATCCGGTTAGGAATCGTTTTTTGGGGGATGACCATGCGAAAGATCGCACTTATGCTTGCGGCGGCAGCCATCATGTCCGCGCCGATGCTCACCACTGCTCCGACGGAATCATTCGCCGCTGCGAAAGCGAAGTCGAAGTCCGAAGGCGGCTATAAGAAGGGCTTCTTTGATGCGCTCGGCGACCAAATCGCCAATCCGCAGTTTAAAGGCAAAGATGCCAAAGGCGGCAAATCTGCCAAAGGCGGCAAGGCAGCCAAGGGCGGAATGGGCGGCAAAAAAGCCAAGAAAAGCAAAAAAGGCGGCATGGGTGGAATGGGCGGTATGGGTGGAATGGGCGGCAAGAAGGGCGGCAAGAAGGGCGGCAAGAAGGGCGGCAAGAAGGGCGGCAAGAAGTAAGCCACCACGTTCAGCGACCGTCGCTTCGGCGATCACGCACCGGTTCTCGTGATTGCTGGGAGACGCCGAACCCTCAGGTTTCACAACGCATAAGTTTCAGACGCATAAGCGTCAGACACATAAGCTTCAAACGCAACGGCTGCAGGCGATGAGCCCGCAGCCGTTGTTGTTTTGGCGGGGGCTGTCGCTGGAACGACGTTTGCTGAAGATGTGAGCCGTCAGCCCGCTGTTGCCACCGACTTCGCCGGTGCATCGTCGAGCGGTACAAAAAGCTGGAGCAGTGCCCGCTTGATCGCCGCCTGGCGGGTCGCGGATGAAATCTTGTCGCCGAGCAGATCGGTCACATAAAACACGTCGACCACGCGCTCCCCGAACGTCGCCACATGGGCCGAGGCGATGTTGAGGTTCAGCTTCGATAGCGTTGCAGTCACTTCATAGAGCAAACCGGGACGATCAAGCCCCGTCACCTCGATCATGGTGTAGCGGTTCGACCACTGATTGTTGATTGTCACCTCGGGCTCGATCGCGAACGCCTTCAGCCGGCCTTTCGGCGGTGCGCGTTTGGCGACCATGTCCGGCAGCAGCAAGTCGCCGCGCAATGCCTGCTCGATCGTCGACGCCACCCGTTTCGCCCGCCGCTCCTCGTCATCGTCACGCTCGAAGCCGCGCGACACGGCGATGGTGTCGAGCGCACGCGCGTCGGTGGTCGTGTAGATCTGCGCGTCGACGATGTTGGCGCCGGTCATGGCGCAGGCACCGGCGATGATCGACAACAACCGCGGATGATCGGGCGCGTAGACGGTCAATTCCGCGACACCGCGTGCGTCGTTGAGATTGATTGCGGTCGCCAGCGACTTGCCGGCGTCCTCCGTCGCCCGCACGAACCGCGCATGGGCGACCTTGGTCGGCAGGTCGACCTTAAGCCAATAGGCCGGATAGTGCCGCGCGATATAGGCATCGATCTCTGCGGCCGGCCAGTCCGTGAGCTCTGCGCGCAATTCGGCCTGCGCCATCGCGACACGCTGGGCGCGGTTCACTTCCGAGAAGCCGCCGGTCAGCACCGGCTCGGTCTCGTAGTAGAGCGTGCGGATGAGCTGCGCCTTCCAGCCGTTCCACACCCCGGGCCCGACGCCCTTGATGTCGGCGGTGGTCAGCAGGGTCAGAAGCTTCAGCCGCTCGACCGACTGCACGACCTCCGCGAAATTCTGGATGGTGACGCGATCGGAGAGGTCGCGCGATTGCGCAACCGTGGACATTACGAGGTGCTGCTCCACCAACCAGGCGACGGTCTCGGTCTCCGCCGGCGACAGCCCGAAGCGCGGGCACAGTCGCCGCGCCACGCGCGCTCCGGCAATCGAATGGTCCTCGATCCGGCCCTTGGCGATGTCGTGCAGGAACAGCGCCATATAGAGCAGGGTTCGGTGCTCCGGTTGCATGGTGCGCATCAACTCGGTCGCGAACGGCGCGTCCTCGGCGCGGCCCGCTTCGATGTCGGAGAGGATGCCGATGCAGCGCAGGAGATGCTCGTCGACCGTATAGTGGTGATACATGTTGAACTGCATCATCGCCACGATGCGGCCGAAAGTGCGCATGAACTTCCCGAGCACGCCGGCCTCGTTCATGCGGCGCAGTACGGTCTCTGCATCGTTCGTCGACGTGAGGATCTCGAGGAACAGGCGATTGGCCTCCTCGTTCTCGCGCAGATCATTGTCGATCAGGTGGAGCGAGTGGCGGATGGCGCGCATCGCATCGGGATGGAAAGCGAGATTGTATTTCTGCGCGAGATGAAAAATGCGGATCAGGTTGACCGGATCGCGCTTGAACACGTTCTGATCGGCAACGTGGATCCGGTTGTAGTCGACGATGAAGTCCTCGGTTTCGCTGAGCGTGCGGCGTTTCGACGGCCGAAACCGTGCCATCATGCGGCTGAGCACCGGCATCGCCTTGGCCTGGCTGTCCTCAAGCTCGGCGCAGAGGATCGCGGTGAGATCGCCGACGTCCTTGGCGATCAGGAAGTAATGTTTCATGAAGCGTTCGACGTCGCGCAGGCCGGGATGCGAGGTGTAGCCCAGCCGCACCGCGATCTCGCGCTGGATGTCGAACGACAGCCGCTCCTCCGGGCGATTGGTCAAGAAGTGCATGTGGCAGCGGACCGACCACAGGAAGTCCTCGCAGCGGCGGAACAGCATGTATTCGGAGCGGTTGAAGACACCTTTCTCAATGAGCTCTTCGGGTTCGCGCACGCGGTAGACGTATTTCGCGATCCAGAACAGCGTGTGCAGGTCGCGCAGCCCGCCTTTGCCGTCTTTTACGTTCGGCTCGACCAGGTAGCGAGACTGGCCGGCGCGGCGGTGGCGCTCTTCGCGCTCGGCCAGCTTGGCGGCGACGAATTCCGGCGCGGTGCCCTGCGCCACGTCCTTGTCGAAACGGGCGACCATCTCGTCGAACAGCTTGCGATCGCCGAGCAGGAAACGCGATTCGAGCACCGCGGTGCGGATGGTGATGTCGGCCTTGGCCTGCCGGACGCATTCGTTGATCGAGCGCGTTGCATGACCGACCTTGAGTCCCATGTCCCAGAGACAATAGAGGATGGTCTCGGCGATCGACTCGCCCCACGCGGTCTGCTTGTAGGGCAGCAGGAACAGGAGATCGATATCGGAGCCCGGCGCCAGCAATCCGCGCCCGTAGCCGCCGGTCGCGACCACTGCCATCTGCTCGGCTTCCGACCGGTTCCGCACCGGATAGAGATGCCGCTCCGCGAGCTCGAATAGCAGCCGGATGATCTCGTCCTGCATGTGGCACAGCCGCTCCGCGCAGCGGCGGCCGTGACGATCGCTCAAAAGCAGCTTCTCGCCCTTGGCGCGCCCCTCGACCAGCGCCGTCTTCAGGCGCTGTGCGAGCGCGGTCCGCAACTCGCGTTCACGCCCGGCGTACTGCTTGCAGAGCGCATCGAGATCGGCTGCCAAGGCATCCACGTCGAGCAGGTCGGCGGGTGCGCGGGGAACCTGGTCGGGGGGCGTAAGCATCGCCTGTGGGGATAGCGGAGCCGATGGCACCTGTCATCCACCTGTGGTGGCAACAAAGGGGATCGTCCCAGCGTAACGGATTTCTGCCGGCCGGCGGGGCCATTATTGGGCGCGGGGGCTATTATTGATGGGCGAAAGATTAATCAATTCAATGGGTCAGTAGGGCCTTAATCTTGCGCTGCGGATTTCGCCTTGAGCCGGTAGAGCGCCTCCAGCGCCTCGCGCGGCGACAATTCGTCGGGATTGATCGCGGCTAGCGCGGCGACGACCTGCGCAACTGCGTCGTCGATCGGCGGCTTAGTCGGCGGCTCAGACTGCGGCTTCGGCGCGGCGGCGAACAGCGGCAGGTCCTCAAAGCCGCGCGGCGACGCGCGGTCTTCAGCTTCGAGCTTGGCAAGCACGAGCTTGGCGCGTTCGATGACGCTCGCCGGCAGGCCAGCAAGCTTCGCGACCTGGATGCCGTAGCTGCGGTCGGCGGCGCCCGGTACGACCTCGTGCAGGAATACAACCTCGCCTTGCCATTCCTTGACGCGGACGGTGGCGTTGAACAGGCGCGGCAGCTTGGTCGACAGCACCGTCAGCTCGTGGAAATGCGTTGCGAACAGCGCGCGGCAACGGTTGGCAGCGTGCAGATGCTCGATCGTCGCCCACGCGATCGAGAGGCCATCGAAGGTCGCGGTGCCGCGGCCGATCTCGTCGAGGATGACGAGCGAGCGCTCGCCCGCCTGATTGAGGATCGCGGCAGTCTCCACCATCTCGACCATGAACGTCGAGCGGCCGCGCGCGAGATCGTCGGCCGCGCCGACGCGCGAGAACAGGCGATCGATCACGCCGATCCTCGCGCGCCGCGCCGGCACAAAGCTGCCGGTCTGCGCCATGATCGCGATCAACGCGTTCTGGCGCAGGAAGGTGGACTTGCCCGCCATGTTCGGGCCGGTCAGCAGGCAGATGCGCCCCGCCCCTTGCTGTGGCAGGGGGGATAGGTCGCAATCATTGGCGACGAATGGCCCGCCGTCGACGAGGAGCACCTGCTCGACCACCGGGTGCCGCCCGCCCTCGATGACGAAGTCGAGCGAGGCGTCGACCTCGGGCCGCACATAGTCCTGCTCGATCGCAAGTTCCGCCAGCGCGGCCGCCACATCGAGCGCCGCCAATGCCTCCGCAGCCGCCTTGACCGGATCGGCCGCGGCCGTGATTTGCGCCGACAGCCGGTCGAAGGTCTCGAGCTCAATGCCGAGCGCGCGGTCGGCGGCGCTCGCGATCTTGGCTTCGAGCGCGCCAAGCTCCGTGGTGGTGAAGCGGACCTGGCCGGCGAGCGTTTGGCGGTGAATGAAAGTCGCGTTGAGCGGCGCCGCGAGCAGCTTGTCGGCGTTCTGCGCGGTCACCTCGACGAAATAGCCGAGCACATTGTTGTGCCGAACCTTGAGCGCGCGCACGCCTGTCTCTTCGGCATAGCGCGCCTGCAACGCCGCGATCACGCGGCGCGATTCATCACGCAACGAACGGGATTCGTCGAGCGTTGGGTGATAGCCCGCGCGCACGAAGCCGCCATCGCGCTTGAGCAGCGGCAGCTCGTCGCCGAGCGCCGCCGCAAGTTCTTGCATGATGGTAGCATCTGGCCCGCGCAAGGCGTTTGCGGCCTCGTCGACCTGAAGCGGAATCGCACCGCCCGCGGTGAGTGCGTCCGCGAGGCTTGCCGCCGCATCAATGCCGTCGCGGATGGCCGCAAGGTCGCGCGGGCCGCCACGGTCGACCACGAGACGTGAGAGGGCGCGGGCGAGATCGGGCGCGCGCTTCAGCTCTGCGCGTATGGCGCTGCGTAAGCCCGTGTTCGCGATGAAATGCGCCACCGCATCATGGTGCTGCGCAATCGCGACAGGATCGGTCAGCGGCGCTGCCAGCCGCTGCGAGAGCAGCCGCGAACCCGCCGCGGTCACGGTGCGGTCGATGGCGGAAAGCAGCGACCCGCGCCGCTCGCCGCTGAGCGTACGGACGATCTCAAGATTGCTGCGGGTGGCCTGGTCGATCGCGAGCGTCGCGCCTTCGGCCTCGCGCACCGGCGGCGACAGCGGCGGACGCTGGCCGAGTTGCGTACGCTCCACATACGTGACGCAGGCGGCGGCCGCTGTCAGCTCCAGACGCGAAAGCGAGCCGAACGAGTCCGAGGTGGCGACCGAGAAGTACGACGACAGCCGGCGCTCGGCGGTCGCGCCGTCGAACACATCGCGGGTGAGCGGCGTCACCGCCGGCAATGTCCGCAGGAACGGCGCGAGTTCCGCGTCGGAGTAGAGCGCATCTGACACGATGATCTCGCTCGGCTCGAGCCGCGCCAGTTCGGCGGCGAGGCCGGCGCGCTCGCATTCGGCGATGCGGAATTCGCCGGTCGAGATATCGATCCAGGCCAGCGCGAACCGGCTTGTGTCGTCTGACGAGACCCGTGCGCGGGCGAGCGCGAGCAGATAGTTGTTGCGTCGCGCATCCAGCAGCGTGTCTTCGGTCAGCGTGCCGGGCGTTACCAGCCGGACGACGTCGCGTCGCACCACGCTTTTTGAGCCGCGCTTACGCGCTACGGCGGGGTCTTCCATCTGCTCGCAGACCGCGACGCGATGCCCGAGCGCGATCAGTCGATGCAAGTATTCGTCGGCGCGGATGACCGGCACGCCGCACATCGGGATGTCGCGGCCGAGATGCTTGCCGCGCTTGGTCAACACGATGCCGAGATCGTGCGCGGCGACCTCGGCGTCTTCGAAGAACAATTCGTAGAAATCGCCCATCCGGTAGAACAGCAGGCAATCCGGATTTGCCGCCTTGATCTCGATATACTGCTCCATGACCGGCGTTGGTCGCGCGGCGGCGTCGGCCGGTGACGCGACACCGGCCGCATTCGCTGGCGGATCGGACGCAAAGCCGGGCGGTGCGAAGGAACGAGCGGCATCCATGGTGCCGCGACGCTAGCAGATGAGGTCTGGCGCGTCATCGCGGGCTTGACCCGCATGTGAATTGTCCTGCGAATAACATGTGTGCCCTAGTGGAGTGGATTTGACATTCGCTACCCCGTTGGCCGCAGACTCCCAAAGCGAATGTCAAATCCACTCCACTAGATGGCTGGCGATGGTTGAGGCAGTGGAGCCGCGGGTGCTTACCCTCTCCCCTTGAGGGAGAGGGTGGCGAGCCATCGTAGCGTAGCGAAGACGGTGAGCCGGGTGAGGGGTACCTTCAGTGATTGGCGCGCTTCGCGCGCAACCCCTCACCCCGCCCTCGCTAAGCTCGGGCACCCTCTCCCAGTCGAGTCGGATGTTTCCGATTTCGACCACCTAAAAAAAGCCGAACTCGGGTAAACCCGAGTTCGGATGGGAGAGGGTTACGGAATATGCCGCACCAGCAGCGACTTGCGTTGCCGGCGATTACTTCACCAGTTTCACGCCGGTGACCTTCTCCAGGTTCTTGTAATCAATCGCCTCGCGGTCGGCCTTCGGGATGTTGAGCGAGTCGAGGATTTCCAGCGTCTGGCGCGGATACATCGTGCCGCCCTCCGGATCGAACGGGCAGTCGGAGGCGAACACGATCTTCTCAAGCGGATAGAACTCGAGGCCGCATTTGGTTGCCGGCTTTCCGCCGAACACGGCGGTGTCGGCCCAGAAGTCCTGCTTGAAGTAGTCAAGCGGGCGCTTCTTGAGGCTCTTGCGCAGCGCGACGTAATCCTCGTCCGAGGTGCGCGATCCCATCACGTCGTTGCCCGGCCCGAGCCGGCCTTCGAGCATCGGCACGATGCCGCCGAAGTGGTGCGTGATGATCTTCAGGTTCGGATGGTTGTCCATGATCCTGGAGTAGACGAGGCGCGTCATCGCGCAGGCGGTCTCGTAAGACCAGCCGAGTGTCCACCAGATTTCGTAGAGCGACTTTTTCTCCGCGAGCGGATAATCGGGCGTGTCGGCGCCGCGCGCCGGGTGGATCCAGATCGGCTTGCCGAGCTCATTCATCTTCTTCCAGAACGGAAGGTACTCCGGCGAGTCGATCGGCTTGCCCAGGACGTTGGTGTAGATCTGTACGCCGAGCGCGCCGTTCTTGATCGCGCGCTCTGCTTCGCCGGCGCCGGCGTCGGGCGCGCCGAGCGCCACCTGCGCGACCCAGCCCGGGAAGCGATCCTTCTCCTTGTCGCACAGCTCGACGAAGCCGTCATTGCAGAGGCGGATCATCTCGTCCAACTGCTGCGGCGTCTTGCAGAAGCTCTCGAACGGCGGCTGCGGATAGGACAGGATCTGCTGGTAGTCCTTGTGACCGTCGACGATCTTCTTGCGGACATCGAGATCGTAGAGCGCCGGCAGCGAGCGCACGCGCTTGCCCATATCCTTATAGTCGCCGGCAATCTCCATGAGCTTGTCGAAGAACTTCTTGGGAAAGAAATGGGTGTAGGCGTCGATGCGCATGGACAGGTCTCCAGTGGCTTCTTGCGGCGATGTGCGGGCTCAGCTGGCTCGCGAAGGAGGGGACGGGATGAAGTGTCGGGGGCGTTGTTAGCTTGTCGGCCACGCTGTGTCTATTGCATCAGGGCGTGGCTGGGTTGCGGGCGCTTTGTGGGCCGGGCGTTACCTTAGGCTGCGAGCGTCCGCGCAAAATTTCGCGTGCGATGGCGGCGGCCGCCGCCGCCACACCAGCAACATTGAGCCACACCGCGCCATCAAACATGGCGGGTTGCGCCAGCAGCATGAGCGCGATCAGGCCGTAGGGGATCCGATATGACGGCGGAATCGTGGCAGTGAAAAAGCCGACGACGGCCATGGTCCCAATCAGGATGCCAAGCAGCGCGAGCGAGAGCGAAAGCACGATCGAAAACGGATCGCCCCGCATCACCAGAGCCGGCGTATAGGCGAACAGGAAGGGAATGAGATAGCAGCACCAGCTCATTCGGGTGGCGATCCAGCCGGTCTTCCACTGATCGGCCTTGGCGATGGTCGCAGCCGCGAAAGCGGCGAGCGCCACCGGCGGTGTGACCATGCCAAGCAGGCCGTTGAACAATACGAACATGTGCGCCTGTATTGGCGATATACCGGCCTGCACCAGCGCCGGCGCCGCCAGCGTCGCGAGGATCACGTAGACCCCGACCGTCGGCAGCGGCAGGCCCAGGACGAAGGCGGCAAGACCGGTGATGAGGAGCAGCAGCGGCAGGTTGCCGCCGCTGATGCCGATGAGCTGCTGCGTGAGCGAGAAGGCGACCCCGGTCAGGTTCATCGCCCCGATGAGGATGCCGGCGATCGCCGTGACCGCAATGATGTCCACCACGGCGCCGCCGGACGCGACCAGCGCGGTGAGCACGTCGCGAATCGTCATGCGCTTGCCCTTGTGGGGCACGATCAGCACCATCAGGATGAGAGCGCCGGTTCCCATCAAGGCCGCATATTCCGGCTCCCAATTGAACCAGAGCAGCCCGCTGACGAGCACCACGAACGGCAGCAGGAAGTGGCCGCCTTCGCGCATGACCTTGCCGATCGACGGCAATTGAGAACGCGGGGCTCCACTGATTCCGAGCTTGGCCGATTCAAGATCGACCTGCATGAACAGCGTCGCGTACCAGAGCAAGGCCGGAATGATCGCGGCGATCATCACCTCGGCATAGGGCACCTGCAGGTATTCGGCCATCAGGAATGCGGCCGCGCCCATGACCGGCGGTGCGATCTGGCCGCCGGTCGAACCGACGGCTTCGATCGCTCCTGCGGTATGGCCGGGAAACCCGTTCCGCTTCATGAGCGGGATGGTGATCGTGCCTACGCTCGCGACATTCGCGACGGCGCTGCCCGACACCATGCCGAAAAATGCCGAGCCGACGACGGCGATCTTCGCGGAGCCGCCACGAAATTGGCCCATCAACGACGCCGCAAGATCGGAGAAGAACTCGGAGCCGCCGCAGCGGGTCAGCACCTGACCCATGATGATGAACGGCACGACCACGATGACGGCGATCTGTAACGTGTTGCCGAGCAACGCATTGGTGTCGACGCCGAGATAGACCATTAGCCGACTCAAAGAGACGTAGCGGCTTGCGAACATCTCGGGCAGCATCCAGCCGAGCAGGGCGTGCGCGCACAGGACCAGCACGATCAGGACCAGCGCCAGACCGGTGACGCGCCGGCTCGCCTCGAACACCAGCAGCACGATGATGGTGGCGATGGTGACACCACTCCAGGGCCGCGCCACGAGCTCGCGGATCAGTTCGGGATAGCGGATCGCGACATAGAAACAGCAGATGAGGCTCAATGCCGCCAGGACGAGGTCGACAGGCCCCGCGACGTCTTGCTCACCGGTCAACGCCTTGAGCGCGATCGCTTCCTCTCCTCTCGCTTTCATCGAGAGCGGAAAGGTCAGGAAGGTGAGCGCAAGCGAAAGCCCGAGCACCGCGGCCAGCATCTGCTCGGTGAACAGGCTGATCTGAAGCTGTCCGGGAATGTTCAGAATCCAGCCGACGACGATCAGGACGATCGACGCCTGCAACACGACCATGACCGGTTTCACGATTTTTGCCGACATGGCCTTCACAGCGATTCGTCAAATGCGCCCGGTTGTGGGGGCGTCACTTGGTTTCGGCGATGCCCTTTTCCTTGTAGTAGGCAATCGAGCCAGGGTGATACGGCACGTTGAAATTGGTGAACAGCCGCGCCGTCTCCATCTGGCGGAACAGCGGCTGACCCTGGGCAAGCGCATCGCGGTTCTCGGCGATGATCTGTGTGATCGCCTTGATGCGGGCAGCCGGTACGTCGGCGCCGGCAATGGCCGCATAGTCGTAGAACATCGTGAACATCGGTTCCTTTACGCCGACGAGATTGGGGGCCGGTTTGATCTGCGCGATGTAGCCGGTGGGAAAGTCCTTCTTCAAGGCCGCCAGCGCCGTCGGCGAATTGTCGATCGGGATGAAGCGGATGCCGCCGACGGCGGCATCGACCTCGGCGACTTTGGGCGCGCCGATCGCGAACACCGCGATGTCGACGCGGCCGGCGGCGAGATCGTCGGCGCCGCGCACCACGTTCGGCGCCAGCACCGGCGTGAGGTCCTTGATCGAGAGACCACCGGTCGCCAGCATGGCGTCGACTGTCTTGCGCACGATCTCCTGGCTGGCGAGCCCGTAGACGATGCGCTTGCCCTTCATGTCCTTGATCGACTTGATGTCGGAATTGGCACGCACGAACAGCCCGGCCTTGATTGGAAAGATCACCGCCATCATCCGCAGCTTGGGATTCGGCTGCTTCGGAAAGGTGCCGACGCCGTGGAACGCGTCGTAGACCTCGGCGGTGTTGGCGAAGCTGATGTCGAGCTCGCCCGAGTTCAACAGCGGGATGATGGTGCTGGTTCCGGACTGGGGCTGGACGCGCGAGGGAATCTTTCCGACGTCCTGCATCACTTTCGAAACCGACGCGCCGATCTGGTAGGTCAGCGTGCCCTGCGGACTGGTCCCGATCCCGACAAGCTGCGCCGAGGCATTCGACACCATCGCGGTCGACAGGCAGGCCGACATGATGAAGGTCGCGCCGACAAGGAGCTTTTTCACAACATTCCTCCCAGAACGATGTTTCTGGCCGAAGTTTAGCTTGGTCGTGAAGGGGCTTACAACCATCGGGCCCGATTGACATTGCGGCGAAGGCGCGCGGTCGGCGGACAATATCGGGAACGGGTGGGACGATGCCCGTCAACGGCCGCTGAAATGTGCGACCACGTCCTCCGGCATCGCCTGGGCACGCAGCCCATACGGGCGCGAAGGATCGCGCACGACCCAGACGCGGGTCTCGTTGGCTTCGACCGCCAGCGCACCGTCAAGTGTGAGCCGATGCTGCAGGCTGAAGCTCGAGCGTCCGAGGGTGGTGATCGCGGTTTCGATCTCGACGTCGTCGCCGAAGCGGATGGGCAGATGAAAGTGCGCCTGGGTTTCGACGGACGGCCATCCGCCCGAACCATAGTGCTCGTAGATCTTGTGCTTGCGCATGCCCAGGGCCTGCTCGATCAGCAGCACGGTCGAGTGGTCGAACATCTCGAAATAGCGCGGGTAAAAGACGATGCCGGCGGGATCGCAATCGCCCCACTCGATGCGGACGGTGCGGCAGGTGGTGAACATCGATTCTGCTCTCGTGTCCCGGGCGCGGCGCAGCACGAAGTGATGCGCTGCAGACCCGGCAACTGTTTTGTTAGCGTTGATATGCAGACTTGTCTCGCAGGATGGCATTTGCGGTGATCAGAAGTTTGCGGGCGACGGCGATGATGGCGACTTTGGCAGGCTTTCCGGC
>WHTP01000141.1 GCA_009377695.1 Hyphomicrobiales bacterium | reverse complement strand
CTAGTGGAGTGGATTTGACATTCGCTACCCCGTTGACCGCAGACTCCCAAAGCGAATGTCAAATCCAAAACTCCACTAGCAGCTTATATTTGCTAGTGGTCCTTTGATTCTAACATTCGCAAAGTCGCCCGCTGAGAAGGGATGCGAATGTTAGAATCGGACCACTAGTGTGGCGGTTCAGAAGTCCGCATCATTCTCGCGGCGAGTCCGACATGCGGACTTCTGAACCAGAGCCACACTAGATTCAATGAGTTGCTAGTGTCCTTCGATTCCGAAGTTCGTATAAGAGGCTGCTGCGAAATGGTACGAACTTCGGAATCGGGACACTAGCGGCTTTTATGGCGCGAGAAGAATGGGAGTGACGTCCGATGGAAACAGCCGATTGCATCGTTGTTGGCGCGGGCGTGGTCGGCCTTGCGGTGGCGCGCACCATGGCGGCCGCCGGCCGCGAGGTGCTGGTGCTCGAAGCGGAGCCGCGGATCGGCGAGCACACCTCCTCGCGCAACAGCGAAGTGATCCATGCCGGACTCTATTACAAGAAAGGCACGCTACGGCAGCATCTGTTCCCGCGCGCACCGCAACTCCTGTATGCCTACTGCGCCGAGCATGGCGTGCCGCATCGGCGGCTCGGCAAACTGGTCGTCGCGCGCCGCGCTGAAGAGGTTGAGCCGTTGCGTCGTCATATGATGCACGCGACCGAAGCCGGCCTCGACGATCTGACGTGGCTGGAGCCGGACGAGGCGCGCGAGCTGGAACCCAATCTCGCATGCCATGCCGCTTACCTGTCACCGTCGTCGGGCATCGTCGACAGCCATTCGCTCATGCTGGCCTATCAGGCCGAGCTGGAGAGTTACGGCGGCACGGTTGCGCTGCGCGCCCCTGTCACCGGCGGCGAAGTGATGTCACAGGGCGTTTGTATCGAGGTCGGCGGGGCCGAGCCGATGACCTTGATGTGCAAGACCTTGATCAATTGCGCTGGCCACGGCGCGCCGCCGCTGGCGCGTGCAATCGCCGGCATGCCGGCGAGCGCGGTGCCGCGCGGCTATTTCCGCCGCGGCGTTTACTTCGGCGTGACGAGCCGCCCGTTCAAGCGGCTGATCTATCCGATGCACGGTCCTGGCGGCATGGATATCCATGCCGTCGTCGATCTCGCCGGCAATGTGAGGTTCGGGCCGGACGTCAAGTGGATCGACCGGCTCGACTATTCGGTCGATCCGTCCCGCGCCGAAGCGTTCTATCGCTCGATCCGTTCGTTCTGGCCGGGCCTGCCGGACGGCGTGCTCTCGCCTGCTTATGCGGGGATCAGACCGAAGATCACGGGGCCCGATGAGCCGCCGGCGGATTTCGTCATTCAAGGCCCGCGCGATCACGGCATCCCGCATCTCGTCAACTTGTTCGGGATCGAGTCGCCGGGACTGACGTCATCGCTAGCGATCGGCGAATATGTGGCGAAGCTGCTCGGCCTCAAGGCGCATATGCCGATGCCGATGCAAGCCGTGCCTGCCGCTGAATGACATTGCAACGAGCGGTGCGAGAGCAATGTTCGACATTCGACACCGCAAGCCCCCCGCCACTGCAACGGCATGGCGGAGCTCTCGCGCCTCTTGACCGTTAACGCTTGGCGGAACTCAGGTCGCGAGGGGAGAACCGCGAGAACAAGGTGACTGCGTTCTTGTGGGCCGTCTCCAGCAGGCTTTGCCCGGCGACCTTCATCGTCGACATCAGCTTGATCTCGTCGGACGGCGAGAAAAATGGCGCGTCGCTGCCGAACACGATCCGGTTCTTTCCCGCGACCGCAACCAGTGCGGTCAGGCTTATCTTATTGGCGACACGTGCCGTGTCGAAATAGAGCGTGCGCAGGCTGGCGTAGAGGTCGTTGCGTGGCGGGTTGCCATCGAGGCCGATCTCGGAGAGGCGTCCGGCGAGATAGGGTATCGTCCCGCCACCGTGAGCGAAAATGAAGCGAATGTTTGGATAGCGCTTCGGAATTCCGGCGAGCAGGATGCTGACGATCGTGCGCGTGGTATCGAAGGGATATTCGAGCATCTGCGGGTTGAGATCTGCATTGGCGATCAATGGTAGGCCAGACGCCTGCAGGGCCGTCGGGTGCACGAACACGACTGCGTTCCGGTGGTCCAGTTCGCCCATGAAGCCATCGAATTTTGGATCGCCGAGCCACTGTCCGTCGTAATTGCTGACAAGGGCGACCCCATCGGCTTTCAGCGTGTCCAATGCGTATTCCAGTTCACGCAGGCTGCCATCGCGATCAGGCGGCGTGACCAAGGCGAAGAAGCCGAACTGTGATGGATGGTCATGCACGATGCGCGCGGCATATTCGTTCCACATCCGTGACAGCCGGCGCGCGATGACGACGTTGCCGAACCAGGCCCCCGGGGGCGGGGGAGAGGCGATGGCGGCGTCGATCTGATGCCGCTCCAACTCGTCGAGCATGACAGACGTCGTTCGCGCGGCCGCATCGGCCGGCGAAAACCGCGCCGCGTCAAAATTTGCTCTCGCCCGAACCTGTCTAATGAATTCGGGCGGAGTGAAATGGTAGTGGATGTCGAGCCGGCTGGTCATGCTGCGGGCGATTTTTGGCCGGTAATCGCGGCGCAACAAGTGCCTTCTGGAGCCGTGGTTACCGTTCGGCTCTTGTCGCCACGTGATGGATTATAAGCGAGAGCGACAGGATGCCGGAAGCTGCCACTGCAAGCAGTTCCGGTTCAACTGACTCCCCCCATAAGAATCCCAGGTCATGAACGAGAATCCCAGGTCATGAACGAGAATCCCAGGTCATGAACGAGAATCCCAGGTCATGAACGTCATTAACATCGACACGATCGCCTTCGTCGGTTCCGGGATCGTGCGGCCCGAATGCGTGTTGGCGACCGGCGCCGGCGATCTCTACGTTTCCGATCGGCGCGGGGCTTTCACGCGCATCGATGCGGACGGGCGCCAAACGTTGTTCGGCGCAGGGCTGACATGCTTCGGGAAGCCTCTCCTGGTGAACGGGATCGAACTCCTGCCGGACGGCTCTGCGCTATTGACGCAGCTCGACGATCCCGGCGGCGTCTGGCGCTTCACCGTGGATGGCACGTTAACGCCGTTCTTGCTCGAGGTTGACGGCACGCCACTGCCGGCCACCAATTTCGTCCATGCCGATGCACAAGGGCGTGTGTGGGCGACCGTCAGCACGCGCGCGCAGCCGCGCACGCTGGCACGGAGCCGCAAGCGCGCCGATGGATTCATCGCAATGCTGGATCAGCGCGGCGCCAGGATCGTCGCCGATGGTCTCTCATTCACCAATGAAGCCAAGGTCGACCCGTCCGGCCAGTGGCTTTACGTCAACCAGACTTACGCTCGCGAACTCAATCGCTTTCCCATTAAGCCCAATGGCGATCTCGGCCCACGCGAAGCCGTCACGCGCTTCGGCGCCGGCATCTTTCCCGACGGGCTGACATTCGACATCGATGGCGCCGTCTGGATCACGAGTCCCTACAGCAACAGCCTGATCCGCGTCGACTGCGATGGCCGTCAAACTCTAATCTTCGATGACATCGACCGCACGTTCATCGAGGACGTCGAACGGCAATACCAGGACGACGTCATGACGCGGTCGACGATGCCGACGAAAATTCCCGCGCGGGTTCTTGGCAATATCTCGAGCATGGCATTCGGCGGTCCCAACATGAAGACGGCCTACATCGGCTCATTGCTCGATGATCGGATCGCGACGGTTGCGCTGCCTGTGGCAGGCGCACCGCCACCGCACTGGAACGCGCGCTTCGTGAAACGCTAACTCCGCGCCTTCAGCGCATCTCGCCGCGCCTGCAAATTGCCGCCGCGCATCACCGAGCCGGGGAGGGGATGTCCGACGATTTCCTCCGCGAGCCGCGCACAGTCGATCAACGCGTCAAGGTCGATGCCGGTGTCGATGCCCATCTCGTGGCACATGAACACGAGATCTTCGGTGCAGACATTGCCGGCCGCGCCCTTGTGACCGGCGAAAGGGCAGCCGCCGAGACCGGCAACCGACGAGTCGAAGCGCGTCACGCCCATCTCCAGCCCGGCAAACGCGTTGGCGATGCCCATGCCGCGGGTGTCGTGGAGATGCAGCGCGAACTCGATATCGGGATATTTCTCGCGCAGGATCCCCAGCAGGCGTTTGATCGACATCGGCGTCGCCCACGCCATGGTATCGGCGAGCAGGATATATGTCAGCGACACGCCATTCTCTTTGGCGACGTCGAGCTGCCGCTGCACCAGCTCGACGACACGGGCAGGCGGGATTTCGCCTTCGAAATTGCAGCCGAATGCGGCCATGACGCTGCCGCGCTCCACCTCGACGCCGCTCTCCTTATACATGCGCACGATGTCGTACTGCGCCTGCAGTTGTTCTTGCGGCGTGCGGTTCTGGTTGCGCTTCAAGAACGCAGCCGAAGCGGCGAGATGAATGGAGCCTTTCAGATCGAGCGTGCCGACCGCCAGTGCGCGCTTGAAACCGACGTCGTTGAGCCAGAGCGCCGTGTAGGCGACGCCCGGTTGCGGTGTGATGCCGCGCACGACGTCCTCCGCATCGGCCATGCCGGGAACGGCCTTGGGGTTGACGAACGACACGATCTGGATGTGATCGAGTCCGGTCTGCGCGAGCCGGTCAATGAGTTCGATCTTGCGCTGCGTCGGGATCGGTCCCTTTTCGTACTGGAAGCCTTCGCGGGGACCTTCTTCCTGGATGCGGACTCGTGCCGGAAGATCGTTCACGGCCGTGCTCCCTGCGACATCGCGACGATCCCGCGCCGCGCAAGTTCTGCGATCTCGCTCTCGCTCAAGCCGAGTTGCGTCAGGATTTCCGCCGTGTGCTCTCCGACCGCAGGCGCCTGGCGAACGAGGCTAAAGTCGTGGTCGCCGATTTCGACCGGTAACCGCGGCATCCTGGCCTGCACGCCGTTGGGAAAGTCGATGTCAAGCATGCGCCCTTGCGCATTTAGGTGCGGATCGTCGAACAGGTCGCCCGGCTTGGCGACCGGCGAAAATGGAATGTCGATGCGATCGAACAACTCGGTTAACGCCGCAAGCGGGTGCCCGCGCAGGATGTTCGCGACGATGGGCTTGAGCGTCGGCCGCTCGCGCACGCGGTCTTGATTGGTCGCATAACGCGGATCGGTCAGCAGATCGCCGCACCTAAAGTGCTCGCAGAAGCGCCGCCACTGATTGTCGCTGGTGAGCCCGACGAAGATCTGCCGATCGTCGGCTGTCGCAAACAGATCATAGATGCCCCAGGCGCCTTCGCGCGCCGGCATCGGCGGCGGCGAGCGGCCGGTAACCGCTTCGCCGGCCATGTGTTGCGTCATCAGGAAGGCGGTGGTCTCGAACAGTGCGGACTTCACGAACTGGCCGCGGCCGGTCCGTTCGCGCTCGCTGAGCGCGGCCTGGATGCCGATCACGGCGAACATGCCGCCCATGATGTCGATCACGGAGCTTCCAGCCCGCAGCGGCTGTCCGGGCGGGCCGGTCATGTAGGCGAGGCCAGCCATGAACTGCACGACCTCGTCGAGCGCCGGCCGGTGCTCGTAGGGGCCGCTCAGGAATCCCTTCAGCGCGCAATAGATCAGGGTCGGATTGGCCGCCGCGAGCTCGGCATATCCGCAACCGAGCCGCTCCATCGTACCCGGCCCGTAATTCTCGAGGACGACGTCGGCGTTCGCCGCGAGCCGATGGATCAAGGCGCGGCCGTCGTCCGACTTGAGGTCGACCGCGAGGCTGCGCTTGTTGCGGTTGAAGGCAGAAAAGAAGCCGGCTGCGAAGCCGCGCAGGTTGCGGGTCTTGTCGCCGTCGGGCGCGGGCTCGATCTTGATGACGTCGGCGCCGAGATCGGCGAGTAGCATGCCGGCGCTCGGCCCCATGATGGTGTGGCAGAATTCCAGGATCCGCAGCTTGGACAGCGGGCGGCAGTCGTTTGTTGAATTATCGTTGATCAATCGTTTGTTTGCCATCGCGACAGACAGTTACAAGATCGAGAGCGGCAGAGATAGGCCCAACCGGCTGGCAAGCGCATCGGAACGGCCGCATTGACCCGTATCAGCATTGCCGCCGTATCAATCGCGCCATTGATTCGTGACGGGCAGCCTCCCATGTCAGATTGAACGCTGCAGCATTCGATGGCATTCCAATATTCACGCGCGACGTCGTGAGGGTGTTTGATGACGATTGAAAGTTCCTTGCCGACAGAGCCAAGGCGCCTTGATCCTGTGCCATTTTACATCCCCGTGATGGGCACGGTCTCGCGCCCCAGCCGCACGCTCAAATACGGCGACACCTTCATCGTGACCGACAGCCATGGCGACATCGGCATCTCCGTGGGCGATCCCGACGGCCTCTTTCATTCCGACACCCGGTTCATCTCCCGTCTCGAGCTGTTGTTGAATGGCGAGCATCCGCTGCTGCTCGGATCGAACGTCCGCGATGACAACTCGATGCTCGCGGTCGACCTGACCAATCCGGACTTTTATGTCGACGGCCAGATCGTGCTGCAGAAGGACCTCATCCATGTCGCGCGCGCGATCTTTCTTTGGCGCGGCACCGCTTATCAGCGCATCGCGTTGCGCAATCATAGCGACCGCTCGATCGCCTTCGACCTATCGCTGAACTTCCAAAATGATTTCGCGGACTTGTTCGAAGTGCGCGGCATCAAGCGCGAGCGCCGCGGAACGTCCGCCAGCAAGGTCATCGCGGCCGATCAGGTCTTGCTGAGCTATCACGGCCTCGATGGCGTGCCGCGACGGACGCGACTGATCTTCGATCCGGCTCCGACGACGCTTTCCTCGGCGAGCGCGTCCTACCGCATCGAGCTCGACCCGCATGAGGCGATGCCGATCTTTCTTGCGATCGCGTGCAACGAGCCGAGCGTGCAGCGTCCGGTTCCGTTCTTGCGGGGGTTGCTTGCCGCGCACCGCGAGCTTCGCACGACCAGCCGCGGTATGACCACGGTCGAGACATCGAACGATCTGTTCAACGAAGTGCTGTGCCGCTCGGCCGCGGACCTGTGCATGCTCATGACCGACACGCCGCAAGGTCGCTATCCCTATGCCGGAATTCCCTGGTACTCCACGACCTTTGGGCGTGACGGCCTGATCACGGCCTTGCAGATGCTGTGGTGCGATCCCAACATCGCGCGCGGCGTGTTGCGGCGGCTCGCAGCATTCCAGTCCAAGATCAGCGATGCCGCGTCCGACGCAGAACCGGGAAAGATCCTGCATGAAATGCGCTCCGGCGAAATGGCCGCGCTGGGGGAAGTGCCGTTTGGTCTCTACTACGGCAGCGTGGATTCAACACCACTGTTCGTGCTGCTGGCCGGGCTCTACGCCGAGCGGACCGGCGATGACGAGACTTTGATCGAACTATGGCCCGCTATCGAGGCGGCCCTGCACTGGATCGACCACAGCGGCGACATCGATCGCGACGGCTTCGTTG
Source organism: Hyphomicrobiales bacterium (assembly GCA_009377695.1). Classification (GTDB taxonomy): domain Bacteria; phylum Pseudomonadota; class Alphaproteobacteria; order Rhizobiales; family Xanthobacteraceae; genus VAZQ01. The sequence continues at coordinate 6,289 of WHTP01000141.1, read as the reverse complement.
AATATTACCGCCAGACCGAGAACGGGCTTGCCAATCAAGGCTGGAAAGATTCCTACGACGCGATCTTTCATGCCGACGGCCGATGCGCCGAAGGCCCGATCGCGCTTGCCGAGGTCCAGGGCTATGTCTTCGCCGCCAAGCAGGTGGCGGCGCGTTGTGCGCGCCGGCTCAAGCGCGCCGAGTTCGCGAACAAGCTCGATGCCGAAGCGCGGCGTCTCGCCGAGCGGTTCGATGCGGCGTTTTGGTGGCCCGAGCTTGAGACCTATGCGCTCGCGCTCGATGGCGCGAAGGAGCCGTGCCGCGTCCGCACGTCAAATGCCGGGCAGGTATTGTTCAGCGGAATTGCTCGGCCCGAGCGGGCCGGGCTCGTCGCCGACGGGCTGTTGGGCCCGCGCTTCTTTTCCGGCTGGGGCATCAGGACCGTGGCACGCGGCGAGGTGCGCTACAATCCGATGTCCTATCATAACGGATCGGTCTGGCCGCACGATAATGCGCTGATCGTGCTCGGCCTTGCGCGCTACGGGTTCAAGCGTCCGGTCGCTCAAGTCATGCAGGGCCTGTTCGACGCCGCCACCTATATGGACCTGCGGCGCTTACCGGAACTGTTTTGCGGGTTCCAGCGCGAGCGCAGGCGTGGTCCGACGCTCTACCCGGTGGCTTGCGCGCCGCAGGCGTGGGCGAGCGCGGCACCATTCGCGCTGATCGAAGCCACGCTCGGGCTGGAGTTTCAGCCGCAGACCAATGAAATCCATCTGCGCAACCCGCGACTGCCCAAGTTCCTCGAGGAGGTGATCTTGCGTAATCTGCAAGTGGGCGGGTCGAGCATCGATCTAAAGGTTCGCCGCCACGCCGACGACGTGTCGCTGGAGGTGCTGGAGGCGCGGGGGAAAATTCAGGCCTCCGTTATTTTGTCGGCATAGTCCCCGATCACGTTACCTTCGCGCGGTTGCGGGCTTGGAACCGCAAGTGGCCTGCATACGTTAGCTTCTTTGATCTCGTGGTTGGGGAGAAGGACATGCAGGGCAGACTACGGACAATTTTAGCGATCACGTTCGTCGCGCTCTTGGCGATCGGCGGGCCCTCCGCGCAGGAAGTGCCGGGTGGGCAGATGCCAGTCCGTGCCGATCAGTCGGCGGTTCCGGTAGCTCCGGCTGTCCAGACGCCCGAAGCGCCAGCGGAACCATCGGTGACCGTTCTTGGGTCATGGCAGGCACAGGGCGTGCTCGGCCGGGAGGTACGCAGCAGCGCCGGTGAGAACATGGGGCGCATCGTTGACGTGATCGTCGATCGCGGCGGCCATGTTCACGCGGCCATCATCGATTTCGGCGGCTTCTTAGGCGTTGGCAGCCGCAAGATCGCCGTCGATTGGAGAGCATTGCGGTTCCGGCCGGATAGCGCCAAACGCGACATCATCACCTTGGAACTGAACCGCGATCAGGTGAAAGCGGCGCCGGAATATAAGGACAAGCAGCCCGTCGTGGTCTTAGGTGCGTCGGGTGGTCTACAATCATTACCATCGGACTAGCTTGTAGTGCCGGAGGCGCCGCCTGCCTGGAAAACCGTCGCCGCGATTGACCGATCCAGTACGCGACGACGGTGATCGTGGGCGCACGGATCGCCGCGCGCTGACGGTGGTGCCGCGGCCGCTGGCCGTGGATGAGGCGGAGCCACCCCATCCGTCCAAGCGAAGCCTGCGCGGGCTCGACTGGTTCATTTTCTTCGTCGCCGATATCCAAACCGGGTTCGGCCCATTCATTGCAGTGTATCTTACCTCACAGAAATGGACGCAGGTCGATATCGGTCTTGTGCTCTCAACCGGGGGCCTGATTGCGCTGCTGGGGCAGATGCCGGGCGGCGCATTGGTCGACGCCGCCCGCTCGGAGCGGCTGGTTGCGGGCTTGGCACTCAGCGCGATCGCGACGGCCGCACTAGCCTATGCCTTCGTGCCGGTCTTTCCGGTCGTGCTCGCGGCCGCCGCCTTGCATGCGGCGGCAAGCTGCGTGCTCGGCCCCTGTATCGTGGCGATGAGCCTTGGCCTCGTCGGTCACGCCGGCATCAGCGAGCGGCTCGGACGCAATGCTCGATTTGCAGCCATTGGCAATGGGATGGCGGCCGCAGCCATGGGGGCCGTCGGGTATTTATGGGAACCACGTGCGGTTTTCCTGGTCACGGCCATATTGCTCGTTCCAACTCTGCTGGCGTTGAGCCGTATCCGTCCGGCTGAAGTCGACCCCGACCGTGCCCATGGTGGAACGGTGGTGCTGAAGACCGATCACGCACCGGCCGACGACGTGCGGACCGTCATCCGCAAGCGTCCGCTTTTGATCCTCGCTGGTTGCGCCTTGCTGTTCCATCTTGCCAACGGTTCGATGCTGCCGCTGATGGGAAGCGTGGTGACAATGCGCTCGAGCCAGTGGGCGACCGTCACGATCGCCGCGTGCATTGTGGTCCCGCAGATCGTCGTCGCCTTGATGTCGCCCTGGGTTGGGCATTACGCCCAGATTTGGGGCCGTCTTCCGTTCCTGCGCATCGCGTTCGGTGCGCTGGTTTTTCGCGCGCTGCTCTTTGCCGTGGTCACCGACCCGTATCTGCTGGTCGCCGTGCAAATCCTGGACGGAATCACGGCGGCGGGGCTTGGGGTGATGGTGCCCCTGATGATCGCAGACATCATGCGCGGCACTGGCCGATTCAATCTCGCGCAGGGCATCGTGGGAACGGCGGTCGGGATCGGCGCCTCGATCAGCCCGACGCTAGCCGGCTCTTTGAGCGATCATTTCGGCAGTTCGGTGGCTTTCTTCGGGCTCGCTGCCGTCGCTGCTGTGGCGTTCACGGCGGTCTGGGCGCTGATGCCTGAAACGCGTGCATCAGAGACTCCCGCACCGGAGACGCGGGTCGAGGTCAGTTGACGATCAACCTGCGCCTTGCGGGGGGACATTGTGTTATGTCGCAATTCATTTCGCAGCGGCTTCGAACTTCGGAATCGAAGGACAGCACCTCTTTGAATGTCCGACTCGCGGCGAGTCCGATATTCGGACTTGCCGCGAGGTTGAGCGAACTTCTGAGCCGCCACACTACGCTGATCCCGCCGCGATTTGTGGAACATCCTGATCAGCGACAAGACGGAGCCGCGGTGCTGCGGCGTCCATCAGCTCGCGATAGGTGGTGAGATAATCGAGTGCCATGCGGCGCGCGGTAAACCGCTCCTCGAAGCGTTGACGGATTTTTGCGCGTGACAGATGCGATAAGCGGTCGACCGCGCCGATCGCGCCCGCCTCGTCCTCGACAACGAAGCCCGTCAGGCCCTCTTCGACGATTTCCGGCACCGAACCCCGGTTGTAGGCGATCACTGGAGTGCCGCAAGCCATCGCCTCGATCATCACGAGACCGAACGGCTCCGGCCAATCAATCGGCACCAGCAGCGCAATCGCACCGCTCAGGAATGACGATTTGTCCTTGTCGCCGATCTCGCCGATGTACTCCACATATGGCGAGTCGAGCATCGGGCGGATTTCTTCTTCGTAGTAATCACGGTCGGCGCGATCGACCTTGGCGGCGATCTTGAGCGGAATGCCGCAATGCTCCGCTATTCGGATGGCGCGATCGACGCGTTTCTCGGGCGCGATACGTCCGAGGAAGGCGAAGTAGGACGGCTTTACCGGCAGCGGGACGATGAGATTCTCCGGTAGCCCGTGGTGGATTGTCTTGATCCATCGCGCCTGTGGCAGCGGGCGCCTTTGTGCATTGGAGATCGAAACGACCGGAGCGGACGAAAAGATGTCGAACACGGGCTGGTGTTCGGGGAGGTCAAGCCGTCCGTGCAATGTCGTGAGGTACGCAGTCGACTGGCGGGCGAACAGGGAGAAAGGATAGTAATCGAGATGAAAGTGTAGAAAATCGAACTCATCGGCTTGGCGCCGTACCTGCTCCAGCATGGCCATGTGCAGCGCGTTCGGATCGCGGATCGACCCGTCGAGACGTAGCGCTCGCGGCCAAAATGCTTCGAGCTTCGCCGAGGTGCAGGAATCCCCACTGCCGAACAACGTCACGTCGTGACCGAGTGCCACCAATTCCTCGATGATCCAATAGACGACCCGCTCGGTACCTCCGTAGAGCTTTGGCGGAACGGCCTCAGTCAGAGGAGCGACTTGGGCGATGCGCATGGACAATGTCTCCTGAAGATTTGCGGGGGGACCCACTCCCCAACGGCCCAGCTTTCTAAGTTGTGACAGGGCAGGTTGGTTCGACAAGGAAACTATTTTTCGCGCCCGCGGGAACCATTTACCCTTGCGCGATTTTCCCAGAACGGTGCGTCCGCGCCAGCTTCACGATGTTGCTTCAAAGTCATGGCAGCCTCGACACGGGCGCAGGGTCTGCGCGAAGGCCTGAAACCTATTGTTAGGGGATGACAGAAAGCCGAGGATGGATGCACGAAGCTTGCCGTTACGCGGATCGCCCTTACGCATTCATCTTTCGTTACGTCCGGCTACGGACATGGAGCCACGCGGTCATCGTGGCCGCGGTGTTGGCTGCGGTCTTCTGTTCGGTCACAACTCAATACGGCGTGAAATATTTGGTTGATACGCTCGCGGGCGGGCCGTCCGCCGCGCATGGTATCTGGTTGGCGTTCGCGTTTCTTGTGCTTCTGATCGCTGCGGACAATCTGTTGTGGCGGCTCGCCGGCTGGATCGCGAGCTTCACATTCGTGCGCGTCACCGGCGATCTGCGCCGCGATCTCTTCCGCCATCTGACCGGCCACTCGCCTGGCTACTTCGCGGACCGCCTGCCGGGCATGTTGACGAGTCGCGTCACCGCCACGTCGAACGCCGTCTACACGATCGAGAACATGTTCATCTGGAACGTGCTGCCACCGTGCATCGCGACCGTGGTGGCGATCGCTTTCGTCGCCACCGTGAGCCCGCTGATGGCGGCCGTGCTGACGACGATCGCGGGCCTCGTCGTCGTCGCAATGTTCCGGCTCGCAGCGGCGGGCAAGCCGCTGCATCACGAGTTCGCCAGCAAGGCGGCAGCGGTCGATGGCGAAATGATCGACGTCGTCAGCAACATGCCTTTGGTGCGGGCATTTTGCAGGCTCGGGCACGAGCATCGACGCTTCGATCGCGCGATCAATTACGAGCTCACGGCGCGCAGCCGCAGCTTGCTCTACCTCGAACGGCTGCGCATTTTGCACGCGCTGGTCACGGTACTCTTGACGATCGGTCTCCTGGCTTGGGCGGTTGCGCTTTGGCAGCGTGGCGAAATCACGACTGGTGACGTGGTCCTCGCATGCACGCTTGGACTGTCCGTGCTGCATGCAACGCGCGATCTGGCTGTGGCGCTGGTCGACGTGGTGCAGCATCTGGCCCGCTTGTCCGAGGCGTTGGGGACGCTGCTGGTGCCGCACGAACTCCGCGACCATCCCGAGGCCGCGCCGCTCATGCGCTTTGGGACCAGCGTCGAATTTAACAACGTGAATTTCCAGCACCTGGGTGGGCCCCAGATTTTCCAGAATCTCAACCTGCGCTTCGAGGCGGGCCAGCGTGTCGGTCTGGTCGGTCCGTCCGGTGGTGGGAAATCGACGCTGTTTGCGCTTCTGCAGCGCTTTTATGATGTGCAGCAGGGCCGCATTCTCATCGACGGGCAAGACATCGCGCGCGTGACACAGGAAAGCCTGCGCGCTGCGATCGCGGTGGTGCCGCAGGACGTCTCGCTGTTCCATCGGTCGATCATGGAGAATATCCGCTACGGGCGACCGGGCGCTTCCGACCGGGAGGTCCTGGAGGCGGCTGCCGCGGCGCGATGCGACTTCATCGAAGATTTGCCCCAAGGCATGGCGACTACTGTGGGCGACCGTGGTGTGAAGCTGTCCGGCGGCCAGCGCCAGCGCCTGGCCATCGCTCGCGCGTTCCTGAAGGACGCGCCGCTGCTGCTGTTGGATGAGGCGACCTCTGCGCTCGACAGTGAATCCGAGGACGCGATCCGGGCGGCGCTCGGCTTCCTCATGCGTGATCGCAGCGTCATCGCGATCGCGCACCGCCTGTCGACGGTGCAGTCCTTCGACCGCATCGTCGTTCTGCATGCCGGACAGATCGTGCAGGATGGCGCGCCGGACCAGTTGATGCGGTGTGAGGGGCTGTACCGCGATCTGCTGCAGCGGCAGCAACAAATGTTCGAGAGGGAAGCAGCCTAGTGTCCCGATTCCGAAGTTCGTTATAGCAACTCTTTGAAATCTAGGTGTGGCGGTTCAGAAGTCCGCATTTCGGACTCGCCGCGAGAATGATGCGGACTTCTG
>WHTP01000074.1 GCA_009377695.1 Hyphomicrobiales bacterium | reverse complement strand
GGGTGATGGCTCAGCGCCAGATAGTCGTTGCAGCAGAACGACAGCAGGCGCCGATTGTTGCGATTGACCCAGATGCCGTCGAGCCGGTCGGTCTCGGCCAGCACGCGGTGGAGGCTCGCGCCGTCGAGCTCGCCGAGTTTCGTCGTTACAAATTCTTCCAGTGAACGCATTCCGGGTGACCGCTAGTGTGGCGGTTCAGAAGTTCGTATTGGAGGCTGCTGCGAATTCGTACGAACTTCGGAATCGGGACACTAGCTCCTTCGCAGGGCAAAGTGGAGTTTAACAGGACTGAATGGAAGCTAAATGGCGCGTGATTCCACACGGCCCGGCTGGTTTGAGGCCGGGTTGGACAACATCTGGCTGCCTTATACGCAAATGAAGACCGCGCAGCCGCCGTTGCCGGTCGTGCGCACGGACGGCTGCCGCATCACGCTCGCTGACGGGCGGGAGCTGATCGATGGCATCGCCTCGTGGTGGACCGCCTGTCACGGTTACAACCATCCCCATATCCGGCAGGCCGTCGAACGGCAGCTCGCGACGATGCCGCATGTGATGTTCGGCGGGCTCGTTCATGAGCCGGCGCTGACGCTGGCTCGGCGGCTGGCGGCGCTGATGCCGGGCGATCTCGACCGCGTATTCCTCTCCGACTCCGGTTCGGTGGCCGTCGAGGTCGCGATGAAGATGGCGGTGCAATATTGGCTCAACCGCGGCATCCGCGGCCGCACGAAATTCATCGCGTTCAAGGGCGGATACCATGGTGATACCACCGGCGCGATGGCGGTGAGCGACGACGACGGCATGCACGGGATCTTTCGCGGGTTGCTGCCCGAGCATGCGGTGGTCGACCTGCCGACAGACGACACGCGCGCCGCGGCCTTGTCCAATCTGCTGGAGCGCCATGCTGGGGAGATCGCCGGCATCATCGTCGAGCCGCTGGTGCAGGGCGCTGGCGGCATGTTGTTTCACGATGCGGCCATCCTGCAGATTCTGCGCGCGCTCGCCGATCGTTACGACCTGCTGCTGATCTTCGACGAAATCTTCACGGGCTTCGGACGAACCGGGACGATGTTCGCCTGCGAGCAGGCCGGCGTCGTTCCGGACATCATCACGGTCGGCAAAGCGCTGACCGGCGGGACGCTGCCGCTTGCCGCCACCATCGCGCGGTGCAAGGTCTTCGACGCGTTCTGGTCGGACGATCGGCAGCACGCCCTGATGCATGGGCCGACCTTCATGGCCAACGCACTCGCCTGCGCCGCCGCCAATGCCTCGCTCGACCTGTTCGAGCAAGAGCCGCGGCTCGAGCAGGTGAAGCAAGTGTCGGACGCGCTGGCGACCGGCCTCGCGCCGTGTCGCGGTATCGCCGGTGTCAAGGATGTGCGCGTGCGCGGCGCGATCGGGGTGGTGGAGCTTGAACGGATCGACGACCTCACAGGTCTGCAGGCGCGCTTCGCAGAGGAGGGCGTGTTCGTCCGTCCGTTCGGGAATGTGGCTTATCTCATACCGAGCTTCACGATCAGTGAGAACGAGCTGATGGCGCTCACGGATGCAATCGTGAAGGTGATCCGGCGCTAGAACCCAACCGCCGTGCCGTGCAGGTCGTATTCCTCGGCGCGCTCGATCTTCACGGTCGCAATCTCGCCGACCCGCAGCGGCCGGCGGCTCGCCACATAGACCGCGCCATCGATCTCTGGCGCGTCGCCTTTGCTGCGGCCCTTGGCAACGGTCGGCCCCGCTTCATCGATGATGACCTGCTGGCGCGTGCCGACCTTGCGCTTGAGGCGGCGCCTCGAGATCGTCTGCTGCCGCGCCATGAAGCGGTTCCAGCGCTCTTCCTTCACATCATCAGGAACAAGCGCGGCGACATCGTTGGCGGGCGCGCCCTTCACGGGTTCGTAGCGGAAGCAGCCGACGCGATCGAGCTGGGCCTCGTCGAGCCAGTCGAGCAGCATCGAGAAATCATCCTCGGTCTCGCCTGGGAAACCGACAATGAAAGTCGAGCGAAGCGTCAGCTCGGGACACTGCTCGCGCCAGCGCTTGATGCGATCGAGCGTCTTCTCCTGCGCCGCCGGCCGCTTCATACGGCGAAGCACATCCGGGCTCGCGTGCTGGAACGGGATATCGAGATACGGCAGCACGCCGCTCGCGTCCGCCATCAACGGAATGATCTCGTCAACATGCGGATAGGGATAGACGTAATGCAGCCGCACCCAGGCGCCGAGCGTTCCAAGCTCGCGCGCGAGATCAAGGAAGCGTGCGCGCACCTCGCGGTCCTTCCACGGGCTCGCCGCGTATTTGATGTCGACGCCGTAGGCCGACGTGTCCTGGGAGATGACCAGAAGCTCCTTCACGCCGGCGGCAACCAGCCGTTCGGCTTCGCGCAGCACGTCTCCGGCCGGCCGCGAGACCAGATCGCCGCGCAATTTCGGAATGATGCAGAAGGTGCAACGATTGTTACAACCCTCTGAAATCTTCAGATAAGCGTAGTGCCGCGGCGTCAGCTTGATGCCCTCGGGCGGAACGAGATCAACAAACGGATCGTGCCGCGGCGGAACCGCGCGGTGCACGGCCGCAAGCACGGTCTCGTATTGCTGCGGGCCGGTGATTGCGAGCACGTTGGGGAAGCGCTCGGTAATCTTCTCGGGCTCGGCGCCCATGCAGCCGGTCACGATCACCTTGCCGTTCTCGGCAAGTGCGATTCCGATCGCCTCAAGCGATTCCGCCTGTGCGCTTTCGAGGAAGCCGCAGGTGTTGACGATGGCGAGATCGGAACCCTCGTGCTGACGCGTCAGCTCGTATCCCTCGGCGCGCAGCCGCGTGATGATGCGCTCGGAATCGACCAGCGCCTTTGGGCAGCCGAGCGAAACGAAACTCACTTTCGGGACGCGCAGATCGGTCATCGGGCGTGGGTCATCCAAGCCGGGTAGCTAGTGCCCAATGCGGAAAAATGCAAGAAACCTTTGAAAATACGTCGAATCCGATAATTGGCCATTCAACTGACGCCGGGTGGAGCACCTTGATGACGCTGATCATTAACAATCACGATGTCGAGCGCCTCCTCACCATGGAGGACACGATTGCAGCGCTGGAGGGGGCCTACCTCGCGCTCGCCGCGAAGGAGGCGGTCTGCCGCCCGCGCATCGATATCCGAATCCCAACCAGCGACCCGGGCAAAAACTACCAATGGGGCACGATGGAAGGCGGCTCGACCGCAGGCTATTTCGCGATCCGGATGAAGTCCGACATCATTTACGAGAGCGAATATAACGGCGTCGTCACGCAGGAGAAATATTGCACGCGGCCGGGGCTGTTCTGCGGCCTGATCCTGCTGACCTCGATCGAGACCGGCGAGCCGCTGGCCTTCATCAATGACGGTCATTTGCAGCACATGCGGGTCGGTGCCGACGGCGGCATCGGCGTCAAATACCTGGCGAATGAGAACGCCGAGGTGGTCGGCATCCTGGGTTCCGGCGGGATGGCGCGCACCCACATGCAGGCGTTCACCCGCGTGCGCACCATCAAGAAGCTCCAGATATTCAGCCCGACCCAGGAGAACCGCGAAAAATTCGGCCGCGAGATGGCGGCGACCTACAACATCGAAGTGCAGGTCTGCGACCGTCCAGAGGACATCTACAGCGGTGCTCACATCGTCGCGGCGCTGACTGACTCCGCAGTCGAGGTCACCGACGGCAGCCTGCTCGAGAAGGGCGCGCATATCGTCGTGGTCGGCGGCACCGGTCGCCCGGACGAGGCGAGCCTTCGCAAGGTCGATCGGTATCTTCGCTTCGGCGACACACCGGCGCCGGTCGGCCATCCCGAGCTTGCCACCGACGCCGAGCACATCGGTTATGAGGCGCGTCCGCAGGAGGGCAAACGTGGCGACGGCCGCCGCAATCGTCGCAAGCACGGCAACGCGCTGCCCGACCGGCGCGTCACGCTCGCCGACCTGATCGAGGGCAGGGCGAAGGGTCGTACCTCGGCGGACCAGATCACCTATTCCGAACGCGGCAACCTGCAGGGTGCGCAATTCTTCGCGGTCGCCGGCAAGGTCTACGAGGCGGCGAAGCGGGCGGGGCTCGGACGCGAGATCCCGACCGAATGGTTCCTGCAAGATATTCGGAACTGATGAATGCGAGCCGGCGGAGCGACGAGTCTCACGGTTTACTGAGCCGATCTGCCTAAGCTTCAATCCGCCGCCGGCGGCTGCTGGCGCTCCGTTGCGGAGGTGGCGTCCGGCGTATCGGCCCGCACGTACCAATCTTGGTCGCGGATGGCCCATTCCAGCCGGTAGCCGTTTTGCTCCAGCAGCTCGCGGATCTTAGCGCGCTGATCCCGTCGGTCGTTGTGCTCGATGGTGATCGCGCCGAATTCGTATTCATCGAACGGGAAATCGCTCAAGGCCATGTATTCGGCGCCCTCGATGTCCACGTTCAGATAGTGGATGTACGATGGAGCATTTCCGCGGCGAAGAATGTCGCGCAAGGTCGCGGTCTTGACGTCCACGACATTCTCTTTGCTCTCCGGCGACACCCACCAGCCGGCATATTTCAGGATGCCGCCACTGTAACTGCCCGGATCCTGAAATTGCACGGTCCGGCCGCCAACATTGTCGACGGCTTCGGCAAACACCTGGCAAGTCCGGCTTTCCATGTTCCGCGGGAACGGGTCGATGCAGATGCCGGCCCAGCCCTTCCGCTCCAGCGCCCAGGTGTTGGAGATCGCGGCGCCGTCGGCGGAGCCTAGATCGACGAAAAAGCCGTCGGTGACGCCCGGATGCACCGAATGCATCACCCACAAGTCTTGCCCGGTGATGCCCTTAAACTCCTCCAGACCGAGCGCGTGGCGGATTGCGTAGTTCCGCCGCTCGCCAAAATCCGTAACGCCGACGAATTCGTGAAAGGCCTCAGCTCTCCCCGCGCGGTGTCCAAAATATGCGCCCGCGCCCCATGCGCCCACCAGCAGCAGAGCCACCACGCACAGCACGAGAAATTTCTTCGCCATGCCATTAACCTCCATTCCTTACTGGGACACCCGAGGGCGCCTTGGAGATGCCGAGGCTTTCGCAGAGTCGTGGCGAGAACGTGATGGCGTTGGCACCACCTCTGATTGGCGCGCATAGCGTGGCTATGTGGGTAGCGGCCAAGCGCCCAACCCGGTTTCAAATTGCCAAACTTGACGACTCTACTGGGAGGCAAGACCCAATTGCGGACTTGCTCGTCTCGAAACGTACCGCCGGCCCATATCGAGGGACGGCTTCTCGCTCGAGCAGCGGATGGCCCCTTGGCCTCAGGAAGATGCTCGACAACGCCTTGGTATTCGCCGACATCGACGGCGACCCGCAGTCTTGTGGCACCTCAGCGCGGAGTGGCGCGACGAAGCCGACCGAATTGGCTTGAACGAATCGACCCCACCGGTTCCGCAAGGATGAGGGAAAAGCCGCGGCCGCCATCAATGCGGCGTTGTCCGGTACCGTGTCCGCGTGATATCCCGCGGCCTCTCGGCGGGAATCGGTGGCAACTGCTGGGAATGTTCGCTATTTGGACCGCAGCAGCTGTTGATTTTTTCGGGCTAGGAAGGGTGGCCGAGTGGTTTAAGGCACCGGTCTTGAAAACCGGCAGGGGTTCACGCCTCTCGTGGGTTCGAATCCCACCCCTTCCTCCAAGAATTTGCCTCAGACTGTCGCAAGCCGCTTCAAATCCTCAACAAAATCAGGTATTGATTGCGTCACGGTGCATCACGTTGCACCGGGGCGTAGCAGGCTAAATTGTAGGTTTCGTTGTTAGTTTGTCGGACGGTTTTGGAGAGGCAACCATGATCTACGCGACCGACGGCGATGTGGCGACGCTCAATGCTCCGGGCAAATACTCGTTCGGGGGTGGGCTTTACCTGCAGGTGCAGGGCCCGAAGGCAAAGTCATGGCTGTACCGCTACACGCTGCGCGGCAAACAACGATGGATGGGGCTGGGCTCGGCTGCCAAACTGACGGTAAAGAACGCCACCCGGAAGCGCGACGGTTGCCGCGCGCAGGTCGAGGACGGCGGTATTGATCTCGTCGAGCAGAGCAAGTCGACCCGGGCGGCAAAGATTTACCGGCCGACGGGCGCGGTAACATTCCGCGACGCGGCAGCGGCGTGCATCGAAAACAAGCGTTCGATGTGGCGCAACGCCAAGCACGCGGCACAGTGGGAATCGTCCCTCGAGAATTACGCATATCCAATCATCGGCGATATGTCGGTCGCGGCAGTTGAGCGCGAGCATGTCGTCAATGTGCTGAACCAGCCGGATAAGAAAACCGGTCGAGCCATTTGGTTGTCAAAGCGCGAGACGGCGAACCGGCTGCGCGGCCGGATCGAGGATGTGCTGGTGTTCTCGATGGCAAACAAGTGGAGACCAGCGAGCGATTCGAACCCTGCGCAGTTGACCAAGTTGCTGCGCGCGCAGCTCCCATCGCGGCCGAAGAAGCGCGAAAAGCACCACGCCGCGCTGCCGCATTCACAGATCGCAGCATTTCTTTCCGACCTTCAGAAGCGGTCAGGTCTGACGCCTCGCGCTCTGCGCTTCACAATCCTAACTGCAGTACGCACCAGCGAAACGATCAAGGCGCGGTGGGACGAGTTCGATCTGAATGCGCGGATATGGTCGATCCCGGCCGATCGCATGAAGATGGAGAACGAGCACAAGGTTGCTCTGTCCGGTGCCGCCATGGCGGTCCTTGAGGAAATGCAGCAGCAGCGCGAGAGTGACTATGTCTTTGCCGGCTTCAAGCATGAGCAGCCGCTATCCGACATGGCAATGCTGACCCTCGCGCGTAAGCTCGCCTATGGACACGTCACGACGCATGGCTTTCGATCGTCGTTCAAAGACTACTGCCGCGAGGAGCTTGGCGAAGCCGAGTGCCCGGACTGGTTGTCGGAGGCGATCCTGGCGCACAAGAGCGGCGACAAAATTCTGCGCGCCTACGCGCGCGGCACTGAGGCTCAGATGAGGCTCAAGCGCAAGGTGATGGAAGCATGGGCCGCCTACTGCTCGCCGGCGCCGACGGGGGATAGCGCGACGGCAGGCAACGTCTTGTCGCTGCACACGGGGAGGGGGCTGTGAGGCTATTCCACCTGGCGCTCGCGTGGCCGTGCGTCCTGCTCGCCGGCCTATTCGACTGGTCGACGGCTAAGACGCAGGCGGCGTGCTGATCGTGGCCGCATGGGCCTCGTTGAGAACGTCGGCGATCGGGAAGCCCTTGGCGTCTGTGGTGAGGGCGACCGGCTCCACCGTCGTTGGATAGACCTGTTTCGAGCCGTCGTCGTTGATGACCACGTTCGACCATTGGACGTGTGCGCCGAGCAGCTTGCCGTTGATGTCCCATCGCACCAGCAGTTCATAAGGCTTGCGTTCAACCTGCATGGTCGCCCCCCTTGCTCACGACCTCGCCATCGCGGAACCGCCAATTGGTCCCGTCGCTGACGGCCAGTCGCTTGTTCGATGCCCCTTCGCTAGCATAGATGATTCGCGCCGCCGTTGCCGCAGACAGTAGCGTCGCCACGGCGTAGGCGCGCGGATGCAAGAGGCGGTCGACCAAATCGTTCCGAACCGAGATAAGGCGCCCCGATAAGCGGACAGGGCCGCCTTCGCTGCTCTCCAGGGAGGTGGCTATGCCAGACGATCGGCTCGAAATCTTTGCACTGGCCATTATGGTTGCGATCGTTGTCGTCAGCACGATTGGATCGCTGCTCATCTGACGTTTCGGGACGATCTAGGCGTCAATTTCAACGGCCATCTCGCGCACGCGAACTGGGGCCGGGTAATGATCACCGGTCTGGCGTTCAAGCTCTGCACGCCGGCCTTATCGCGCACCTAGCCTCCAATTACGTAGGGGCGGAATCCGCCACGTATCGCCTGTGCTCGGAACAGTTTGGCCACCAGCGCCGCCGGAAGTCTGCGCCCAGTGCGCCTGGTCACTCCAATTGCCAGAGCCGCCGACCCAAAATCTAGCAGCCATCGCTTAAAGTCCTTTCATCGGTGAATGCGTGCTATTGTGAGCCATGGACGAGAACAAACTCACCGGCGTCCTGTTTGAGATTGGGGTCACAGTCGGATTCGTCGTGATCATCGTCTGGTTGTGGTGGTGATTGATGGACGCAGGCAGCGATTTCACCTCAGCACGCGGACGCGCTGCGCTTCTGGCTTTCCATTCTTTCGATTTGATCCGATAACGAACTCGACGCGGTCCTCTGCAGCAAGCACGCCTCCGTGCACCTGAGATCCGTGCACAAAGAGCTCGCCACCGCCCGCAGGCTCAATGAAGCCGAATGCGCGCGCTTGGTCGAAGAACTTCACTCGGCCGATGGAAAGCGCTGCCGAGTTGCTGTCGGGTGTAGAGGACGCTTCGCAGCGCATGCCGCGACTATGCTGGCGCGGTCAGGAAGCGCAACGCACCGGCATACGGTTCACGCTTTGTAAACGGACGCCGTTTATGGTGTTAAGCGTTGCGTGATTTTGTACTGCGTACAAAGAGCCTCGGTGCCGGTCTCCCATGACAGGCCCGAGGCTCTTTGATTAGGGGACGGCAGGATGATTGGAAGTCTAGTGCAGTGCTCCGATTGCAGCCGTTACGTTAGGACAAAGACTCGCTATACCCAAGAATTAGGCGCAAGGTGACACATCGCCGGCCGCGGCTTTACGTCAGGCGCTGGTGACAGAGAGACCGGTTGGGCTCCCGCCTGTACGGCTGAGGAGTTCGCTATGGTCAAAAAAAATCTTATCCGCGTGATGGCAAAGGGTAGCGACTGGTATTGGGAAGTCGTGGACTTTGAGCGTCAGGTAATTGCCCGCGGCTTAGCTCAAACACACGCTGACGCGGTGGCGGACGCTGAAGTTGCCGCCGCGAATGATCGCGCGCTTCAGGCTTTTCAAGCCAACTATCCAAGCTAGGGCTCGCGGCGCAGAGTGTCGGCCCGCGAGGCATCAGCGCCTCGGCCTGAATTGCTGGGACCGGGCCTCGTCAAGCGCTCGCTCAATCAGGTAAGCAGTCTTCCCTTCCGCAAGGTCCTCGGCGAGGTCCATGGCATTTTCTAGCAGCTTGATCAGCTTGCCCCGCTGTTCCGCAATGTCCGATGGGCGCGGCGTCATGCCCGATCTCCGCTTGCTGCCGCGCGTAATCCATTGGGTTGCGCGGACTACCGTACACAATACGCTTGGCAACAATTCCCGATCTTATTGCGCCGCTCGCAATCGAGGATGACACGGCGAGCAACCCACAAGACGTTGGCACTGGCCCCAAGACCTTCGATCAATTCCGTCTTATCGATCACGCGGCCACGACCGCAGGCGCAAGTGAAAGCAACTGTCTCACCGCGTTGTCGATCAAGCCGCAGATAGGCGAACGGGCTAGCTTCATCAAAACTGGTTTCGTTGACCGGCTTGTAGGCGCGTGGATCAAGCAACACGTCATCCCACCACGCATCATCAGCGGGCCGCTGTGCACCTTCGCGGTAGTTGAACAGCAACCGCCCACCGGGAGCCGCAAACACTCTTAAGCGCTTGATGGTGATGTTTTCTGCTGGGCCGCGTTTCATGCGGCAAGGGTACGGGGAGTCGGCCGGGGTCGGAAGCTGCTAGGGATTGTGGCCGGATCGGCAGATCGCCGATTCAGAAACCGAAAGTGTCGAGAGAAAAGTCCTACGGTAGGAATTTTATAGGGCTATTGAGTTTAATGTCTAAGGCTTCAGTAATTGCTTATGGTTGCATTAACCGAAATGAGTTGCCGGAGATTGGTTGTCCAAGCCCAGAGTTGACTTATATGTCAATCGTTGATCTGATTGCCGACAGGGTCGGTGCCGGGATGCTGTTCCCGCTCATTCCCCGGACGCTGGGGACATCGCCAAAACGCTCGATGCTGATCGGAGAAGAGCTTTGGCGGTTTTTGCAAGAGCCGGAAGAGGACCCCGAATGGGAGGACCGAAAGGGCTTCTTACAGGCCGACTTGGAATTATTCGCCGAAGGCGCGCCGATCGGCCCCAAATATCTGTTTCTGTTATCCCCCGCTCGGGAAGCAGTATGGGAGATCCGCAGTGTGAGGCCAAATCCGTCCATCAGGGTTCTGGGCCGTTTCATCGCCAAGGACATTTTTGTTGCGACGAACTACGCGCTTCGCAAAGACTTGGACGGGTGGGAAACACGAGAGTGGCGCGATGCCAAGCTGCGCTCACGCACGATCTGGACGAACCTGTTTCACCCCTATCAACCGCTCGTCACCACACGAGTCGAAGATCTAGCCTCGGGAGTCATCGATGGAAAATACTTCAAAGGAGACTAAGCCGATCCCGCGTCGTGATCGCGCCTACTATAGGCGCAGGCAGCAGAATAGGATTTATTCAGCCATCGCTTCCTTCTTTGCTGAAGAAGCGGCGGCTGGCCGTATTACAAAGAAAAAGCTTGCCGACCTTATCGAGAAAAATCCGGCACAAATTACCCGCTGGCTTTCCGAGCCCAGCAATTTCGAGATCGATACGTTTAGCGACATCCTGCTCGCAATGGGCGCAGAGATGGACCACCGCGTGGTTCGCTTTAGGGAACGTGCCAAACCAAACTATGTGCATCCTCTAATTGCGCGTCTCACCAAAACCGAAGCTGTAGTTCAGCCGGAGCAAAACTATAAGCCCGAGCCCCGCGCTCAATCTAATACCCGTATTGTGCAACTTGAATTAGCGCCGTGACTCGTTCTGTCGAAAATATCCGAAATGTCATCATTTGCGATGACATACGCGATGAGGTTGGCAACAAACAATCTCTAATGGGCATCTTTGGCGGCGACGACATAATTGTCGCTGCATTTCCTGCGGCGATTCACTTGGCGGTCTTTATGCAATATTTTCCAGCGCCTAGTGAAGAAGATGGAAGACTTACGCTTCAAATTGAGCTCTCTCAAGACGAGTCTCTAATGGCTCGCGGCACACTGGACATAGATGTCAAGCGTAGTGAACCGGCAACTATCGTTATGCCGCGCGCCTTGGCGACCTTTAAGCAAGAAAGTCTTTTTAAAGTAGAGGTGTCTCTCGACGGCGGCCCCAAACAACAAATCGCGCAGAAAAGGGTCAAGCTGGGTGACATAAGCAATCGCCCGTCTTAGGTGTTGGTCAGCTTGCCCTGGCGCTGGCGCCCCTGGTTCGAAGCATCCAGAACCTCCGTCGGATAGGCGTGGATTGCTTCCTCCGTCTCAAGAGGAGGCCGTTTTCGTTTTCCAAGCCGTTGGGATTTGTGGGCCCGGCAGCATGGCGCTGATTGAACCGAGGAGGGTCATGTCCCATTTGAAGATCGAGAGCGCGAGGCGTCAGCTTGGGACCGCGATGGCCCTGTATCTCGAGGACCGCGACCCGGTTTCGGTCCACTGCCTGGCGGGAGGCGCGTGCGAGTTGCTGGACTTCTATGCGCGGAAGGGCGGCGGAAACGCGTTCACTAGCCACATACTGTCCACTGTGCCCGAACTCGACATTGCGGAGGTCTATCGGCTACAGCGGCAATATTGGAACGCTTTCAAGCACGCAACGCATGGCCGTGGGCGGGAAGAGCGTGATGACGATGAACTGCTGGCCAGATTTTCGGACGAACGGAATGATACTGCGTTCTTCATCGGCTGGCATGACTATGCCGAAGTCACAGGCGGCATGCCACTTGAGGCGCAGGTACATCAATCGTGGTACATCGCCTTGCACCCCGAAAAATTGGCTCCCGAGCATTCGGCTGAGCCGTTTTTTCAGCTTTTTCCCGACCTGAAGCACCAATCTCGGCACGAACAAAAACGAATGCTGAGACGAGTTATCGAGGTGTATCGCCATGATGAGGCGATCATGTCGGATCCTATGACAGACGCGCGTGACCTTGTAATTAACTGGGCCCCCATTTAGTTCGCCCGCATATCCCGGCCCCAGAACTCTCACTTGGGCCTGCAGTACTTCGGCTCCTTCGCTAACGTTTCCGCTTCGTCGACTTAGGCACGTCGCGTTGCAAGTCGCGCAATTCTGATGGCCCCTTCACGAGCCGACGCTTTCGCCTGGTGCGCTCACCCGAAGGGGCTGACGGGTCTGCGATCTTGTCGATTGCACGCACCGCCATTCGCTCGGATTTGTCACGTGCGACCTGGACCCGCTCTGACGCAGCAAGGGCTGTTTCCAAGAGACGCCGAATGGCTTCCGCCTTCGGCGGCTTATCTTCTTGGTCGGCCGCCCATTGCAGAATCCGCGCTTCAAGATCGTGCGATAGGCGAACGCCAGTCATAGGGGTGACGCCCGTCGTCTTGGGCCTTCCAGGACCGCGCCTCTTGTTTTTGTGATTATCACGAATTGACTTGGCCATGGTTTTGTGATTATCACAAAAGCGAGCCGAGGGGAAGCAGCAACTTCCCGCCCGGCTCTGACCTCAACCAAAGGAGTTCCCCAATGGCTAAGGCTGAGAACGTGGATATCACGAGTCCGTCGCGTCGCGCCGTCATCGCCGGCGCAACCGCCCTTGCAACCGGAGCTGCTGCCAACGTGGCGGCTATCGTCACCGCTAGTCCTGCCGAGCAGGACCCGATCATCGGCGCGATCGAACGCCACCGCAGGCTTTGGATTGAGTTTGGTGAGAGTGCCGTCGGCGACGACGATCTTTCCGACGGCGCTGGTGATGCGGCGCAGGAAGCGTTGGTCAATTTGGTTTCGATTACGCCGACGACCATCCCAGGCTGCGTCGCGATGCTTCGCTACTGCCACCAAGTAACCGCGGTCGACAACCACGGCTCCGCCGGCGAATTGTTTGGCGGTTACACCCGCGTCCATGCGGTGGCGGCCGACCTGCTGCTGCGGCTGGCGGACCGCATCGAGGCGGGAAACGGCGTCCTGTTGCCCATGCCGACGTTGGTGCGGCAGCAGCAGAACGATGATCCGGTCTACGCGGTGATCCAGCAAAATCTTGACGCATGGGCAAACCTGGACGCGGAAGCCTCCGCGCTGGATCAAGCTGGCACGCCTGAGGCGGAAGAGAGATTGTCGATGCTACAGGATGCAGTATCGAAAGCGGAGGAAGGACTCGTCAATGTTGAGCCGACCACGCTCGCCGGCGTTCGCGACCTCTTCGCTTATCTCGCAGAGTGCGAGGCCAAAGGACGTGGTTTCGCGGGCTGTTATGTTGACGAGGAAGATCCCGCGCTGAAATGGAAGCGCGGGGACGGTTCCTTCACTTACTTCGTCCACAAGAACGCGGCGGAAGCCCTCGACCGCATGACTGTCTGATATCCTGATCGGGAGTAGACTACACAACAGGCGCGGGCCGGGGTTGCAAACCCGCTGTCAGGTAGCTGCCGCCGCCTGACTTGCCCGCGCCGACCTTCCCGCGGCGGCGAAGGCGGCAGCTTATGCACCCGCGGATTCTTCCGGTAGCGCGAGCCATCAGTGGGAGCGATCACCCCCCTGAGTGGCTCGGCACATGCTTGCTGCCATGGGCGGCCGGCCTATCCAGCAGCATTGCGGCACGTACCGAATTCCCCACCCGAAACGAGCAGCGGACGCGACTTGTCGCGCTCGCCGAGGCGGCACGTCTGATCGAGCATGAGCTCTTGGACGTTGCGATGTCATCGTCATTGTTGGCAATCGATCAGCAGAACTGGATCAAAGACGGAGACATGATCGATGGCTTGCGCGATGTCGCGCGCCGGGCCGATGCTGTCTTGAAAAAGATTCCGGTCAGGCCCGGCAACGATAAATACTATCCGCGCTCCGACGGATTGGATCCGAACGAGGTTTGCGCCCTCGTTATCGCGGTCGCATGGAAAAAGGTGCGCGGAGAATGGCCGGGAGTTTGGAATCGCGACGCGCATCATGCCTACATTGCGTTGTTGATCGCTGCCGGCAGCGACGTGTCTCGGCAAGGCATTGATGCGTGGCGCGAGCGTATAGCTGCCATCAACGAAAAACTGTGCAAAGACCCTCGCGTCAAATTGTTCAGCGACGGCCTTGAGATCCGTCTTGATCGAGCCGCTGCGCCGCCGCGAATACTCCCCCGATCAACCCCGCCGCTGGGGGTGGGTGGCAAGGCCGCCAAAACTGACGATTAAATCCCATCTGCCCGGATCAGCGAGTACGTGAGCAACCTGACGCGCACTGATACAAACGGAGCGGGCGTCATGGACGTAAACGATACTGAGGAGCGACTCGTCCGAGTTGACGAGACCACTGACGACTTCGACGAAGCCTGCGCAAAGTTAGGCATATCTCCAGCCGCATTGCTGCTTTCCGGCAACCATGTCGACCAGCTCTTGGATTGGTCGCGGGCTACGCGTGATCGACGGAAGCGGCAAGGTCTCTTGCCCACCATCAAAGATGGTGGTCGCAGGCGCCACCCGAGGAAGGCGGTCAAGCGTCTTTATCGCAAGATGGTGGAAGGTGCTGGCGCGTGACGGGCGGCGAGGCGAGGGCGCGCCCGGATTTCCCGGTGCGCGCCCTCAGGGTCGATCGCAAGCCTGGACAGCAGCGCTCCCCTGAATGCCACACCCCTCCGCAGCCGCAACGTCCCGTCACGACGGCTGATTTGGCCGAAGCCTTGGGTGGCGTGATCCTGCCTTCGGGTGTCGTCCGCGCGCCTGGGCCGGGCCAGCGTTCCAATGGCCGTCGGCTGCGCGCAGCGATCTGGCCGAATGGCTGGGGGTTCGCCTCGCTGCCAAAACACAATACTCCCGCCGAAGCCCATGAGTATGTCTGTGCAGCGATAGCACGCTGGCGCGCTGCGAGGGCGGCGCGATGAAAACGTCGGCCGAGATCATTCAATTTCCGCCGCGATGCTCGGCCGCGATCTGGATCACGCGCGAGGATAGCGCCTGGCTGGTCTTAAGCGGCGCTCACGGCTGGATTTGCGGCGATCGCGAAACAGCTCGCCGCGAAGCTACTTGGCTGTCCCAAAATCGCGACCTTCCGGTTCGGGAGGTGTCGCCATGACAACCGCCCGCGAAATCGCCGCATCGCTCGGCGGGCACGTCCTGATCCGCAACACCGTGGCCGCGCCGCTTCCGGGCGGCGGGAAGCTCTACGTGATGTTGGCACCCCCCTCGTTCCTGGTTCGAATAGTTGGATCGAACCTCGACCGGGCCGGTGCTCGCCGTCTCGTTCTTGAGGCGCTCAGCCGGAAGGACGAACAGCGCCAAGGCGAGCTGTGGAGGGACGCAGCATGACACGCGATCGGCTGCCAAATCGGCGCCATGCGGAGACCTTCACCTTTGAGCACGACGGTGTCCGATACGTCTGCACCGTCGGCCGCTTTCCGGACGGCAGGCTCGGCGAGATCTTCATCGATGGCTCAAAAGTCGGATCGGCCGTCGGCCTGCACGCGCAGGACGCCGCGGTGCTGGCAAGCCTGCTACTGCAACACGGCGTCCACGCTTCGACCATTCGCCACAGCATCGCCGGCCCGATCGCCACCGCCTTAGCGATGGTGGTGCGATGACCGTGGACGAGGTCCTGCGCGCGAACAAGATTGTCCTGCCGTCGACGGCGCCAGGCCGCTACTACACCACATGTCCGCAATGCTCGCAGACACGAAAAAAAGCGAAGGCTCCATGTCTCGGCGTAACAGTCGATGAAGCCGGCGCCCACTGGGGCTGCTCACACTGCAACTGGACCGGCGGAGGCAAGAGCAATGGCGCGGCTAGTCGGGAGCCTCGCGGCGACAAATACATCGCGATCTACGACTACACCGACGAGGGCGGCGCCACGTTGTTTCAGGTCTGCCGGACCGCGGACAAACAGTTTCCCCAGCGCAAGCCCGACGGCAAAGGTGGTTGGACATGGGGCACTGCGGGCGTCCGGAAGGTGCTCTATCGCCTGCCCGAGCTGCTCGAGGCGATCGCGGCCGAGAACACGATCCTGCTCGTCGAGGGCGAACGGGACGCCAATAACCTGCGGCGGATCGGGATTCCCGCGACGTGTAATCCGGGCGGCGCCAGCAAGCCCGGTCAGCGGCCGAAATGGCGATCGGAATACAGCACCACCCTGCAAGGCGCGGACATCGTCATAATTCCGGACAATGACGAGCCAGGCCGCGCCCACGCCGAGGCAGTAGCGGGAATGTGCAATGGCGTTGCCGCGCGCGTGCGCGTGCTGGACATCGCCCGGCATTGGCCTGAATGTCCGAAAGGTGGCGACGTCTCGGATTGGCTATCTGCCGGGCATACACGCGAGCAGCTCGACGCCCTGATCGAGGCCACGCCGGATTACTGTTCGACCACCAGTGTCGAAGCCCCCGACAACGAGATGATCCAGGATGCGCCCCGGGTCGTCCTCACTCTTTCGGAATTCCTCGCCGGCTTTGAGCCACCTGATTGCCTGATTGAGGGGTTGCTGCAGCACCATAGACTTTACGCTCTCACGGGAATGCCCGGCTCCGGCAAGACCGCCGTCGCGCTCCTGATCGCAGCACTGGTGTCGGATAGAGCCGGGGGCAAGAAACTCGGCGCGCTCGAGGTCGAACATGGCCGCGTCGTCTACATCGCCAAGGAAAATCCCGTCGATATTCGTATGCGGCTGATCGGCATGAATGTCGACCCAGACAAGCTGGATCTCCTGGTCATCGAGCAAATTGACGAACTCGACAAGGATATGCCGCGTATCGCGCGCGAGATCGAAAAATTCGGTGACGTGGTGCTCGTTGTCGTCGACACGTCGCCCTCACTGTTTCCGGGTGACGACGAAAACAGCAATCCCCAGATGGGCGCGCACGCCAAGCGACTACGCCGTCTTGGCGATCTGCCGGGAAGGCCCTGCGTCCTGGCCCTTTGCCATCCGGTCAAGAACGCGTCGACCCCGGAAAGCCTGGTGCCGCGCGGCGGCGGCGCCTTCATCGGGGAGATCGACGGGAATTTGTCGTTGTACGCGCACGGCGATCGGCTCGCGGATCTGCATTGGACCGGGAAATTCCGTGGGCCCGACTTCGAAAAGATCACGTTCCGCCTCAACACGGTGCACAGCACGGGACTCATCGACCGTAAAGGCCGCCTGCTGCCGACCGTGGTGGCGCAAGTCGTCACCGACGCCGAGGCCGCCGAGGCAGAGGCCAAAGGGCTCTTCCAAGAAGACAAAATCCTGCTTGCGATCATGGATCGCCCAAATGGCTCGCTCGCAGAATGGGCCAGCGACTGCGGCTGGTTCCTCCACGGTGACCGCTCCAGGCCAAACAAGCCGCTGGCGCAACGCGTCGTCGACAAGCTCAAACGCGACAAGCTGGTCGAGAAGGAAGGCCGCCAAATCGTCCTCACCAAGGCCGGGAAGACCGCCGCCAAGAAGGCGCGGAGCCCATCAGAAGAGCAAGTTTGACCCCCCAAATACCGATACGAAACGCCGATACGACGAGAACGCTTTGGTATCGATTTCGTATCGCGATCCAAAACCGATACGAAAACACGCACGGTCCAAAAAAAGCCCGCCAAATCTAAACAAGTGAGCCGTATCGCCGATACGACGATACCCTAAAGCCCACACTCTCAGGTGGGCGTTTTAGGGGCGTATCGTATCGCTTACTTCACAAGGGGGGTACGGGGGGAGAAATCGATACGATCGGGAAGTGTCAGGGTCCCGAAAACTTCCACGCGACAACTTTTTCAGAACACGCCTCAGAGGCTCGAGAGGGACAGCATTCGCGTCAGGCACCACAGCCAACGACGACGGCGGGTTTTTGCCTGCCGGGTGCCTTTAGACGAACGCGCATGAATCGACCTGGGGGAGGGGTCCGATCCTGTGGGGCGAGCGGACCAGGCGGGCGAGGAGGATACCGGCCGTCGTGCCGGTGTGGCGGAAACGGGGAGTAATCGAACCGCGCTGATGTTGCTGCGCTATTCGTCGTCTACGCTCGAACCTACATCAGAAACCGCGCCGATCAACGGCCGATCGTCGATCGTGACAGCGGGCCGAGCCCCGGGTTGGTTGCCGATGATGATCGTAATCGGCCCAATTTCGGAAGGTGGCGACGTCGCCCCGCAGCGCGGTGAGTTTCGGATTGGCCGCGAGCACGCGGTCGCCCCAGGTCTCGCCGTTCGGGCCGCGGTAGTTTGGGCGTGCGGCGTCAATGACGATCTTGAGGTTGGCATCCGCGGGCGCCTGGATGATCGCCGCCGCGGTGCCGGCGCCCTGGAAATGGCCCATGTAAACTTCAGCCGGCGTCGGCTCGCGGCCGAGCGTCGTCCGCAACTGGTCGGTTGTCTCCTTGATGAGCGTCACGCCGGCGCGCACCTGGTCCTCAACCGGCGCGTCCGGCCCGATGCCGAGGCGCTCGCGATTGGACTTGAGCAACTGGAACACGCCGCGCGCAGACGATGTCGCGGCAATGGGGCTGGCGCCGAGCCGGCTTTCGCGCCAGGCGATGGTGGTCGCGGTGCGTTCGTCGACACCCTGACGCCGCGCCTCGTTCTCAACGGTGGCTTGGACCGCGCGCTGTGTCGGCTCGATCTTCGTCGGCATCGTGCCGGTCGAATAGACGAAAGCGCGCTCGCGCGCCGGCAGTGCATTGATCGCCGTCAGATGGTCGACGGCCGAAAGGTGCATGTCGATCGCCGACGCGACGCGGTGATTGCCAACGGCGGTCGCTTGGTCGCGCAACAGGATGGCATAGTCGCGGCGTTCGGCGACTTGCGGCCGCACGACGGTCCATTCGCGGGCGATGGCATCGCGTTCGGCGCGGAATCCTTTCTCTTCAGTATTCAGCCATGCCAGTCCGGCGCGCTCGATCTGATGGAGTTGCTTGACCTTGCCGTCGAGGCTTCGGACCTCGGTGCGCAGATAGGTGCGCGCGGCCTCGAAACCTCGCTCGCGGTAAATTCTCTCGACCTGCTCGTTGATCGCCGCACCGCGGACGCGGGTGTTCAGGGTATCGAGAAAGGCGTCGGCCTTCTCCTGCGGGAATGCCAGCAGCGGGTTGTTGACCTTTTCCGCGAGCAGCGCGCGGACATTGCCGAGTCGCTCTTCGTATTCGACGCCGATCCCATTGCGCCGCGCCAGCGTTTCCATCTCGTCGGCGAGCGTCGTGATGCGGGTGTTGATCGTCTCGTCCGATCGCTTGATCGCGATGTTCTGATGCTCGGACAACAAACCGGAATAGGTCTGCGTGAGGCGGTTATCGATCTGGCGCTTGAGTGCAAGTCCGGCGGCGGGACCGACGTTGCTGGTGAGCTGACTGACACGCTCGTCGCGATAGGCTTCGGCTGCGGCCTTGAAACCGGCCGGGTTGCCGCGGTTTGCTTCTCGCAATTCGATCAGCACGCCGTCCGCGCGGGTATCCTCGTCGACAACGGCGCGCGTCTTGATCAATCGCTCGTAATGCTGCCCGGCCTTCCCGACCATCGGGATGGCGGTGCGCTCGATATTGAGTTGCCCGTCAGCACCGACGGTCACCCCGCGCGCTGCGGCATCCTCGACGCCTGCCTCGGCGACAGTTTCCAATGCGTCGCCAACGTCGGCCATGCCTTGCGCGATCGAAGCATAGGGTGCCGCGATGTCGCGCGCCGTCAGCCCGGAGCGCGGCTCCTCGACCGTGACCAGCCGGCGCGGAATTTTGGGGAGGTCGACCATGGCCTAGTCCTTTCGGCCGCCCTGGATGACACGCAAAACCGGCGGCGGTGGTGACGGCGCTGCTGGTGATTGCCGCGTGATCTCGATCGCGGCGAGCGTCTTTGCCAACTCGTCAGCGAACCGCCGGTGGGTTTCTTCGTCGAGATGCGGTCCGCCCATGGCATCACCCCGCTGCTTGCGCGTCCTCTTGCTCGCCCTGCCGGGCGGCGCAAGCGTCGCGCGCGGCCGCGTCCAAGGGCGACATGTCCTTTGACGGAACGCCGTCGAAGTCGATCACCTGGCCTTTGCGATAGATGCGCGCCTGGAGTGCGCCTTTCGCGACGACATAAGCATCGCGCGTGAGTTGATATTTCGCCATGTGGTTCTCCTATGCGCCGCCACGGTCACGAGGGTAGGGCGCGAGCTGCGACGCGTACGGGCGCCCGTGTGCTTGCTTGGCTTCGATCGCTTCGGCGTCGAGCGGCTCGAGGTTTGTGCCGGCCGGGCCGTCGTACTCGACGACCTCGCCAATCTTGTAGATGCGAGCGGCAAGCGGGTTTGCAGGGTTGAGATTGAGAAACGACTTCCGAACGACTCGGTACCTTGGCATGGTCGGGGATCTCCTATGCGACCGCGCGGCGCTTCGTACCGCCGTGGCGCTTCGTGCTCCGTGCCGCCGCCACCGGCTTCGGCGCGGCGGGTTCGCGCATCGCGTAAAATTCCTCTGCGCCGACGTCGCCACTGGTATTCATACCGCGCGCGCGCTTAGCAGTCGGGAGCGGTGGCAGGAAAATTTCCTGCGCGTATTCACAATAAGGAGAACTCAGAAGGCGCGGATTGTCGCGATAAATTTCGTAGTAGGCGACGACGCGTTTGGCCTCGTCATTGATCGGCTCCAGGCCCGAGCCGGGCCACCCGCAAAACGCAACTTCTTCGCCGATCTCAACCTTGCGGGGACCGTACTCACCGCGCCACACCGCGCGAAATTTTGGCATTGAAGGCAGCTCTTCGCGCGGCAACGACTGCAGCCGCGTGCTGCGGGAGTCGGCCGGCATGTGGGCCGGCAAAAACACGCGGCCATGTTCTGCATTATAGGGCGACGGCGGACACCGGCCATCAAGGCGATGCTTCGACCAGTATTGCATGACGCGCCGTGCGGGTTCATTGACAGGCTCAACGCTACCGCTGAATGTTTTTGGCCAGCCTGGCCACGTGATTTCCTTGCCCTTTGAGTAAAACCCAGCGCCTAAATTCGTGTGATCCGCGGTCGCGCGGTATCGCGGTGCTTCATTCATCTGCTTTGCCCTCGCTGTTTCGTGGTTGCGGTTATTGAATCGCTGGCGCTCGTGGTTGGCCGGCTCGAGCCGCCGTTTGATTTTTGCGAGTGCTTCCTCGTCCTCGACGACGACGAGTTTCAAGGCGAGGGCGCCGAGCAGCGGCATGAGATTTTTGTGCCCGGCGCATTTCAGCGGCGAGGGCGCCAACAGCTTGCCACTGTAGCCATCGGGTACGCCCGCGATGGTGTCTATGGTGGTTCGACTGATTTGGAGATATTCCGCGCGGGCTCGCATGACCTGATGCAGGTCGAGATATTCGTGGATCTCTGCGAGCGGCTCGCCCAACTGAAACCTGCGCTTACGTTCGACGGGCAATGCTTCCGCCAAAGTCGCCAAGTGTGGTTTAGCGGTAGGTTGATAGCCGGATGACACAAAAGATCATAAATATCAATGCTGTTCGAATCCCACCCCTTCCTCCAGCATCCTGACTTCGACGGTGATCGAGGATCACGCGCCGGCAGCCGGCGTTGAAACGGCTTCGAAGAAAGTCAATGCAACAACGGTCAACGGTTCCAGGTCGGGTCACCATCGACATTGCTGCTGATTGCAGCGACGTTTCGCGAAGTCCATTCGGCGAGCAGTGTCATCTGCGCGTGAGCGGCGCGGGTGGTGGATACGCGATCATCGATTATCGTGCGCCAGCCGGTTTTGGCCCAGCACGCCACGTCCATCATCGTGAAGACGAAGTCATTCATTTGCTGGAGGGTGAGATTGCCGTTTGGACGCCGGAGCGCAGCTTCACCATGGCCGCTGGCGACGTTACGCTGCTTCCCAAGGATGTGGCCCATACTTGGCGTGCTTTCGGCAACGGAGGGGTCCATTTCACCGTCACGGTCGTTCCAGGCGGCTTCGAGCGCTTCTTTTCCATGGCCGAAGAACGCGGGCTTGCGGCCACTGATCACGGCGGGTTAACCGCGGTCGCGCAGGAGCTCGGCCTCGATGTCATAGGACCACCACTCACGGACGAAGACGTGGCGCGGATCGTCGCTGAGGATGGCCGGCGCCAGTAACAAATTTCAACTGGTGGTGCCGCTGCCCGCCATCGGCATCCAAATCCTGGACAAGTTATGCGCGTCCTCCTTACCGGCTCGTCAGGTTGGCTTGGCCGTTTCCTCGCACCCCAGCTCCGCGCTGCTGGTCATACTGTCATCGGCCTTGACGTCGCGTCCGGCGCCGATACGCAAATCGTGGGGTCAGTCGCCAGCAAGACGGTCGTTGAACGTGCTTTCGCGGACTACGGCATTGAAGCCGTCATTCATGCCGGCGCGTTGCACAAGCCGGATATCGTGCGCGTCCCGACGCAAGCCTTTATCGATGTCAATGTGACCGGCACGCTCAATCTTCTCGAGGCCGCCGTGCAGGCGGGACATGACCGGTTTGTCTTCACGTCCACCACGTCGCTCATGATCACGCAGGCGATCCGGCAAGAAACGGGTTCGGCGGCCGTGTGGCTTGGCGAGGATGCGGGTCCGCTCGCACCGAGGAACATCTACGGCGTGACGAAGCTCGCCGCCGAGGGGCTGTGCCGTCTTTACCACGCGGAGCATGGGCTGAACTGCATGGTCTTGCGCACCGGGCGTTTCTTTCCGGAAGACGACGACACGCTTCGCGAATTGCCCGGCCCCAATCTCAAAGCCAATGAGTTTCTCTATCGGCGCCTGACGGTAGAGGATGCGGCCGAGGCGCATGTCGTCGCGCTCGAAGGGGCTCCAGCGGTCGGTTTCGACATCTTCGTCGTCTCCGCTCCGCTTGTCTTCGATCGCTCCGACGTGGAGGCGCTCAAGCGCGACGCCGTAGCCGTCGTGGCGCGTTACTTTCCGGACGCGCCGGCGCTCTATGCGAAGCGAAACTGGCGACTGCCGACCAGCATCGGACGTGTGTATGATCCAAGCAGGGCTGAACGCGTGCTTGGTTTTCGCGGCAAGACGGATTTCGGCCAGGTGCTGGATTCACTTCGCACCGGCAGCCCGCTGCCGTTCGCTCACGATCCCGCGTATGTTTCGCCGAAGGAACGTCCCATCGCCGCCCCGTTGTAGCGCGGGCGTCCGCCAAAGCGGACAAGGGCAAGCCATGACAAGGGCGAGGCCGCTGCGAAATGGTAAGAACTTCGGAATCGAAGGACACTAGCCATGGCACGCCGCAACTCGTCGATCGGATTTATGGGGATATTCGGGCGCTCCGGCGATTTGCGCCAGCTCGACCAGGCGCTGCGCTCCGTCGATCTGCATCCGAAGATGGTCCCCGAGGCCGTGAAGCTCACCGTCTGCGCGCTGCTCAAGGATCAGGCGCAGAGCAACCATCCGCCACCGGAAGTCTATCGACCGGCGGCCGAGATCGTCGCCTATTGCATGATCGGAGCGGAAGGCTTCGCCGGCGTGAACGGCGAGGAGCTTACACTTGCCGTCGAGCGCCGGATCGAAGCGGCCCTGGTTGCCGGCGACAGTTTCGACGCGCAACTGGTGCTGCTGACGCTGCATGCGCGGGTCATCCAGCCGAGCGTCGTCGAGCGATTCGGGCTCGAAAGTGCTGATGACGATAGGCGCGCATGAGGAGACATGGACAGACGTCCGCATGGCGGACTCGCCGCGAGAATGATGCCCGCCTACGCTCAGTTCGAGCTACGGCGGTTTGAGTCCGCCGAAATGCCCAGCGCGAAGTCGGACGGACTTCTGACCCGCCGCGCTTGGTCGACAACCGCGCGTTTACCAACCATTCCTACTGTTGCGTCATCGGCCCCATTCCGGCCGTGATCGGCGGAGATATAGTCGTCGGACGTGGGGTGGTTGGGGTCGATGGGGGATCAATCCGTTCGGATTGGGCTGGCAAAGCTTGCGCGCTTGAGCGCGCCGATTGCACTTGCGCTGTTGCTGGCGAACTGCGCCGCCGGGACCAATCGAGCCAGAAATACAAACTACAGCCCCAAAGTGGTTGCCGACGGCGAGCCGGTCCCGAGAGGCGGCGGCGCCTTCAAGCTCGGCAAACCCTACACCATCAACGGCCGCACCTATATGCCGTCGCACGATCCGGCTTATCGCGCCGAAGGGATCGCCTCCTACTACGGTGCCGATTTCCACGGTCGCCAGACCGCCAACGGTGAAGTCTACGATATGAACGCCATCTCGGCCGCGCATCCGACTATGCCGATGCCGAGCTATGCGCGCGTGACCAATCTGGAGAACGGACGCTCGATCGTCGTGCGAGTCAACGACCGTGGGCCCTACGCGAAAGGTCGCATCATCGACCTGTCGATTGGGACGGCAAAGGCGCTCGGCGCCTTCGGGCAGGGGCTGGCGCGCGTCCGCGTCGAATATGTCGGCCGTGCGGGGCTGGCGGGCAGCGACGACAATGCACTGCTGGCCAGCCTGCGGCATGGCACCCCGGCGCCGGCACCGGGGATGACCCGGCTCGCCTCTTCGCGGCCGTCGTCACCGGTCAGCAGCCGGGACCCCGATGTGATGCCGATGCCGCGGGAACGGCCCTTTGCCCTGGGCGACGCCTCGGTCCGCGCCCCGGCCAGGGCGGCGGCGCCGGCGGAGCGCGCCCCGACGCTCGGTTTAATGAGCGGCCGCAGCCTTTATTAGTGATTAGTGCGTATGCGGGATTAGCGGATGTATCCGGGGTGGGAAACCGCTTCGGAAAAGCATGCCCTCGGTTAGGTCTGATCCGTTTCAATTGAATCGGATCAGGTCGCGCTTTTTTCACCTGCGGCACCGGCGAGCATTGATTTCGGCGAATCGGGCTTGCTAAGCAGAGGTCCATCGCACGCAAATTCGCAAATCTGCGAGTTATCGGCGTGCTGACCGGCCACGCCGAATTGCCGCAATCCGAAGCCAGATCAACCGCGCCATGACGAGCAGTCGAACACAACGGGCGCGGAGAAGGTGGGCGCTGAACCTATCGACCCGAGCGTGGGTCGTCGCGGGCCTGCTTGCCTGCCCGACTTTTGCGGCCTACGCCGCAACCGCGCCGCGCAAAGAGGGTGAGTTCAATACCGGGGCCCCGACTGCGATTCTGATCGATGCCGACAGCGGGACCGTGCTGTTCGAGCGCAACGCCGACGAGCTGGTGCCGCCTGCGAGCCTCTCCAAGCTGATGACGGCCGAGATCGTCTTCGACGAGATCACGCAGGGTCGCCTGAAGCTCGACGACGAATTCCTTGTGAGCACCAATGCCTGGCGCACTGGTGGCGCACCATCGCGAACGTCCAGCATGTTTGCGCCGATCAACAGCCGGGTGAAGGTCGAGGACCTCTTGCGCGGCGTCATCATCCAGTCGGGCAACGACGCCTGTATCGCGCTGGCCGAAGGCATCGCCGGCAGCGAGGACAAGTTCGCCGCGATGATGACGGCGCGCGCTCGAAAGATCGGGCTGACCAAGACGACGTTCGGCAATTCGACCGGCCTGCCGCATCCGCGCCAGTTGATGACGGCGCGCGAGCTCGCACGGTTGGCGCGCCACATCATCCAGACCTATCCGGAACTCTACAAAATCTACGGCGAGCGCGAATTCACCTTCAACAAGATCCGCCAGTTCAACCGCAACCCATTGCTGGCGCTCAACATTGGTGTCGACGGATTGAAGACCGGCTTCACCAAGGAATCCGGCTATGGCCTGGTGGCTTCCGCGGTCCAGAACGACCTGCGTCTGATCGTCGTTGTCCTTGGACTCAAGAGCGAGAAGGAGCGCGCAGACGAGGCCCGCAGGCTGCTTGAATGGGGCTTCAACAACTTCCATGCCAATGTCCTGTTCCCCAGCGGCGAGGTCATTGCCGACGCCAAGGTCTACGGAAGTGGAACCGTGCCGCTGGTCGCGCCACACGATGTCAAGCTGATGGTTCAGCGCGGCGTGCGCGAACGCATCACGGCACGCGCCGTGTATACGGGCCCGGTCCGCCCGCCGGTGAAGAAAGGGCAGCGCATCGGCATGCTGAAGGTCTGGCGCGGTGACACCATGGCGCTCGAAGTTCCACTGCAGGCCGCGGAACCCGTAGAGCAGGGCGCACTACCCAGACGGGCGCTCGATGCCGTGACCGAGCTTGTCTACGGGCTGTTCCGGGCCGGCATCCAACGGCTATAATCCGAGTCTTGCCGAGTTGGTGCTTGAGGCACGACCGGCTTGGCATGACACCCGCCGGCAGAAACCTTGGATTCGCGGCAGCAATCGACGATGCGTGGACGATTCATCACCTTTGAGGGCGGCGAGGGCACCGGCAAGTCCAGCCATGCGGCACTGCTGGCGCAGAAGCTGCGCGCGCTCGGGGTCGGCGTCGTGCTCACGCGTGAACCCGGCGGTTCGCCCGGTGCGGAGATCATTCGTCATGTGCTGCTGTCGGGCGCGGCCAAACCGCTCGGGCCGGAGGCGGAGGCGATCCTGTTCGCAGCCGCTCGTGACGACCACATCCGCAACACCATCATGCCGGCATTGACGCGTGGACGATGGGTGATCTGCGACCGCTTCACGGATTCAACCCGCATCTACCAAGGCGAGCTCGGCGGAGTCGATGCGAAACTCTTGCGCGCGCTTGAACGCGTGACCGTTGGTGACCTCAAGCCGGACTTGACCTTCGTGCTCGACGCTCCGATCGAGGTCGGGCTGTCGCGCGCCGAGAAGCGCCGCGGCGACGCTGCCAGCGATCGCTTCGAGGGCGAGTCCAAAGAATTCCACGAGAAACTGCGCGATGCCTTCCGCATGCTGGCCATGAGCGAGCCGAACCGCTGCGTGCTGATCGATGCGAGCGTGACGCGTCTCGAAGTCGCCGATCAGATTTGGACCATCGTCAACAAGCGGCTAGACCCGGCGACCGCGCCGGTGGCGCTCGAGGGCGTCGCATCGTGACGGCTGCCGACGCGCGAGACGACAGCGAATTGCCCCATCCGCGCGAGACTCGCGAGCTCATCAGTCATGCGGAAGCCGAGCAGACGATGCTCGACGCCTATCGTTCGGGACGCATGCCGCATGCATGGCTGATCGGGGGTCCGGCCGGTATCGGCAAGGCGACGCTTGCTTACCGGATGGCGCGCTTCGCGCTGGTGCATCCCGATCCGGCCGCGCCTGACGTCCGGTCGGCGACGTCGCTTGCGGTTGCCGATGATCATCCGGTAGCGCAGCGGATTGCAGCGCGGGCGCACCCCGACCTCCTGGTGCTTGAACGCGCGGTCAACGAGAAGACGGGCAAGCTCTTCACCGTGATCCGGGTCGACGATGTCCGCCGCACGGTCTCGTTCTTCGGATCGACCGCTGGCGAGGGCGGCTGGCGCGTGTGTATCGTCGACACCGCTGACGAACTGCAAGACCCGCAAGGGGCCAACGCACTCCTCAAGATCCTGGAGGAGCCGCCCAAGAATGCGCTCCTTCTTTTGGTAAGCCACGCGCCGGCGCGGCTCTTGCCGACGATCCGCTCTCGCTGCCGGCGGCTGATGCTGCGTCCGCTGTCGGTCACCGAGGTGGCATCAGGTACGGCGCAGGCGCTGGGGCGTGAGGTCGACGACGCGGACATACGCGATGCGGCGGAGCAGGCCGAGGGCAGCATCGGACGTGCCCTCATGCTGCTGGAAGGCCCGGCGCTTGAGCTGCGCCGGCAGGTGGTCACGCAGCTTGATCGCCTGCCGGCGCTCGATCCGCGCGCCCTGCATGCGCTCGGTGAAGCACTCGGCGGTACCGAGCCGCAGCGGCTTGAGGCCTTTGTCGACACCGTCAACGAGTGGCTCGCGACGCGAACCGCCAAGGGGCCGCAGGAGAACCGTCGGCTGGTGCGTTTCGCCGACGCCTGGGACAAGGTCAATCAGGCGGCGCGCGATGCCGATACCTACAATCTCGATCGAAAACCGCTGGTGTTTGCGGTGTTCGGCTGGCTTGCCGAGGCCGAGCGCCGTTGATACCTAGAGGTGGAATCGTTATGGCCGGGCCAGTCCCGGCCATCCACGTCTTTGACCGGACGTTTCCCAAGTCTGTTTGAATGTGCTCACTATGGCGAAGAAAGCAAAATCGCGGACTAAAAAGGCCAGAAGGGGCAGGAACGCCGCATCGGTCAAAAGAAAGAAAAAGACGGCCATCCTGGCCAGAAAGAAAAAGAACGCTGCGTCCAAAAAGAAGGCAACCTCTAGGAAGACAGCCCCTAAGAAGACGAAGAAGAAAGTAGCTTCTAAGAAGGTAGCTTCTAAGAAGAGGGTAGCCTCTAAGAAGAAGGCGGCTTCTAAGAAGAAGGTGGTCTCTAAGGAAAGCACTGCGCGCAAGCCCGCCGCCCCGCGCGAGCACCCGACCAAGCCCCGCTACTATCTCACCACCGCGATCGCATATCCCAACGGCGCGCCGCATATCGGATTCGCATACGAGCTGATCGCGACCGACGCGATTGCGCGCTTCAAGCGCCTGGACGGCTACGATGTGTTCTTCCTGACCGGCACCGATGAACACGGAATCAAGATGCTGCAGACTGCGACAAAGGAGGGCATTACTCCGCGCCAACTTCTCGATCGCACCGTGCCGCGATTCCGTGAGCTCCTGGTACGG
>WHTP01000143.1 GCA_009377695.1 Hyphomicrobiales bacterium | reverse complement strand
CACTAGTGGAGTGGATTTGACATTCGCTACCCCGTTGACCGCAGACTCCCAAAGCGAATGTCAAATCCAAAACTCCACTAGCAGCTTATATTTGCTAGTGGTCCTTATGATTCTAACATTCGCAAAGTCGCCCGCTGAGAAGGGATGCGAATGTTAGAATCGGACCACTAGGGTCACGCTCAAGCTGACGCTCGTTCGACGGATGCAGCCGCACGCAACGTGCGGGCGACAGTCCGCAACATGACCGCGAGTTCGTCCGGGTCGACCGCATCGGCCTGCATGATCGCCTCGACAATCGAGTCAGACAGGATTTCCTCAAGCGTCGGCTCGGGGTAGGCACCCGCCTCTTCTCGGATCGGAATCCGTACCGTCGTGTGCGTGTGATGTTTCATTCCGCGGCAATCCGAATGGGCGCGAGTTGCGGCTCGAATTCGTCCGCGAAATCGTCGTGGGCCAAGGCCCTGTGCTCGGGTTCGTCTTCCCGTACCCGGAACCAGAGCGCATAGAGCGCCGGCACGACCAGCAACGTCAGCACGGTGGCGACGAACAGGCCGCCCATGATGGTGATTGCCATGGGCCCCCAGAACAGGCTGCGGCCCAGCGGGATCATTCCCAGGATAGCGGCAAGCGCCGTGAGCACGACCGGCCGCGCGCGGCGCACGGTTGCGTCGATGATGGCGCGATGGCGGCCATGACCGGCGGCGATGTCGTGATCGATCTGGTCGACCAGGATGACGGTGTTGCGCATGATCATGCCGGCGAGCGCGATCAAGCCCAGCAGCGCGACGAACCCGAACGGACGATTGGAGATGAGCAGCGCAGCGGTCGCGCCGATGATGCCGAGCGGCGCCGTCACGAATACAAGCGCAAGCCGCGAAAAGCTCTGGAGTTGGATCATCAGGATCGCTAGCATCACCACCGCCATCACGGGGAAGACCACCGCCAGCGACGCATTCGCCTTTTCGCTTTCCTCGATCGCGCCGCCGGTCTCTATCCGGTAGCCGTAGGGCAGCGCATCCTGGATCGGCTTCAGCAGCGGCTGCACCTCGTTGCTGACGTCGGGCGCCTGCACGCCATCAACAATGTCGCCGCGCACGGTAAGCACCAGGTCGCGATTGCGCCGCCACAGGATCGGCTCCTCGTATTCGTATTTGAGCCGCGCAATCTGCGACAGCGGCACCGCGACGCCGTTGCGAGTGGAGATCGTGAGATCCGGCAGCCGCGCGAGGTCGAGCCGTTCGGCCGGCACCGCGCGTGCCACCACATCGACAGTCTCGATCCCCTCGCGGTACTGCGTCACGGTGAAGCCGGTGAGTAGGGTCTGCAGCGTTTGCGCGACATCCTGCGGCGTGAGGCCGAGCGCACGGGCGCGGTCCTGATCGACCTCGAGGCGGATCGCCCTCGCCTGCTCGCCCCAATCAAGGTGGGGATCGATGAGCTTGTTGTTCTGCGCCATCACCTTGCGCACTTGCTCAGCGAACTCGCGCACCTTCAGCGGATCAGGGCCGATCACACGGAACTGCACTGGATATCCGACCGGCGGGCCGAAGACGAAGCGGTCGACACGCGAGCGCGCCTCCGGAATGGCGCCATCGGCAAGCGCTTTTTCAAGCCGCGCCTTGACCCGCTCGCGCGCCGCCAAATCCTTCGTGACGATGACGATCTGCGCGAACTTCGTATTCGGGAGCACCGGATTGAGCCCGAGCCAGAAACGCGGCGCACCCTGTCCCACATAGCTCGTATAGGTCACGATATCCGGGTCGCCAACGAGCAGGCGCTCGGCCTTCTTCGTCGCTGCGTCGGTGACGCCGATCGCGGTGCCCTCCGGCAATCGCATCTCGAAGAACAGTTCGCTGCGTGTGGAAGTCGGGAAGAACTGCTGCTGCACAAACCCGAAGCCGGCGATCGCCGCCACGAACATGAGCACGGTCGCGGCGATCACGCTCTTGCGCCATCGCAGGCAGAACTCGATCACCCGCCGCAGTGTCCGATAGATGCGGGTGTCGTAGATGGCATCGGGATTGTGGTGCGCGCGCTTGGCCGCGGCGCGTTTGGCGAAGTCGGGTAACAGCTTCAACCCGAGATAGGGCGTGAACAACACCGCCACGAACCAGGACGCGATCAGCGCGAGGCCGACCACCCAGAAGATGCCGCCAGCATATTCGCCGGTGCTCGAGTTGGCGAAGCCGACCGGGAGGAAGCCCGCGGCCGTCACCAGCGTGCCCGTCAGCATCGGGAAGGCGGTCGAGGTCCAGGCGAAGGTCGCCGCCTTGGCGCGGTCGAAGCCCTGCTCCATCTTCACCACCATCATCTCGATCGCGATGATGGCGTCGTCGACCAGGAGCCCGAGCGCGATGATCAGCGCGCCGAGCGTGATGCGATGCAGGTCGATGCCGGCCGTGTACATGACGATGAACACGATCGCGAGCACGAGCGGCACCGAAAGCGCGACAACGATGCCGGTGCGCCAGCCGAGCGTGAGAAAGCTCACCAGCAGCACGATGCCGAGGGCTTCGAGAAACACCGTGAGGAATTCCGACACCGAGCCGTCGACGATGTGCGGCTGATCGGCGACCTGGGTGATGTCGATGCCGACCGGCAGTTCCGCCGTGATTGCCTGCATGGCCTGCTTCAGGTTCTCGCCGAGCGTGAGGATGTTGGCGCCATCTTGCATCGAGACGCCGATGCCAAGCGCCGGCCGGCCGCCTTCGCGCACGATGAAGCCCGGTGGGTCCTCGTAGCCGCGGCGGACCGTGGCGATGTCGCCTAGCCGGAACACCCGGCCGTCCGCCTGCACCGGCACGGCGGCGATCGCTTCGGCGCCGCTGAAAGCGCCCGTGACCCGCAAATGAATACGATCGGAAGAGGTGTCGACCGAACCGCCGGAGACGACGGCGTTCTGCCGCGCGGCGCTGTCGAAGATCTGCTGCGGCGTGATCCCGAGCGTGGCGAGCTTGGCGTGACTGAACTCGATGAAAATCCGTTCCGGCTGCACGCCGATGAGGTCGACCTTGTTGACGTCGCGTACGCGCAGCAGGCGCTGGCGGATATCCTCGGCGAGCCGCTTGAGCTCCGCATAAGTCTTGCCGTCCGCCGAGACCATATAGAGGGCAGAGTAGACGTCCCCGAACTCGTCATCGAAATTCGGGCCAACGATGTTGGCAGGCAGATCGCCGCGGATATCGCC
This sequence comes from Hyphomicrobiales bacterium, assembly GCA_009377695.1. GTDB lineage: Bacteria > Pseudomonadota > Alphaproteobacteria > Rhizobiales > Xanthobacteraceae > VAZQ01. The sequence continues at coordinate 9,784 of WHTP01000143.1, read as the reverse complement.
GATCTTCTTGCGCACCTGGTACCACAGCTCCTTCACCCGGCGCGGCGGAGTAGTGTCCGAGAGCATGACCTGGATGAAGGCGTTGTCGGCCTGCGAATAGCTCTCGACGCGATCGAGGAACGGAAGCTCTTGCAGCTTCTTCTCGATCTTATCGACCACCTGCGTCTGCAATTCGCCAGCGGTGGCGCCCGGCCAGCCGACATGGATATTCATCACCTTGATCGTGAAGGACGGGTCTTCCGCCCGGCCGAGCCTGGTATACGAATAGATTCCAGCGGCGCCGATCAGCAGGATCATGAACAGCACCAGCGCCTGGTGCGTGATCGCCCATTCCGATAAATTGAAGCGCTTCATGACCCGGCTCCAAACGAATTCGCTGCATTATTGTGAGGCTTCGATGGTGCGCACCCGAAGACCCGCTTCGAGGGTCTGGACGCCGAGCGTGACAATGCGGTCGCCATTGTTGACGCCGCCGGTGATGAGTGCTGCGTCGCCCGTGAAGGCGGCAACCGTCACCGGCCGCAGCACCAGCGCGCCGCTATCGTCAACGACGTAAACGGTCGGGCCGGTGCCGCGATTGAGGACCGCGGCCAAGGGCAATCGGGCGACCGGCATACCGCGCTCGCGTTCGAGCTTCACGGTTGCAGTCATGCCGAACGCGACGGTGTCGTCGGCATCGAGGATCGTGAAGCGCGCCGCGAACGTGCGAGTCGCGGGATCGGCCTGTGGAGCGAGCTCACGCAGCCGCGCCGTAAAGCTACGTTCGCCACCGGACCATAGACGAACGGTCGCCTTCGCCTGCTGCGCTTCGTCGAGGAACGTTTCCGGCAGCGCAACGAGCGCTTCCTTTTCGCCTTTATGGGCGAGCCGCGCCACCGCCTGGCCAATGGCGACGACCTGGCCGGGCTCCGCAAGGGTGGCAGTGATGACACCGTCGGCGTCGCTCTTGAGCTCGGCATAGGCAAGTTGATTGCGGGCAAGGTCGAGCGAGCGCCTTGCGCGCGCGAGACGGCCTTCCGCTTCGTCGTTCGCAGCCTGCTTGCGGTCAAACTCGGCAACGGAGGCGTAGCCTTTCGACTTCAGCGTCGTATAGCGCTGCAGGTCGCTGGCTGCTTGCGCCAAGCTCGACGTGGCGGCGGCAAGCTCCGCCTCCGCGCTCTCGACCTGGAGCTGCAGGTCGCACGAATCGAGTCGCGCAATCACGTCGCCCGCGCGCACGCGGTCGCCAACATTGACGACACGGGCAACGATCTTGCCGGCGACGCGGAACCCGAGATCGGTCTCGTAACGGGCATGTACGACGCCGACGAATTCTCGCGCGATGGCGCCAGTCTCGAACGCGACCCGCTGCACCTGAACCGGGCGTTCCGCCTTCGGCGCCGGGGCGGTTTCCGCCTGGCAAGCCGCGAGCATCAGTGCGGCGGCCCAGACGGCGAGGCGCGCGGACCATTTCCGCCGCGCGCTGGCCGCGGATGCGGCATTCTGATGTCTGATGACTGACGATAATCGGAAATCGTCATACTTTAGTCGCAGTAAGGCGTCTGGGGAGCGGGGCATGGCAGATCACCTCCGGGGGGTGATGGCGCGGAGTTGGAAGCGGATGAACGCCGGGGCTTCGGCCTCGAGGTTGTGGCCGTCCTTAAGCGCCTGCTCGATCAGCAGCGGGTGACAGAACGAGACGAGCGATCGAAGGATGATCGCAGAGGTCTCGCGGGGATCGAGCGGCTCGAACTCGCCGGTTTCAATGCCGTCGCGCAGGATTAGTTCGATCGCGGTTCGCACGACTTCTTTGTGCGCGAGGATAGCGTCCCAGTTCTGCTCCATAGCGACCAGAACCATGTCATTAACCTTCTGATCAACAAGGAGATTTTCCTTGTGATAGGCGAGAATCCCGAGGATCAGCTTCTCGATGCGCTGGGAGGCCGGAGCGCGCATACGCGCGATCGTCCAAACCTTCTCTTCGAGCTCGCTAAGACAGCGCTGGCAGATCGCCTGGACGATCGCGACTTTGGAGGGGAAGAAGCGGTAGACGTTGGCGGGGGACATGCCCAGTTCCGACGCGATGTCGGCGACTGCGGTCTTGGCGAAGCCAAGCCGGCGGAACAGCGCATCCGCGGTCTCCACGATCCGCGTACGGGTGTCCTCAGGCTTGGTTTTGACAAGTGGGCCGACCACGGGACCCTCACATTGGTAGGGGTGCGATGAATAGTGACGATTTCAATAATTCATCAGTCGTCACCTGTCAAGGGGCCCCTCCCTTGTCACCGTCGCTCGTCCATCCCCGCAATGGGATGGCCGGAGGGGGACCGCCGACGCCGAGATATCTACGGCTTTGCCGACATCGACAGTTCGCGCAACCCGAACAGGATGATCGCGATGCAGAACGGAACAATGAAATAAAGGCAGCGGAAGATCACGAGCGCGGCCAGAAGCTGCTCCTTCTCGACCTGCGGCAGTGCGATCAGCATCGCCGCATCGAACACGCCCAAGCTGCCGGGCGCGTGGCTCAGGAATCCAAGCAGCGTGGAGAAAACGAAAGCAATCACCGCCTGAGCCAGGTCGACCGGCGCGTGGACCGAAATGAGGGCGTACATGGCGAGCGCAGCCAGACTGAGATCCGTGATCCCGATACCGATCTGCAACAATGTCAGGCGTGCGCTCGGCAGCGTGAGCGTCCATCCGTTACGTCCGATGATACGCGGATATGGCAGCAGCCAAAGCAGATAGAGCGCGATGGCAACCAGGGCGGCGAGCGCGATCGTCCGGTTCACCCATGATGGCAGTTGGTTAATCGATCCTGCGATGTCAGGCGCATAGGCGATGCCAATCCCCAGCAAAACGGCATTGCCGAGCCAGAACGTGAGACCGGTGACGAACGCGACTTTGGCGACATCGATCACCGTGAGGCCCCACGACCGATAAATCCGGTACCGAACCACGCCGCCGGTGAAAACCGTCGCCCCGAGATTGTGCCCGATCGTGTAGCTCATGAAGCCGGTGAGCGCCGCGACCCGATAGGGAATGTGCCTCTGTCCGATCGTGCGCAGCGCGAAGAAATCATAGAAGGTGAGGAAAAAGTAGCTTGCGGAAACCAGCAGGCCGGCCACCACGATCGCATGGGGCGGCGTCGCGTAGACCGCGTCAGTGAATTTCCCGATGTCGACACCGCGCAGCAGCTTGAACAGGGCGAAGCATGCTGCCGCAATGATTAACAGGCTGAGTGCGACGCCGACCGTTTCCCAGCTCAGTCGCCTCTTTACGGCGCGAGCGACCACTCCCGCGATCTGCATCAAGCCTCGATCACCTTGCCGCCTTCTGCGGCTGATTCAGCACGGGCGGTGATGACATGTCGTTGCAACACAATTGTTACAGAGCACGGTCGACGTCGTGCACGACCTTGCGTGTCATACAAATGAGATACGAATTGGCAATTGTTGTCGCATGAGATTCGTAAATAGCACCTGTGGGCTTCATAGCGATGAATCGTCGGCGCTGCTGCGCCGCCGCCAGGCAGGAGGCATTTGATGCGGGTGCTCATCGCGACCGACGCGTGGCATCCTCAGGTCAACGGCGTCGTGCGGACATTGACGTCACTCGCTGCGAGCGCTCGCAGTCTCGGCGTTGCGGTCGAATTCCTGACGCCGGAGGGCTTTCCATCCTTCGCGCTCCCAACCTACTCCAACCTGAGACTCGCGCTGCCCAACAAGCGGGAAATCGCACAGCGCATCCAGGCCGCCACACCTGACGCCATCCATATCGCAACCGAAGGAACAATCGGCGCAGCCACTCGGGCCTACTGCCTGCGCCACGGCTTGCCGTTCACGACAAGCTACACGACGCGTTTCCCCGAATACATTTCCGCGCGTATCCCGATCCCGGAATCCTGGAGCTACGCGGTACTGCGGCACTTCCATTCCGCGGCGATGGTGACCATGGTATCGACGGTGTCGCTGATGTCGGAGCTGCGACGGCGCGGCTTCCGGAATCTCGGGATGTGGACGCGCGGCGTCGATACCGAGCTGTTCACGCCACATCGTGCGATCCCTCAGAACCTGCCCCGCCCGATCTTCCTGACCGCCGGACGCGTCGCCGTCGAGAAGAATCTCGAAGCATTCCTGTCGCTGGACCTGCCGGGCTCCAAGGTCGTGATCGGCGACGGCCCGCAGGAAGCCGAGTTGCGGCGCCGCTTCCCGCAAGCGGTATTCCTCGGACTGCGCTCCGGGCCGGAGCTTGCGGGCCTGATGGCCTCGGCGGACGTGTTCGTCTTTCCGAGCCTGACCGATACGTTCGGCGTCGTGCAGCTCGAAGCCCTCGCCTGCGGCGTGCCGGTGGCCGCCTTTCCGGTGACCGGCCCGAAAGACGTGATCGGCAATAATCGGATCGGCGCGCTCTGCGACGACCTGCGCACGGCCTGCCTTGAGGCGCTCGGCATGTCGCGCGATGCGTGCCGCGCCTTCGCTCTCACCCGCTCGTGGGAAACGAGCGCGCGGCAGTTCATCGATCATGTGAACCAGGTGGCGGTGGCGAGGTCGCCCAAGCGCCGCACCACGCGGCCGGTGCAGGCGCCGGCGCAAGGATAGAGATGCGGCAACGACAATGTCGGAGCCGCAATTGAGAAGCGAACCCAAACGCAGGGGACTGGCAGTGGCGAAAACGAAGGACATCGAAAAGAGCGCGGTCGAGAAGGCATACGACCGTTGGGCACCCGTGTACGATCTGGTGTTCGGGCCGGTCTTCGAGCGCGGCAGGCGAGCCTCGCTCGCCGCAGCCGAACGCGTGGGCGGACGCATCCTGGAGGTCGGTGTCGGAACCGGCATTTCGTTGCCGGACTACGCGTCCACCAACACGATTTTCGGCTGCGACATCTCCGATGCCATGCTCGACAAGGCCCGCGCCCGGGTCAGCGAGCTCGGACTCAAGCACGTCGAAGGGCTCGCTGTCATGGACGCCGAGCACCTGGATTTTCCCGACAACTCCTTCGACGTGGTGGTCGCGCAATACGTCATCACTGCCGTTCCCGACCCGGAAGCCGCGCTTACCGAGTTCGCGCGTGTGCTGAAGCCGGGTGGCGAGATCGTCATTTTGAGCCGCGTCGGCGCCGAAGCTGGACTGCGCAAGACGATCGAGCATTGGTTTCAACCGGCAGCCCGCAAGCTCGGCTGGCGCACCGAGTTTCCATGGGAGCGCTACGCGAACTGGGCGTCACAAATGCCAAACATCCATCTGGTTGAGCGCCGGACGATCCCGCCGCTTGGGCATTTCTCGCTGATCCGCTTTGGCAAGACTGCCGCAACTGCTAAGACGGGCATTAAAGTCAGTCGCGCGGCCAACGGGTGACGATGGACCACGGTAAATCCGCGTTCCCGCCATCATGACATTCAGAGGATCACCAATGCCTAACTTCGCGGAAGAACTCAAGACACAGCGCTGGGACGACCACCGCTACTATCATCACAGCCGTATCAATCAGTCGCTTCACCTCGTCAGCGCGATCTCGTTCCTATGCGCCTATGCGCTCGCCTTCACCGATCCCGCCTTGGCGGCGCTGATCGGCTGGCTGGTGGCGATGACGTCGCGGCAGGCCGGCCACTTCTTTTTCGAGCCGAAGGGTTACGACCACATCAACCAGGCCACACACGAGCACAAGGAGGAGATCAAGGTCGGCTATAACCTTCAGCGCAAGGTCGTCCTGATGACGATCTGGGCGCTATCGCCTGTCGTGCTCTATCTCAATCCGACGCTGTTCGGCCTCTTCGAGCCGCACAAGACAGCGATGGAATTCATCCGGCACGTCGCGCTGCTGTGGCTCGCCCTCGGGATCGGCGGTTTGCTGTTCCGAACGGTACACCTCTTCTTCATCCAGAGTGTCCAGAGCGGGCTCGTATGGATGACGAAGATCCTCACCGACCCGTTCCACGATATCAAGCTCTACTACAAGGCGCCGTTCGCCCTCGCCCGCGGCGAACTGATCGACCCGCGGCATGCGCAGCATCACGACGACGACGAAGAGCTGCACGAGCAACCCGGTCGCGCCTAGCGCAACCGGCCTTTTCATTAGCTATTTTGAGTATGCGTTGCTGCCGCCAAAGGCGGCGCTCAGACGCCAGGGGATGAGAAGCGGTGGGCGAGGATTTCTCGCAGCAGCGAACGCCTGATCGATTTGTTCGTGGCGGCAGGATCGGTCCACCACCAGCCGTCCTGCCGCATCGCCTTCGCGGCAGCTGCAAATCGATCCGCCACGGCGTCGAAATCGGCCTGCGTGTAGTTGAGGCTGAAGATCAGGCGCCCGGTGCCGACCCAGCTCAGCGCCAGGCCCTCGGCGCGCAGATAGAACTGCAGCATCCAGTTGTAGCGCGAGGGCTGTGTGTAGAGCATGGTCCAGATCGAGGACAGGTTCGCCACCTGCACCGGCAGACCTTCGTTGCGCAGGCGCTCATTCAAATCCGCGGCGCGACGATTCCAGGTCTCGTCGAGACCGTCGTAAATCCCGCTGATCTCCGGCGTGTCGAGCCGTTGCAAGAATTCATGCATCGCGCCCATGACATAGGGATGGGAATTGAACGTGCCGCGCGCGAAGCAAACGTCGGCGGGGCGATCATCGCGGAAGCGCTTCATCAGATCGGCGCGGCCGCACAGCACGCCGACCGGCAGCCCGCCGCCGAGCGACTTGCCGTAGGTCACCATGTCGGCGCGGACGCCGAAGTATTCCTGCGCGCCGCCCTTGGCGAGGCGGAAGCCGAGAAACACCTCGTCGAAGATCAAGACGATGCCGCGGCGGGTGCAGACCGCTCGCAGCCGTGCGAGCCACTCCGCGTAGGACGCCCGGTCGAAATGGGCGCTGCGCGCGCTGTCGACGAGAGACCCGTCCGACGACGGGTTGGCGTTCGGATGCAGCGCCTGCAGCGGATTGATCAGCACGCAGGCGATGTCGCGGCGGGTGCTGAGCACGCGCAGGCTGTCCTCCGACATGTCGTTCAGGGTGTAGGTTTCGCGCGCGGGCGTCGGATTACCGATGCCGGGCTGCACATCGCCCCACCAGCCGTGATAGGCACCGCAAAAGCGCACGAGATGCGAGCGGCGCGTATGGTAGCGCGCGAGCCGCACCGCCTGCATCACCGCCTCGGTACCGGACATGTGGAACGAGACTTCGTCACACCCGGAAATCTCGCGCAGGCGCTCGACATTGCCGACGATCACCGGATGGTAAGAACCGAGTACCGGGCCGAGATCGCGGACGCGCTCGGCGCCGCGCGCAATGCAGTCTTTGTAGAAGTCGTTGCCGAAGATGTTGACGCCGTACGAGCCGGTCAGGTCGTAGAAGCGGTTTCCGTCGAGATCGGTGACGGTCACGCCGGACGACGACTGGACGAAGGTGCCGGCCGACAGGTGCCGGCACGCGTAGCGGCCGAACTGGAACGGCACCCGATAGGCTTCGGTGAACTGCAGGTCCGAGATGCCGTGCTTGATCTCGTCCGTCATCCGCGTGGTCTTGGGATAGCACTCGCGGTAAAGCGCAGTCAGCCGCTGGAAGGCCGCCTGACGTTGGGCGGCAACCTCCTCGGGAGGATTGTCGGCGCGGAAAAATCGCCGCTCGTCATATTCGTAGAACGGCACCATGGCCGCGACCCGGCGGGCCATCCGGGAGTGACCGGAGAGCGAGCGGTGTTTGGCCTTCGACAGCGCCAGACGGGTCTTCAACTTGACCAGCGATGTAGTGACGGCGCCAGCGCCAAGCGCATAGAGCGCGAGTGTCGTGAAGCGCGAATCCATGGAATCAAAACCTATCCACTGGGTCTAACCGTTTCATGACAGTCCTGCGCTCCACGATCGGAAAGGTGTTCCAGCAGGAGGACGTCAACTTCCTGCTAACCAACCGCATCCCCCGCCGCCTGCTGACGCAATTCATGGGCTGGTTCAGCAAGATCGAGCATCCGCTGATCCGCGATACCTCGATCGGGCTGTGGCAGCTGTTCTCGGACCTCGACCTGAGCGAGGCCAAGAATACCAAGTTTGCGAGCATGCATGACTGCTTTACCCGCGAGCTCAAGGATGGCGCGCGGCCGCTCGATCCCGGGCCTGAGATTGTCGTCAGCCCCTGCGACGCCATCGTCGGCGCCTGCGGCCGGATCGAGGGGACCGAACTCCTTCAGATCAAGGGCTTCCCCTATAGCCTGCATGACCTTTTGGGCGCGCCGGAGCTGGTGGAGCGGCATCGCGACGGCACTTACGTCACCTTACGACTGACATCGAGCATGTATCACCGCTTCCACGCGCCGCATGACTGCCGCGTGGAGCGGGTCACGTATATTTCAGGCGATACCTGGAACGTGAATCCGATCGCGTTGAAGCGGATCGAGAAACTGTTCTGCAAGAACGAGCGCGCGGTGATTGAAACGCGGCTCGAGAAAACCGGTGACCTCCTCACGCTGGTGCCTGTCGCCGCCATCCTCGTTGCCAGCATCCGCCTGCACTGCCTTGACCGTCCGCTTCGCCATCCCGGTCGCACTGCCATCCCCTGCTCTGCCGCTTATCGCAAGGGTGACGAGATGGGCTGGTTCGAGCACGGCTCGACCATCGTCGTGCTGGCGCCGTCGACGCTGTCGCTGGCGGGCAGCGTCCGGACCGGAACGGTGATCCGGCAGGGCCAACCGCTGCTGCGTCTTTCTTCGGCTTAGAGCTTGCCGCTGCTGCTGACCCTGACGGGGAATGGCTGGCGCGCCGGACCCGGGATCGCCAAAGGCCGACGATAACGCGGCAAGTGATGCTTCACGAGGTCGAAGCTGCACAGCGCGAGGCTCGACCACACCGCGGCGCTGAAATAGAGCGACATCCAGGGAATCTCATCGCGCCAACGGGCGACATCGTGAGTCACGGTCCAGCGCGTCGCGACATCGTAGAGGCCGGAGAACAGGCCCAGGAGCTCTTTGCCGCCCGCCACGTCCGCATGCCACCGGCCAAGATACATCGGCACGTCGACGACGATCAGGAACGCGACGTAAAAGGCGATACCGGCGACCATGGTGGCAACGGCGACACGAACAGGGCCGTGGAAATCGTACAACAGCCGGAACAGCGCGATCGCGATGAGAACGAATGTCACCGCCCAGAGCGAATTCTCGATGGCGTTGCCAAGATAATTGGTGGTGATCACCGCGTACCAGGAGCACAGCTCCGCAACCAGGATCAGCGGGACGATCGCCGTCGAAATGTTGGTAACGGTGTCCGACTTCACCATCCTGCCAACATAGCGCAGCACGATCGCCCACTGGATCACGAAGCACACTTCGGCAATCGTCGCGACAGAACGGCCGACGAACACGCTCGACAGCCAGGTGTCAAACAGAACGATCCGTTGAACGTCAGCGCGCGGTAGGACCGATCGGAAGGCGCAGCCGAAGACGTAGGCCGCGCACAACAGGATCATAATGTTGATACGAGCAACCCCAAACCCGAGCGCGGATGCGCGCGGTTGAAAGCGACGACGGAGCGAAGACCACAGCGCGATGTTGGCGCCGCTCACTGTGACCAGGAACGCCCACCACACCGCAACGGGATTTGTCCAAGTAAACCACTCGACGCTCATACGTGACCCGTAACGGTCACTGAAGCTCCACGCAACTGTAATAATTCTGTCATGAATAGGCCAGCCGAGCAGCAACCCGGCCGGCCCGCGCGCGACCGAGCAAAGCGGCACGCCCAGATAAGTATACGCAAATCTGCGTACACTTGATTGCGATGGGCCGGCAGCAAGGCCTAGTGTGGCGGTTCAGAAGTCCGCATCATT
>WHTP01000187.1 GCA_009377695.1 Hyphomicrobiales bacterium | reverse complement strand
GTCGAGGTATCGCCGTGCGGCCGTGCATGCGCGAGGTTGAAGGTCAGCGCGCTCTGCGGATAGGTCCGGCACTCGGTCTCGATCCCCGCCGCCGTCCGGCAAAGTGAACGGCGGCCGTCGGCGCCAATGACGAGATGGGCGGCCACCCGGCCGCCACCGCTCAGTCCGACGGTGACGCCGGCATCGGCAACCGTCACGTCCTTGGCCTCGGCCTCGATCACGGAGAGCGCCGGAATCTCTCGCGCACGGGCTTGGAGCGACGCGAGCAAGTGACGGTTCTCGATATTGTAGCCGAAGGCCGCAAGGCCGATCTCGGAGGCATCGAATGCCACCTCCGGCGCGCGCAGGAGCCGCGCGGTATCGTCGACGAGCCGCATGCGCCTGAGCGGCGCCGCCTGGGCTGCGCAGCGCGCCCAGACGCCCAGCGTGTTGAGCGCCGTGACCGAGCTCGCAAGCAGCGCGGTCGTGCGGTTATCCGCGGTAGTGGGCGGCATGGCGATCAGCGCGGTCTCGATGGCCGCGTCGGCGAGAGCAATAGCCGCGGTCAGTCCCGCTGGACCTCCGCCGACCACAACCGCCTCGGCTGTCGTATGTTTCATGATTCGTCAGACATAGGCTTGACCATAGGTATCCACGCCTCTCGAATAGCAGGTTAGCCGCAAAGGAACCAACGTGCCTTCACTGATCTCCGCCCGCGCATTTGCCGTGCACATTTTCACCGCCGCGGGCGTTGCGCTCGGCTTTGCGGCGCTGTTGGCGGCGTTCGAACGGCAATGGACCGTCATGTTCTGGTGCCTCGGCGCCGCACTGTTCGTCGACGGCATCGATGGTACATTCGCCCGCAGGTATCGGGTCGCTGACGTCCTGCCACGCTGGTCGGGCGATGTGCTCGATCTGGTGGTCGATTTCGTCACCTACGTCTTTGTGCCGGCTTACGCCATTGTCGCCAGCGGGCTGCTGCCGCCGGCGCTCGCGATCCCCGCCGGGCTGATCATTGTGGTCACCAGCGCGCTCTATTTCGCCGACCGCAACATGAAGACCGACGACAACTACTTTCGCGGGTTCCCCGCGCTGTGGAACGCGGTGGCCTTCTATTTGTTTGTCCTCAAACCGGGGCCGTGGGTTGCGGCCGTCACAATCGTCATCCTATCGGTATTAACCTTCGTGCCATTCAAATTCGTCCACCCGTTCCGCGTGACGCGCCTGCGCATGACGACGCTGGCGGCGCTCGTCCTATGGACCGTGCTCGCCGCGGCCGCGCTCCTTTACAACCTCGATCCCAGCCCCTGGGTCGCTTACGGGCTGGTCATTATCGCACTCTATTTTGTCACCGTAGGCCTTGCCGACCAATGGATGACGAATGATCGATCTGCTGTTTGATCCCAACGCGTGGGCGGCGCTGGTTGCACTCAGTGCGCTCGAGATCGTCCTCGGCATCGACAACGTCATCTTCATCTCGGTCATGGTCTCGCGGCTGCCGGCGTTGCATGCCAAGCGCGCGCGTCAGATCGGCCTGACGCTGGCCTTCGTGTTCCGCGTCATCCTGCTGTTCACCTTGACCTGGATGATGCGGCTGACAGCGCCGATCGTGACCGTGTTCGGGATGGGGATCTCGGGGCGCGACATTATCCTAATCGGCGGCGGCCTGTTCCTGATCGCCAAGGCGACGCACGAAATCCATGCCGAGATCGAGGCGCGTGACGATCTCACCGCGGGCGACGAAGACGCAGTGGTCGGCAAGGCGTTCCTGTTGGTGGTCACGCAGCTCGCCTTGATCGACCTTGTCTTCTCGCTCGATTCCATCATCACCGCCATCGGCATGGCGCAGGACCTCGAGATTATGATCGCTGCCATCGTCATCGCGATGATCGTGATGTACGCCGCGTCCGGCCCAGTCTCGCATTTTGTTGCCGACCACCCAACCACCAAGATGCTGGCGCTCGCTTTCCTGGTGCTGATCGGCATGGCGCTGGTCGCGGACGGCTTCGACGTCCACATCCCGCGTGGCTATATCTATTTCGCGATGGCGTTCGCCGCAGCGGTGGAGGTCGTCAACGTGATCGCGGGGCGTAACCGCCGCAAGCGTCGGACTTTGCGGGCGCGCGGGCGGCAATAAGGAGTACTGCCCCGTCGCGACAGGGGGTCCCTTGCGTCCGAGCGATCCACACCTATGATCGCCGCCACACTGGTATTTCCAACGAATTGAAGGGGATCGACGATGGTCGCAGCAGTGCGCGTACACAAACATGGCGGGCCGGAGGTTCTGACCTACGAGGATGTCGAGGTGCCAGCGCCGGGACCTGGCCAGGCTCGCGTGAAGAATCACGCCTGCGGCCTCAACTACATCGATACCTATTTCCGATCTGGGCTCTATCCGGCGGCCGGCGGGTTGCCGTTCATTGGCGGCAACGAAGGCGCCGGTGAGGTGGTCGCCGTCGGTCCCGGCGTCACCGACGTCAAAGTCGGCGACCGCGTCGGATATACCTCGGCGCTTGGGAGCTATGCAGCCGAGCGCATTACACCGGCGGATCGCCTGGTGAAGCTGCCGGACAACATCAGCTACCAGCAGGCTGCCGGCATGATGCTCAAGGGCATGACGGTTGAATATCTTCTGAACCGGACATTCAAGGTTCAGAAAGGCATGAACGTGCTCATCCATGCGGCGGCCGGCGGCATCGGCCTCATCGCCTGCCAGTGGGCAAACTATCTCGGCGCGAATGTGATCGGCACCGTCGGCTCCAAAGATAAGGCGGAGCTCGCCAAGGCCAACGGCTGCCACCACACCATTCTCTATCGCGAGGAGGACTTCCCCGCGAAGGTCAAGGAGATCACCGGAGGGAAGCTCTGCGAGGTGGTCTATGACGGCGTCGGCAAGGCGACCTTTCCGGCGTCGCTCGACTGCATCAAGCCGCTCGGCATGTTTGCGAGCTTCGGCAATGCGTCGGGTTCGATCGAGGCCTTCAACATCAACCTGCTGCAGGCCAAGGGCTCGCTGTTCTGCACACGTCCGACGCTCAACACCTACACCGCTAAGCGCGAGGACCTGCTGTCGATCGCGAACAATCTGTTCAGTGTCGTCGGTAGCGGCAAGGTGAAGATCCCGGTCAACCAGACCTATGCGCTCAAGGACACTCGCAAGGCGCATGAGGACCTCGAAGGCCGCAAGACCACGGGATCGACGGTGCTGGTACCCTGATCAATAAGGCACGAGCACCAAAGTGCCCTCGCGGCGGCGACCAGCACCAACAGGAAGGGCCGTTCCACCGAACGGCCCTTCACTTGCGTCGATAATGCGCGGCGACGTTCGCTCTCGCTTCACAGACCGCGCCGATGATGCCTGCAACGCTTGGCTGCGACGCTGGGCGCGGGCGCAGCGGCTTGCGTCACAAATCGACTGCTGTACCCTCACGGCCGGGTGAAACGTCCAACGAGAGACACGAATGTTGCTGGATCATCGCACTTACACCGTCCGCGTCGGTACGCTGCGAAAGCAGTTGGCGCTGTATGAGAAGCATGGCTTCGCGCCGCAGAAGCGTCATTTCGGCGAACCGCTAGCTTGGCTCGTGAGCGAGACCGGCGACGTCAACACCTACGTACACATCTGGGCATACAACGACACTGCGCATCGTGCACAATGCCGCGCGGCTCTGATGAAAGATCCAGAATGGCTTGCTTATCTCGAACTGAACGCTGAAGCCGGCTACCTGATCAAACAGGAAAGTAAGCTGATGTCGCCTGCGCCGTTCGCGCCAATCAAGCGCTGACATCAGAAACGCGTTTCATAACAATAAACCGGCCGATCGGCCGGACCGTAGGGAGAGGGCCCCATGGCTGGTTTTCGTATCGCAATTTTTCTTCGTATTGCGCCGCCGTTGGTCAGCTTGCTCGTATTGCTCGCAACAACGCTTCAAGTCTTGGCACAGGACTTTCCAAACCGCCCCGTTAAAATCGTCGTGGGATTCGGACCGGGAGGGCTCGGCGACGTCACAGTGCGTGCCGTTGCGCAAAAGATGCAGGCTTCACTCGGAAAGCCCGTGGTCGTGGAAAACATGCCAGGGGCCGGAGGCATGAGCGCCGCCGCGTCCGTGGCGCGCGCGGCTCCCGATGGGCACACCATGCTTTTGGTGAGCGGCCAGAACGCGATCAGCCCTTCGATCTTTAAGAGCATGCCGTACGACTGGCGGCGCGATTTTGCGCCGGTATCCAACATGGGGTCGTTCGACTTCGTGATCGTGGTCCCCAAAGACAGCGCTCTGAAGAGCCTGGGCGATTTCATCGCCACAGTAAAAAAGGAGCCAGCCAAATTCAACATCGGCACAATCAGCGCCGGCAGCGCGCAGTATTTGACGGCATTGCTGTTTAACTCGATGACTGCACTGAACGCGCCGGTCGTTCCGTTCCGGACCACCGGCGAAGTGGTTGCCGCACTTGTGTCGGGAAATATCCAGGTCGCCTTCGAAACAATGCCGGGCGTTCTTGAACAGATACGCTCCGGAACGCTTCGGGCGCTGGCCGTCTCATCGAACCAGCGAGCGGCATCACTGCCCGAAGTTCCGACGATTTCCGAGAGTGGCGTGCCTGGCTACAACATCGTATCGTGGAACGGATTTGTGGTGCCGTCCAAGACGCCACGCCCGATCGTGCTCAAGCTCAACAAAGAGGTGGCCGCAGCGCTCGCGGCGCCTGATGTGCGAAGTCTTTTTGCCAAGCTGGCAGTCGATCCGCGTCCCAGCTCGCCCGAAGAGTTGCAAAAGACATACGATGGTGACGAGGCGCGCTGGCGCAAGGTGATTGCGGACGCGAAGATTCCCCAGCAATAGTCGCTGCGTTGCACAAGGAGTTCTGAATGAACACGCATCCTCGGATCGACACGACCACCGCCGGTTCCGCGGAGGCTGCTGCACCACCAGCGAGAATGGATCCTCGTGAATGGGAGACCCGCATTGATCTGGCGGCCTGCTATCGGCTTGTCGATCTGTACGGGATGACCGACTTGCATTTGAACCATATTTCCGCGCGGGTCCCGGGACCTGAAAACCATTTCCTGATCAACCCGTTCGGCATGATGTACGAGGAAATCACGGCGTCGTCTCTGATCAAGATCGATCTCGCCGGCAACATCGTGGCCAATGCCAACCCGCAATATGGCGTCAACCTGGCGGGTTATGTGATCCATGGCGCCATTCACGGTGCTCGGCATGATGTCGCTTGCGTGCTGCATACCCACACCAATGCAGGTATGGCAGTCTCGACGTTGAAATGCGGATTGTTGCCGATCACTCAGACGGCGATGCGATGGTCGAAGATCGCCTACCACGACTTTGAGGGTGTCGTGGTTGATCCGGACGAGCAGAAGCATCTGGTCGAAAACCTTGGCGATGCCGAAGTCATGATCTTGCGCAATCACGGCCTGCTGGCGTGCGGTCAGACGATCGGACAGGCGTTCAACAACATCTATCGTCTGGAACGGGCGTGCCAGACCCAATTGCTCGCGATGGCCTGCAACGCGGAAATCAACATGCCAGGGGACGAGGTCATCGCCAAATCGAATGCCCAGCTAACAGTCATGCCGTCGCCGGATGCGACCGGCAAGCGGCGTGCCCATGGTTCATTGGAGTGGCCCGCCCTGAAGCGAATGCTTGACCGGCGCGATCCGTCCTACAAGACCTAAGCGGCAAGGATGCCGGCATGTCGTCCCGATGCGGCCACATCGATATCGCCGTCACATCAGCAAGCGTTCGATCCTGCTGAGCACGGCATCGGAAGCGAGTTCGTTCAGCGGCAGGCGGGGTAGGCCGATCACGTCGATCGGGCTGGCAAAGCGGGCGACGGTCTCGACTGTGTCGTCGAGGTTTGCACCCGGAACCGTGCTTTCGCTCACCACCACGCCGACGATATCGAGATTGCGCTGCGCCAGCACGTGCAGCGCGGTCAGCGTGTGGCTGATGGTGCCGAGATAGCTGCCGGCGACCAGCAGCACTGGGATGCGCAAGGCAGACATCCAGTCGAGGACGGTATGCGACTGGTCGAGCGGCACCATGATCCCACCGACGCCCTCGATGAAGATGGTGCCGCGGCCATACGCGACACGACGCGAGAACTCGACGACTTCGTTGAAATCGATGGCGCGGCCTTCGGCTTTCGCAGCGAGGTCCGGAGAGAGCGGCGGCACGAAGCGCCAGGGAGCGATGCGGCCAATTTCGTCGTCGGTCGTCGTGCGCCCGAGGGCGGAGAGGAGGACAGCGGGATCGCTGCTATCGCTGTTCTTCGGATCGAAGCCGCTGATCACCGGCTTGTAGGCATCCACGTTTTTGCCTGCGTTTCGCAGATGGTGGACCATCGCGGCCGTCACGTAGGTCTTGCCGACATCGGTTCCGGTCCCACTGACAAAGATGCCGCCCACGGTTCAGCGCTCCAGAATGCGCTGGCGCACGATGGTGGCGAGGCGTTCGATCTCGTGGTCGGGATGAGCGGCGGAGAAAGTGAAGCGCAATCGCGCAGAGCCGGCTGGCACCGTCGGTGGCCGGATCGCAATCACCAGGAAACCTTCAGCGTCGAGGAGCTGCGACGCCGCAAGCGCCGCCTGCGCCTCGCCGATGACCAGCGGGACAATCGGGCTCGTGGCCTCCGGCAGATTGAGCATGCGCGTAAAGCTGCGCGCCTTGGCGAGCGGCAGCGCCGCATAGGCGGGCTCGCGTTCGATCAGGTCGAGCGCCGCGATTGCCGCGGCGACAGTCGCGGGCGGCAGACCGGTTGAATAGACGAAGGTGCGTGCACGGTTATGGATGAGATCGATCACCGTCGCCGAGGCACAGAGATAGCCGCCGTACCCGCCGATCGCTTTCGACAGTGTGCCCATCTGCAGCGGCACGTCGATTTTGACACCGTGCGCGAAGGTCGAGCCGCGGCCGCTGCCAACCACGCCGATGCCATGAGCATCATCGGTCATCAGCCAAGCGTCGTGGCGCATTGCCAGCGCCGACACCTCGGGCAGCGGCGCAAGATCGCCGTCCATGGAGAACACGCCGTCGGTCGCGATCAAAGCGCGCGGATGACGGTCGCGGTGCTCGGCAAGCAGGGCCTCGAGCTGCGCGACATCCGAATGGCGGAATGGAACCACCGTAGCGCGGGAGAGCCGGGCGCCAGCCCAAAGGCACGCGTGCGCGAGCTCGTCGATCAGCACCAGATCGTCTCGGCCGATCAGGGCCGGAATGATCCCGCTATTGGCGAGATAGCCCGAGCCGAACACGCAGGCCGCCTCGGCGCCCTTGAGCCGGGCAAGGCGCCGTTCCAGCTCGGCGAACAGCGGGTGGTTGCCGGTCACCAGGCGGGAGGCCCCGCTGCCGACGCCATGGCGCTGCGTCGCCTCGATGGCGGCGGCCTTGATCGCCGGGTGATGGCTCAGCGCCAGATAGTCGTTGCAGCAGAACGACAGCAGGCGCCGATTGTTGCGATTGACCCAGATGCCGTCGAGCCGGTCGGTCTCGGCCAGCACGCGGTGGAGGCTCGCGCCGTCGAGCTCGCCGAGTTTC
>WHTP01000162.1 GCA_009377695.1 Hyphomicrobiales bacterium | reverse complement strand
TCGGCGACCGGCTGGCCGTTGCGGATGAGACGCACGGTCGCGCCTTCGACGCAATCGACGACGCCATTCGCCTCAGCTGAGACGGAGCCGCCGATGAAGCACGTCGAATAGCGCCAGAGGTTTCGGTAGTAGATGCGCGGCTTGGTGCCGAGCTCGGGACGCATCGTTTCGAGGCCTTCATCCTTCGCCTTGCGCCGCATTTCCTCGTCTTCGACGCAGATCGCGCGCATCGCGCCGGTCGGGCACGACTGATGGCCGCGCGTGTGCTGCCAGCCCTGGTCGATGAGATGGGCGTCGAAGTTGAACGCCTGCGGCACCTGGTGTTCCTCGTTCCACCAGATGTGGCCGTAAGGACAGGTGTCGACGAGATCCTTGCGACCCTTCGATCTTTCGGGGTCGATCAGCACGATGCCGTCGGCGCGCTTCGTCACCGCGCCGCCGCCCTTGGCGACGCAGGGCGCGTTGTCGCACTGGTTGCACATGGTCGGAACGTAGGCGATGTCGATCATTGGCACCTGTCCGCGTTCTTTCTGCAGGATATTGATCCATTTGTGGCCGTGCTTCGGCATCGGCTTCGAATAGCCGGGCCAATCATTGCCGACGTATTCGTCCATGGTCGCGAGCGTGCACAGATTGCAGTTCGTGCACTCGGCGACGTCGATGATCATGTTCCATTTTTTCATCTGTAGCTCCTAACTCAATCCTTGATCCGTCACCCTGAGGTGCGAGCGCAGCGAGCCTCGAAGGGCGACGGCATCGATCTCCGATTTACCCGAGATCGACAAGCTATCAGTGCTGTGGCTGTCATCCTTCGAGGGCCGCGGTGCGGCCACCTCAGGATGACGAGAGGGGTTTATTTCGCCGGAACCAATTGCGCTTCTTTCAGCGTGCGCTTGAGCTGCGCATCCTTCTCCATCGCCGCAAATGTCTCTGACATGTGCTCGGTGCGGCGGTCCCACGGCTCGACCTGCACCAGCGCATTGGCGCCGGCGAGCGCGTGCGTCGACTTGGTCTGTGACTTGTGCGGCGTCAAAAGGTTGAGACAGCCGCCTCGGTCGACCGACTTGCCGGGCTCGCCCATCGGGTCATACACGGCCGACGACTCGTAGCCATGGCACACGCCACGCGGCAGTCGCTGCGTCGGCAACGCCGCGCAGATGACAGCGCCGCGATCGTTGAAGACCTTGACCAGATCATGCTTCTTGATGCCGCGCTCGGCCGCATCCTCGGCGTTCAGCCGCATGATCCAGTAGTAGTAGCCCTCGACCTTCACCCGATGGTCTTCGATGTTGAGCAGGAACGAATCCTTGCCGTCGCCCTGGGTGTGGAACGAGTATTTTGAATGCGGCGTGAGCAACTGGAGCGGATAGCGCTCGAAATCAGGTGAATGCGTTCCATCCTCCGCCGGCTTGTATTTGACGATTGGCGGGCGCTCCGGATCGTTCACGCGCTTCAAGCTGTTGCACTCGAATTCGAGCTTGCCGGATTGCGTCTGCAGGCCGCGCAGATATTCCTCGGTGTAGTCGGACGGCAGCGGCTGGGCCTCCGGCACGTCCTTCTTGCGGTTCTCCCAGAACCAGCGGAACGACACCGGCGCGCGCAGCTTCTCCTTTTCGGCCGGCACGACGTAATAGCCGCGCTTCAGGAGCTGCTTGAACGAGATCACCTTCGGCAGGTCGGAGGCGAGATAGAGCCGCTTCACCCAGTCGAGCTCGTTGCAGCCTTCCGAGAAGTAGTTGGCGAGGCCGAGCGGCTTGCAGATCTCGTTGAAGATCCAGAAGTCCGATTTCGACTCGCCCAAGGGTTCGATCGCCTGCGCCTGGAACACGATGACGCGATGGTTGAGCTGCTGCTGGCCGTGGTGGCCGTAGCCGCCGAGGCCCGCCCATTCCGAAATGTCGGTGCGCTCGAAATTGGTGCAGGCCGGCAGGATCACGTCGGCGAACTTCGCCTCGCCCTCGAACCAGATCGACTGGTTGACCACGAATTCGAGGTTCGACGACTGATACATCTTCACCCAGCGATTGGTGTTGTTCATGGTCGCCAGGATCGAGCCGCCGTATTTGTAGAGCATGTGCACCGGCGAGTGGCCGGCCGACGGATATGTGAACTTGCCGAACTGGTGCTCGATCGACTTGCCGACCCAGCGATAGCCTTCCGCCTTTCCTTCGGTGATCGCTTCCGGCATCCAGATGCGCGGGATCGTCTGCGCATTGGAGTTCATGGTCGGAAGCTGCGGCATGCGCTGGTAGAGCTCGACCGGCATCGCCGTGTTTTCGAGATCGCCCGACATGCCGCCTTCGGAGTAGCCGGGGAAATAGAAGTTAAAGTCGAGCGGGCAGCCCCATTGCAGGTTGCCCATGTTGCAGCCGGGCTTGCCGAGCCCCTGCATCGCCGAGAGGCATACCATCACGCGCGCCCACTGGATGCCGGTCTGGTTGCGGCAGGCGCCGCCATGGCCGTTGCCCCAGCCGCCGGGCGCGAGATAGACGCGCTTCCTGCCCCACTCGCGCGCGAGGGCGCGCACGTCTTTCGCCGGGACGCCGGTTTCCTTCTCCTGCCACTCGGGCGTCTTCGGGATGCCGTCCTCGTCGCCGAGCAGGTATGCCTTCCACTTGTCGAAACCGATGGTGTGGGTCTCGACGTATTCCTTGTGATAGAGGCCTTCCTTCACCCAGACGTAAGCGATTGCCATCGCCATCGCGACCGATGTGGTTGGCCGCGGCGCGAACCACTTGCCCGGCAGGAACTGCGCCGTGGCGTTGTAGTAAGGATCGACGTGCACGACCTTGATGGCGAGCTTTGGATCCTTCAGCCATTGCCGGCGCACGGTGCCTTCCTGCGCGCCGTAGGAGCCTGACGTCGATTCCGGGTCGGCCGCCCACGACACGATCATGTCGCAGTTTTGCAGGCAGTCCTCGACGGTGCCGTAAGTCTCCGACTGGCCGACGCGCAGCGTGTGGCCCCAGTGGTGCACCGCGCCCCAATACCAGCCTTCCCAGCTATCGGGATTGTGGTGCACGCGCGTCATGCCGATCGCGTTGGAGAAGCGGAACAGCGCGGACAGGTAGTAGCCGATGTTGCCCCAGGTGTGGTGCGAGCCGTGCGACACAGCGATCGCGCCGGGCCCATGCTCGCGCTTCTGGCGTTTGATCTCGTCGGTGACGAGCTTGATTGCTTCGTCCCACGAGATGCGCACGTAGCCGGACTTGCCGCGGTTCCGCGGATTGCGCTCGCCGTTGGGATCGAAGTCGACCCGTTTCATCGGATAGAGCAGCCGGTCCGGCGAATAGATGATCGACTTGGCGTTCTGCCCATGCGGCGCCAGCGTCGTCTTGCGCGGTGGCGTGAGCTTCACGCCCTTCGCCTCGATGGTCCACGACGCGCCGTCGTCCTCGATGAGGTCGATCGGCGTCATGCGGATGATTTTGCCGTCCTTGACGTAGATGAAGACCGGCCCGCCATTGGTCATGTTGCAATAGCGCATGGAGCCGTCCTCCATGCGCGTGCCGACCTTGAGCCCGGCCGACTGGCTCATCATCACGGTCTGCGCGAACCAGTTGGTCAGGTCTTCCGGCCCGTCGACGGAGAGAACGAAGTCCTTTTGGGCGTTGATCTGCCGCAGCCAGTTGATCGGCGGCATCAGGAGCTCGGCGCCGATGGTTGCGTTCTTGAACATCAGCTTGCAGTCAGGCGCAGGATGCAATCCGCGGCCGGACCGGATCGCGCCGTCCTTGAACTCGAACCAGCGGCCGCATTCCTCGTCACGCGCCATGATCTGCGCGGTGAAATTGCGCTCCTTCAGCCGCTTGCGGAACGATTCGTGCCGCCGGCGCTGAACCTTCAGCATCACGGACAGGCCGAACAGGATGAGCGAAAGCTTGATGGCCGAAAAGGTCATGGCGTCCTCCCTTAGGACTCCGGTTAGCGTGTTAGCGTGCGATCTTGACGCGGGCCGGGCTCGGCTGGCTCGTGTCCGATCCATTGGACATGATGCGTTCGACCTCGCGTGCGCCCGCCGCGGTGAGCGGTTTGAGGCGTTCGATCAGCGCGTCGTCGACGCGTGCGCTCGGCAGTGCGAGGCTCAGGCTTCCCAGGACCGCGTGATCGCGATCGAAGATCGGCGCCGAGATGCCGACGCGGCCGGGATCGACTTCGCCATGCGTCACGCAGACGCCGGCGCGTCGCAGCGTCGCGAGCGCGTTGCGGAAATCGTCGAAGTTCTTGCCGAGGCCCGCCGCACGAATTTCATCGGCATGATGCGCGAACAGCGACTTGAGCGTGCGCGTCGGCAGATGTGCCAGGATGCTCTTCGCGGTCGCACCGCGGTAAAGCGGCATCAGGCGCCCGCGCTCGTAGCTCACCGGCTCCTGCGGACCGCGACCCATCACCTGATGCATGCACATGACGCGGTCGTGGAACAGACGGCAGAGCAGGGCGGTCGAGCCTGCCACCGCGTCCTGCACGAGGTCGACCATCACCATCCGTGCGGCGATGAGCATCGGGTCGGTGGCTTGGATCTGCCGATCCATCTGCATGATCGCAGGCCCGAGCCGATAGCCGGCGCCGGCGACCGGGCTGATCAGGCCGCTGCCGGTGAGCTGCTTGAAATAGCGATAGGCCGTCGTGGCCGAGACGCCGATCTGCTCGGCCGCTTCATCGACGGTCCATTGCGGACGCTCGATGGTAAACAGCGCCAGCGCCGCCAGCAGGCGGTCGCCGCTGCCCTTGCCTTTCGGCTTGCGCTCGAACGATGCGTCCATGCGCCCTTGTCTCCTGGAAATGCTCCAGACAGGAAGGAAGCCAGAAGTCGGAGCCGGCGTCCAGCCCAATTTGCATAATTCTCGTATTCTGCAAAAAATGCTGCTTTGCGGGATGGCGACCTCGGTTACGGCCCCGCCGCGCACATAGGCCCAGAGCGCCCGCGTCGTTGTCGCCGATGCGGCCGCGAAAGGAGGGCATGGCGGGTGCCCACGCTGTCGAGCGCGGAGCCGCGGGCGTCGGCGCCGCCTCGACATGCGCACGTGCCGGCAAGGTAATGCAGGCGAGGAGGGCGATACTCAGGAAAGTGCGCGCCAGTGGCCAGGGCGCGAACGGCAGTGCGCTACCTGCGTTGCGCTACTTGCGTCGCAAGACGATCAATGCGTCGAGCGCCGCGCCGCCCTTCGGCAACGCCACGAACGGATTGATGTCGACGGACTCGATGACGCCGGCGAGATCAACGGCGAGCCGGCCCAAGCCGACAAGCGCTGTCACCACCGCCTCGCGATCACGCGGTGCGCTGTCGCGATAGCCGCCGAGCAGGCGGCCGGCTTGCGTGCGGTCGAGCAGGTCGAGCGCCTTGTCGCGGCTCACCGGCGGTGCGCAGAACGCGACGTCCTTCATCAATTCCAGCAGAACGCCGCCCGCGCCGGCCATCACGATCAGCCCCATTTCACGATCGCGATGGAGACCGAGTACAAACTCGAGGCCGCCCTTGACGAACTGGCCGACCAGCATGCCGTCGAGCGTGTGGCCGGCGAGCTTCGCCGCCATCCGCGCATAGGCGTCGCGCAATTGCTCCGGCGTCGCGAGGTTGAGCGCGACGGCGCCGGCATCCGACTTATGCGTCAGCGTCTCTGAAACTGCCTTGAGCACGACGGGATAGCCGATGCGGTCCGCGGCCGCGAGTGCGCCGTCGGGCGATGTGACCATTTCTTCGTGCGGCGTCGGTATCCCATAAGCACGCAGGACCTCTTTCGATTCCACCTCATTCAGTGCGGCCGCCTCATCGCTGGCACGGCTGCGCAGGCGCTCGATGATTGCGGTCTGCTCCACCGTCGGCGTCGGTTGGCCGATCTCCATACTGCGTGCGAGGCGTTCCATCTCCTCGCGCCGTGCCGCGATCGAAATCGCGCGCAAGGCTTTGTTCGCCTCTTGCAGGAACGACACATGCGGCGCCTTCGCGCGCAGCGCGCGGCTGTAGTCGGTCTGGCTGTGGGAGATCGGCGAGCAGAACAGGATCGGCTTGCGCGCTTTCGTCGCCGCATAGGCATCGACCAGCTGGATGTAACGCTCGGCCCGGTCGGAGCCGGGCTCGCGTGGCAGCGCTTCTTGCAGGATCACCAGGTCGATATTGGGATCGGCCTGCATTGCCTCGATCGAAGCCATATAATTGTCGGCGCTGGTGAGCACGCCGTAGCCGCCGTCGATCGGGTTCGACACCAGCGAGCCGACGGTCAGGACTGTTTTGAGCCGCTCCGTCGTCTCCGGCTGGAGCATCTGGAATTGCATTCCATATTTCTCGGCGCCGTCGAGCAGCAGCCCGCGGAACGCGCCCGAGAGCGTGATCGCGCCCAGTTTGCGGCCGGGCGGCGCGCCGGTGTGGGCGAGGAGTTCCGTGATCTCGACCAGATCGTCGAGGGTGTCGGCGCGGACCACGCCGACGTCGCCCGCGATTGCATCGAAGGCTTCGATGCTGCCCGCTAGCGAGCCGGTATGGGCCAAGGCCGCTTCGCGGCCTCGTTCGGATTGTCCCATCTTCAAGGCGACGATGTACTTGCCGGCCGCACGCGCCATGCGGCAGGCCGCCTTGAACTTCTCGACATCGGCGATCGCCTCGACATAGATGACGACCACCTTGAGCTCGGGCTGGTCGGCGAAATAGGCGATGTAGTCGCCAGCCGACAGGCCCGCCTCGTTGCCGCTGGTGATGAGATACTCGGCGGCGATGCCGCGCTCTTGCAGGGCGGCGTTGGCGAAGATCATCATGCCGCCGCTCTGGCCCACGAGCGCAACAGGACCTTCCTGCAGCTTGAGCATGCGGTCTTCGGTCAGCGTGACGAGCCGGCTCTTCGCGGACACATTGCCCATGCAATTCGGGCCCGACACCGCGAGCCCGGTCTCGGCGATCACAGCGGCCAGCTCGCGGCCGAGACTGGCGGCGTCGGCGTCGAAGGCTTCCCCGAAACCGGAGGAGAACACCGTGGCGCTACGGGCGCCTGCCGCCGCGCCGGCGCGCAGGGATTGCGCGACGCCCGCCGCCGGCACCAGCACGACCAGATGATCGGGCTTTTCGGGTAGTGACTTGAAGTCGGGATAGCAGGGCTGGTCCCAGATCGTATCGCGCCGCGGATTGATCGAATAGACCGGGCCGGGAAACTGATACTTGTGAAGGTTGCGCCACACCCGCGCGGCCCAGCTTCCAGGACGGTCGCTGGCGCCGACCAGCACAGCATTCTTCGGTGCAAGGAGCGCTTCGACTTTTTTCTTGGATGCTTCGAGATTCACGCGTACTCACCCCTTCGTCATTCCGGGATGCGGGCAACGCCCGCGGGCCCGGAATTCATAATCCAGAATTAGAATCCATAATCACAGAATTAGATGCGTTGCGCGATATTTGATCGTCGCGCCGCGCCGAGAGGACTGCGATTATGGATTGCGGGCTCACCGCTTTTGCGGCGCCCGGACTGACAAGGAAAATCATCCCGGATACCAGCCGGGCTTGCGCTTCTCGCGGAAGCTCGCGATCCCTTCCTGTGCCTCGGGCGAGTTGGGATCGTGCCGCGATTGCACATGCGCGCGAATGTCGTCGAGATTGGGCGACGCATAGCGCGCAGCGGCCGCCTTCAGGGCCGCGGTCGCGTGCGGCGCGGCGAGCAGCAGTTCGTCCGTGATCCGCGCGAGCGTATTCTCGAGCATTGCCGCGTCGCAGAGCTCGTGCGTGAGGCCGATTCGCAGCGCGGCGGCGGCGGCGATCCGCTCGCCGGACAGTCCGTAGCGCCGGAAGGCGCGGTGTCCGATCGCGCGGATCATGAACGGCATGATGCCAAACGGCGCCATGCCGACGCGAATCTCCGGGACTGAGAAGAACGCCGCCTCGGTGGCGATCGCGACATCGCAGCAGGTGACGAAACCTGCGCCGCCGCCCACGGCGCCGCCGTGCACCACGGCGATGGTCGGTTTCGGCAGGCTGTCCAGGAGCGCGAGCACGTCGCGCAACGAATGCTTTGCCGGTTGCGGCGGCTGCATCTCGGCGCTTGGTCCGCGCGATGCGAGGTCTGCGCCGGTGCAGAAATGCTTGCCCGCACCGCGCAGGACGACGATCCGCACAGCGTCGTCGTCGGCGAGCGCCTTGAGCTGATCGCCGAGTTCGTCGAGCATGGTCTGATCAAACGCATTGCCGCGTTCCGGACGGTTGAGTGTGATCGTCGCGATGCGACGAGGCGAAATGTCGACCGATATCGTCTGCAACGTCATCTCCATTCCTAGCGGCCCCCAATGTACGCCGCTTGCGCAAGGCGTCCATCAACCTATGATCCGCGAAGCTGTTATTCAGCTTGACCGGACCGGAACAATGCGCCTTGGCCTCTTCATGATGCCGCTGCATCCGCCGACGCGGACGCTGGGCAGCTATATGGCCGAAAGCACCGAGAAGGTGCTGCTGGCCGAGCGGCTCGGCTTCGACGAGGTGTTCGTCGGCGAGCATTTCTCCGCCACGACCGAGCCGATCCCGTCGCCTTTAATGTTCATGGCGAGCCTGATTCCACAGACGAGCCGCATTACCTTCGGTACCGGCGTGATCAATCTGCCGAACCGGCATCCCGCAGTGATCGCGGCGGAGGTCGCGCAGTTCGATCATATGAGCCAGGGACGGTTCCTGTTCGGAATCGGCACCGGCAGTCTGCCGTCCGATTATGAGCTGTTCGATGTCGCCGACGTCGAGAAGCGCAATCGGATGCTGATCGAGTCCATGGATATCATCACGCGGATCTGGGCGCAGGATCCGCCCTACCAATTCGACGGCGAGTTCTGGCAGTTCGGTATCCGCAAGGCGATCAACCGCGAGCTCGGCATCGGCTTCATGCCGAAACCATGGCGTCCGGGCGGCCCGCCGGTCTGCGTCGCGGTGTCGAGCCCGAATTCATCGACGGTGCGCGTTGCCGCGCAACGCGGTTGGAGCCCGATCTCGAGCCCGCTTGCGCCGTATGAGGTGGTCGCGTCTCACTGGGAAAATTATACCGCGGAAAGCGTCGCGGCCCGCCGTGTTGCGACCGGCGGTGATTGGCGCGTTGCGTCCTACATCCTTGTCGCCGGCTCGGATGACGAAGCGCACGAGCGCGTGTTTGCGCCGGACAGCGCCTATCGCTACACCTTCGGCTATCTCTACGAAGTCCTCAAGCGCTCCGGTCGCCTGGCCAATCTCAAGCCGCGCCGCGACATGCGCGAGGAAGAACTGACGGTCGACGCGATCATCGAAGGCCGCGTGCTCTATGGTTCGCCGGCGACGGTGACGGCGCGGCTGATCGAATTCCGCGAGCGGGTCGGGCCGTTCGGCACGTTGCTTGTCACCGGCGTTGATTGGGGCGGGCGGAACGGCGTCTGGGGCCGAGAATCGATGCGGCGTCTCGCCGAAGAGGTGATGCCGGTGGTACGCCGCCGCGCGGCGGTAAGAGCGGCGGAATAAAACGCTTCGGCAAGGCGCCTCTCTTGACCCGTCATCCTGAGGTGGCCGCGAAGCGGCCCTCGAAGGATGCACGGCCCGGGCCGTCGCCCACCGAGTTTACGCGAGATTGGATTCAAAATGATGCGCAAGTCGGCAACAGCCGATTTGCGGTGGCTCGCGCTGCGCGCTCGCACCTCAGGGTGACGGATCAAAATTGGCCATTCCATAAACTACAACATCGACGGCAGCACGCGATCCGGCGGCTTGTGGCCGTCGAGGAACGTCCTGATGTTCACGATCACGCGCTCGCCCATATCGACGCGGCCTTCAAGCGTCGCCGAGCCGAGATGCGGCAGCAGCACGACCTTGCCGGCGCGCGCGAGCCGCACGAGCTTCGGCGATACCGCCGGCTCGTGCTCGAACACATCGAGGCCGGCGCCGGCGATCTCGCCGTCATTGATGAGGCGCACCAGCGCATTCTCGTCGATCACCTCGCCGCGTGCGGTGTTCACGATGTAGGTATCCGGGCGGATCAGCTTGAGCCGGCGTGCCGAGAGCAGGTGATAGGTCGCCGGCGTGTGCGGGCAGTTGACCGAGATGATGTCCATGCGGGCGAGCATCTGGTCGAGGCTTTCCCAATAGGTGGCGGACAGCTCTTCCTCGATCTTCACCGGCACACGGCGGCGATTGTGGTAGTGAATCTGCAGGCCGAACGCGCGTGCGCGCCGCGCCACCGCTTGTCCGATTCGGCCCATCCCGATAATGCCGAGCCGCTTGCCCCAGATGCGGTGGCCGAGCATCCAGGTTGGCGACCATCCGGTCCATTTGCGCTCGTTGGTGAGCACGGTGGCGCCTTCGGCCAGCCGTCGCGGCACCATGAGGATCAGCGCCATGGTCATGTCGGCAGTATCTTCGGTGAGCACGTTCGGCGTGTTGGTTACGGTGATGCCACGCTCGACCGCGGCGGTGACGTCGATATTGTCGACGCCATTGCCGAAATTCGCGATCAGCTTTAGCTGCTCGCCGGCTTTGCCGATGACGGCGTCATCGACGCGATCCGTCACCGTCGGCACCAGGACATCTGCCGTTCTCACCGCCTCGACCAGCTCGGCCTGCGACATCGGCTTGTCGTCGGCATTGAGCCTCGTGTCGAACAGTTCGCGCATGCGGACCTCGATGGAGTCCGGCAGCTTGCGCGTCACCACGACGAGAGGTCGCTTTGGTCTCGACATCGCGTTGCTCCGGCGCCTTGTCCGGCCCTGAACCCTAGTGTCCCGATTCCGAAGTTCGTACCATTTTCGCAGCGGCCTCCTATACGAACTTCGGAATCGAAGGACACTAGCAACTCATTGAATCTA
>WHTP01000146.1 GCA_009377695.1 Hyphomicrobiales bacterium | reverse complement strand
TCATTTCTCGCGGCGAGTTCGACATGCGGACTTCTGAACCAAAGCCACACTAGATTCAAAGAGTTGCTAGTGTCCTTCGATTCCGAAGTTCGTATAAGAGGCCGCTGCGAAATGGTACGAACTTCGGAATCGGGACACTAGATTTCCTTTATCATGCCCCGCGTTCGTTGGGTGTGCAGCCTCCATCCAGTGACAAGGGGGTCATCGGCTTTGGCGCTGGGCGCTGCGGAGGGGCCGGGAATGGCCAAGACCGTCATGATCGTGGAGGACAATGAGCTCAACATGAAGCTCTTCCACGACCTGTTAGAAGCGCACGGATACCAGACTGTCGGAACCCGTAACGGCATCGAAGCGCTCGATCTTGCCCGCAAGCACCATCCCGATCTCATCCTGATGGATATCCAGCTCCCCGAAGTCTCCGGTCTCGAAGTCACAAAGTGGCTCAAGGAGGACCAGGAACTTCGCAGCATTCCGGTCGTTGCCGTCACCGCTTTTGCGATGAAGGGCGACGAAGAGCGCATCCGAGAGGGCGGTTGCGAGGCCTACCTCTCGAAGCCGATCTCGGTCGGCAAATTCATTGAAACCATTCGCCACTTTCTCGGCAATGCCTGAAGGAGATCGTTGATGAGCGCCCGTGTCCTCGTCGTCGACGACATTCCGGCCAATGTGAAGCTCCTGGAAGCGCGGCTGTCCGCCGAGTATTTCGATGTCGTCACCGCCGTGAACGGTGCTGATGCACTCAAGATCTGCGAGCGGGCGGAATGCGATGTCGTGCTGCTCGACGTCATGATGCCCGACCTGGACGGCTTCGAAGTCTGCCGGCGGCTCAAAGCCAATGCTGCCACCCATCACATCCCGGTAGTCATGGTGACGGCGCTCGACCAGCCGTCCGACCGGGTGAAGGGGCTTTCGGCCGGCGCCGACGATTTCCTCACCAAGCCGGTGTCCGATTTGGCGCTGATCGCGCGCGTTCGCTCGCTGGCGCGGCTCAAGATGATGACCGACGAGCTGCGCATGCGCGCGGTGACCTCGCGCGAAATCGGCATCGAGAGCCCGGAGGGGGAGGCGGTGGCGGACACCGGCCTCCAAGGCAAGATCCTGATCGTCGACGACCGCCCGGCTTCGGCCGAGCGCATCCACGGCTTCCTACAGGCCTCGCACACCGTCGACATCGAGACTGATCCGAACGAGGCGCTGTTCCACGCCGCCGAAAGTAACTACGACCTGATCATCGTGTCGCTGGGGCTTGAGAAGTTCGATGGGCTGCGACTCTGCAGCCAGGTGCGCTCGCTTGAGCGCACGCGCAACGTCCCGATCCTCGCGATCGCCGATGCCGAGAGCGGCACGCGCCTCGTGCGCGGACTCGAGATCGGCGTCAACGACTACCTGACGCGTCCGATTGACAAGAACGAGCTGATGGTGCGCGTGCGCACGCAAATCCGCAAGAAGCGCTATACCGAGCGGCTGCGCGACAATGTGCAGATGTCAATCGAGATGGCGATCACCGACGCGCTCACCGGCCTCTACAATCGCCGCTACATGGAATCCCATGTCGGGATGCTGGTGGAGCAGGCTGCGTCGCGCGGCAAGCCGCTGACGGTGCTGGTGCTCGACATCGACTATTTCAAGTCGATCAACGATAGCTGGGGTCACGACGCCGGGGACGACGTGCTGCGGGAATTTGCGCTCCGCATCAAGAAATCGATCCGCGGCATCGATCTCGCCTGCCGCTACGGCGGCGAGGAGTTCGTGGTCGTGATGCCGGAAACCGATCTCGCCGTTGCCATGATGGTAGCGGAACGCCTGCGGCGCCGGATCGCCGGCGAGCCGTTCGCGATCCAGCAGGGGGCCCGCTCGATCGAAGTCACGATCTCCATCGGCATCGCCGCGCTTGGGCGCGACGAGGATGCAGCCAAGGTTTTCAAGCGCGCCGACCAGGCGCTTTACCGGGCGAAACGCGACGGCCGCAACCGGGTGGTGCCAGCGGCGGCCTGACGCCGCCATCAGTTGAGCCGGACCGGGGACGCAGCGCAAAATCGCCGGGGCGGGCCGAAGGGCGTCGATGCGACCGTGCCCGAAACTGCGGCCGACGCGCAGCGGTCAACCTTAATGTTTTAGGATGCGGCGTTTCTTCCCGTTGTCCACAGCCGAAATCATTGGCTTTGGGAGAGCGTTGGGGTAGCTTCAAGCGACCGATGGGTCATGTCCCTGCCGTACGGCTGGGATACGGGTGTTTTCGCCATCGTTTTCTAGATAACCCTACGGAATGCTCAGGTCCGCCGCA
Organism: Hyphomicrobiales bacterium; assembly: GCA_009377695.1. Lineage (GTDB taxonomy): Bacteria > Pseudomonadota > Alphaproteobacteria > Rhizobiales > Xanthobacteraceae > VAZQ01. The sequence continues at coordinate 10,548 of WHTP01000146.1, read as the reverse complement.
TCTCCTGGGTCCGTGGGGTTCGGCCGGTCTGGGAGCGGTACGAGTGGCCTCCTCATGACGCCGCTCCCGGCCGGCCACCTATATTCACGCCGGCTTTTGGCCGAGTGAACGATTTGTCAGATGTCGGGATTGAAAAGGGCGCCGAAACGGCGCCCTTAATCGCTTCAGATACCAAGATGCGAAAGGACCGTTACTTGATCTTCGCCTCGCGGAACTCGACGTGCTTCTTCGCGACTGGATCGTACTTCTTCTTGACGATCTTGTCGGTCATCGTGCGTGAGTTCTTCCTGGTCACATAATAAAAGCCGGTATCGGCGCTCGACACGAGCTTGACCTTGATCGTCGCTGCTTTCGCCATGGCAAAACCTCGATGGTGATGCGGAAGTTGCGGGGAAACTAGTGGCTGAGCCCGTAAAGTCAAGGAATCTGCGGGCTTTTCGGAGCCTTACAGGAGCTCCCGCACGACGGTGCCACGGACTGTGCGATAGAGGGGAACCGGCAGGTCGTGGCGGAAGCCGTCGGCGATGCGGCCGTCGAGTTCCTCCAGCATGATGCTCGTCACTGTAGGCACGTCGAGCCGCTTCGCGTCGGCCAGCGGCATCCACACCAGCTCGACGAGCTCCGAATCCGGCCCGGTTACCCCGTCGATACGATGGGCGATGGCGCTCGCTTCCACCGTGAAGAAGCGTGCGTCGAAGCGGCGGATCCGGCCTGGCGGCGTGATCGCGCGTCCGACGAAGTGGATGTTGCGGAGGTCCGGCAATACCTTGTGACGTCCAAACTCCGACCAGGTGCCTGCGGGCGTCTTGGGTGCTTCGCCGCGCGTGCCGAGCAATAGCCCGGTCTCTTCGAAGGTTTCGCGCACCGCCGCGAGCGCGAGCGCGCGGGCGCGCAGCGGGCTCGCCTTGTGGAACCGCTGCATCAGCCGCATTTCCGCCTTCGGGTCGAGCGCGCTCGCAACCGGCATCGCCTTATCGGCCGGATCGACGCCACCGCCCGGGAACACGAATTTGCCGGGCATGAACTTGTGGCGCATGTGGCGCTTGCCGAGCAGCACCTTCGGAACGCCGTCGGAACGGTCGATCAGGATCAAGGTGGCCGCGTCGCGCGGACGGATGACCTGGTGCGACAGATCGCGATCGGCCGCGTTCATGCGGCGCAGGAAATCGTTGAGCCGGGCAACGCGATCGGAAGCGGTCTCAGTCATCGGCGCGGTTCGATGACCCGGGATTCGAACACACGCGTTGGCGCCATCTCGTCGTCGCTGGTTTCCGGATTGAAGCCATGCATCCGCAGCGCCCATTGCAAGCTGACGAGTGCGCCCTTGATCGGCTGCAGAAGAGCAAGCGACATCCCGATCGTCAACGGGAGCCAGAGCACTGCATGGACCCAGTAGGACGGCGAGAATGCGACTTCGACCGTGAACACGATCGGTACGACGACGTGACCGACGATCAGGATCACGAAATAGGCCGGCGCGTCGTCAGTGCGCTGGTGATGGAAGGCCTCGCCGCAGTCCGGGCAGTGATCGGCGACCTTGACGTAGGCACGGAACATGCGGCCTTCGCCGCAGTTCGGACAACGCCCGCGCCAGCCGCGCAACATGGCCGACCAGACGTCACGGGATGGACCATCATCGGTCGATTGCATCATCGGTGCCTTTTCTTGCCGCGGCGCTTCTCACCCTGCTTGTTGTCGCGGCTCTGCTCGTCTTTCTTGCGGGGAGGCCGCTCCGTCTGCTTACGCCGGTCATAGCGCCCCTCGCTGAGAAGCTCAAATCGGAGTGCACCCGCGACCGGCGCGGCTTCGACCAGTTTGACCGTGACCGCGTCGCCGAGGCGATAGGTCTCGCCGGAGTTATTGCCGATCAGGGCATGTTGGTCCTCCTGATATCGGAAATACTCGTTGCCGATGGTGCGCGCCGGGATCAGTCCGTCGGCGCCGGTATCGTCGAGCTTCACGAACAGCCCAGCACGAGTTACGCCTGAAATATGGCCCTGGAAGGTGGCTCCGACCCGGTCGGCGAGGAAATGCGCCAGCAGCCGATCGAAGGTCTCGCGTTCGGCCTTCATGGCGCGCCGCTCGGTCGCGGAGATCGCCGCCGAAACTTCATTAAGAGACTGCAGGTCCTCGGTTTCGGGCAGGCCGCCATCGCCAAGCTTGCCAGCACGGATCAAGCCACGATGCACCACGAGATCGGCATAGCGGCGGATCGGCGAGGTGAAGTGGGCGTAGCGGCGAAGGTTCAGTCCGAAATGTCCGTAGTTCTCGGCCGTGTATTCGGCTTGCGCCTGCGTGCGCAGCACGACCTCGTTGACGAGCTTCTCGACGTCGCGGCCTTTGACCCGCTGCAGGATATGGTTGAACTGCTCGGCGCGCAGTGCGCCAGCTTTCGGCAGTGAGATGTCTAGCGTCTTGAGGAATTCGCGCAGGGCGTTGACACGCTCCATGTCGGGTTCGTCATGCACGCGGTAGATTAGTGGCACCCGAACTTTCTCTAGCGTCTCTGCTGCCGCCACGTTGGCGAGGATCATGAACTCCTCGATCAGCCGGTGGGAATCGAGGCGCTCGGGCGTCATCACCCGGTCCACGGTGTTGTGGGCGGTGAGAACGATCTTGCGTTCCGGGATGTCGAGATCGAGCGGGGCGCGCTCGTCACGCGCACGCTTCAAGACGCGGTAGACGGCATAGAGCGGTTCGAGCACGGTGCCGATCAGCGGGCCGCTCACCTCATCGGCCCAGCCGTCAATGGCGCGTTGCGCCTGCTGGTAGCTGAGCTTCGCGGCTGAGCGGATCAGCACGCGATGGAACGTGTGCGACCGTTTGCGGCCGTCGGCGCCAACGACCATCCGCACCGCAAGCGCGGCACGGTCCTCGGCCGGGCGGAGCGAGCAGAGGTCGTTGGAGATGCGCTCCGGCAGCATCGGCACGACGCGATCGGGGAAATAAACCGAGTTGCCGCGGATGCGCGCCTCATGGTCGAGCGCGCTGCCGGGCCGCACATAGGAAGCGACATCCGCGATGGCGACGTGGATGACAAACCCGCCTGGATTCTTCGGATCGGGATCGGGCTCCGCCTGAACCGCGTCGTCGTGATCCTTGGCGTCGGCCGGGTCGATGGTGATGAATGGCACCTTGCGCCAGTCCTCGCGGCCGCCCGCGCTCGGCGCTCGCGCGGCCTCCGCTTCCTTGAGCACGGCGGACGGAAAGACGTGCGGAATGCCGTGGGCATTGATTGCGATCAGGCTGACCGCTTTCTCGCTCTTGATCGAACCGAGCCGCTCGACCACGCGCGCGGTGGCGAGCCCCAGGCCGCGGCGCGGCGGCGCGGTCTCGACCGCGACCAGGTCGCCATCCTCCGCATCACCGGTTGCGCCTTCCGGGACCGTGAGTTCACGCCCGACCTGCTTCTTGTCGATCGGCGACAGCCGGCCACCGCCACCGGACAGCGCGCGGAAAATGCCAAGCGTGCGCTGCTTCGCACGATCGATGATCTTGATGACCCGGGCCGAGTAGCGTGCCTGGTCGTCGACGTCGGACTTCTCCACGCGCACCAATGCGCGGTCGCCAACGCCGGCGCGGGCCTTGCGCAATGTCTGGATATGGATCTTGGGCGCGGCGCCATGTGCGTCGTCGTCCCATTCGGTCGGCGTGGCAATCAGCTCGCCATCGCGGTCGCGGCCGGTGATGTCCGCCATCAGGACATGGGGCAGCGTTCCGGGGCGATGCAGTTTCTTGCGTCGGCGCTCGACTGTGCCGTCGTCGGCGAGTTCACGCAGTATGCGCTTGAGCGCCGCGCGGTCGGCGTTCTTGAGGCCAAAGGCACGCGCGATCTCGCGGGTGCCAACCTTGCCGGGTTGCTTGCCGATAAACGTAACAATGTCGGCTTTGGAAGGAAAGTTCGGTTTTGTAGAGGTTCGTTTCACTTATAGCTTGATCCGCGGGCTCGCCATTTGCGACCCGCATCTGATGATCCAAGCCGAAAATAAGCACTCGGGATCAAAATCGCCAGCCTGTCTGTCAGGCCGTTTCGGGCTCGACCGGCTTTGCATTCTTTGCAGTCCTGGCTTTCGGGACCTTAGCCTTGGGAGACTCGGCGCTCTTTGCCGCCTTCGCCTTGCTCGTCGGGCTTTTCGCCTTGGTCGTTGCTTTGGCTTTGGCCGCCGCTTTGGCCTTCTTGGCGGGCTTGGTGGCCACGTCTGCCGTCTGTTCCGGTGCCGCTTTCTTGGCGGTGCTCTTGCCCGGCTTCGCAGGCTTCTTCTTACGGGCTCCCACTCCTTGCGCGGCGCGCGCGTCAAGCAGCGGCAACGCCTGCTCGAGCGTCACCGTGTCGGGCACCATGTCCGAGGGCAGGGTCGCGTTCACGCCGTCATGGCTGACGTAGGGGCCATAGCGGCCGTTCTTGACCACGACCGGGCCGCCCTTGTCGGGATGATCACCCAAAGGCCGGCCGGGGTCGGCGCCGAAGCGGCGATTCTTGCCGGGCTTGAGCTTCTTCTCGGCGATCAACGTCACCGCGCGATTGAGGCCGACGGTGAGCACGTCGTCGCCGGTCTCGAGACTGGCATACGTCTTGCCATGCTGGACGTATGGTCCGAAGCGTCCGACGCCGGCGAGAATGGGTTCGCCATCCTCCGGATGCTTGCCGACCTCGCGCGGCAGCGACAGCAAGCCGAGCGCGCGCTGCAGGTCGATGTCGTCGGGCGTAATGCCCTTCGGGATGCCGGCGCGCTTGGGCTTCTCGCCGTTCACCGCCTCGCCGAGCTGAATGTAGGGTCCGAAGCGGCCGGATCGCAGCGTCACTTCGAGGCCGCTTGTGGGATCGTCGCCGAGCTTCTTCATGCCGCCATCAGGCGCGCCGTTGCCGTTCGAGAGCTGGCGGGTGTAGCGACATTCCGGATAATTCGTGCAGCCGATGAAGCCGCCGAACTTGCCAAGCTTCAGCGACAGCCGGCCGGTGTCGCAATTCGGGCACTTGCGCGGATCGACGCCGTCCGCGCGCGGCGGGAACAGATGCGGCCCGAGCATCTCGTCGAGCGCGTCGATCACCTGCGCGACGCGCAGCTCCTTGATGTCGCCGACCGCGGCGGTGAAGTCGCGCCAGAAATCGCGTAACAGCTCACGCCACGCCATTTCGTTGTTGGAAATGCGGTCAAGCTGCTCCTCGAGGCCGGCGGTGAAATCGTATTCGACGTAGCGGGCAAAGAAGCTTTCGAGGAACGCGGTGAGCACGCGGCCCTTGTCCTCGGGAACGAGGCGCTTCTTGTCGATGCGCACATAGCCGCGGTCCTTGAGCACCTGCAGGATTGAGGCATAGGTCGAGGGCCGGCCGATGCCGAGCTCTTCCATACGCTTGACCAAGGACGCTTCAGAGTAGCGCGGCGGCGGTTCCGTGAAGTGCTGGCTCGAGTCGATCGCGCGCTTGTCCAGGCGCTCGCCCTGATTGATCTCGGGCAGACGGCGCGTTTCGTCGTCATCGCCGTCTGCCGACTGGTTGGGGTCGTCCCGGTCTTCGCGATAGAGCTTCAGGAAGCCGTCGAACTTGATCACCTGGCCGGTGGCGCGCAGGTCGAGCAGGCGACCGGCGACAGTGGCGGAGATGTCGACGGTGGTACGCTCGAGCTCGGCCGACTGCATCTGGCAGGCGACCGCCCGGTTCCAGATCAACTCGTAGAGCTTCGCTTGATCGGATTCGACGGCGCGCGCCACCTCGCGCGGACTGCGCGTCGCGTCGGTCGGCCGGATCGCTTCGTGGGCCTCCTGCGCATTTTTCGATTTGGCCTGGTAGGTTCGCGGGGCGCCAGGAACATAATCGGCGCCATAGTCCTTGCCGATCATGCGGCGGATCGCACTGACCGCATCCGGGTCCATATCGACGCCGTCAGTTCGCATATAGGTGATGAGGCCGACCGTGTCGCCGCCGATGTCGATGCCCTCATAGAGCCGTTGCGCGAGGCGCATGGTGTGAGCGGGCGCAAAGCCGTGCTTCCGGCTCGCCTCCTGTTGCAGGGTCGACGTTGTGAATGGGGGCGGCGGATTGCGCCGGGCAGGCTTCGCCTCGACCGAGGCAGCTTTGAAGATCGCGGTCTCGAGCGCCTGTTTGAACGCTTCGGCTTCGGCGCCGGAGCCGATGTCGAGGCGTTGGATTTTCTGGCCATCCGCGCCGACCAGACGGGCGTCGAAGGTATCGCCGCGCGGCGTCGCCAGCGTCGCCACCAGCGACCAGTATTCGCGCGGGACGAACTTCTCGATCTCAAGTTCGCGGTCGCAGACCAGCCGCAGCGCCACCGATTGCACGCGGCCGGCGGAGCGGGCGCCAGGGAGCTTGCGCCACAGGACCGGCGAGAGCGTGAACCCGACCAGATAATCGAGGGCGCGGCGGGCGAGGTATGCATCTACCAGCGCGCTATCGATCACGCGCGGGTGCTTCATGGCATCGAGCACCGCCTGCTTGGTGATGGAATTGAATACGACGCGCTCGACGGTGTGCTTCTGGAGCGCCTTCTTCTGTTTGAGGACCTCCAGCACGTGCCAGGAGATGGCCTCGCCCTCACGGTCGGGGTCGGTGGCCAGGATCAGCTTGGTGGCGCCCTTCATCGCCCGTGCGATGTCGTTGAGTCGCTTCTCGGACTTGTCGTCGACCTCCCAGATCATGCGGAAATCGGCCTCGGGATCGACCGAGCCGTCCTTGGCTGGCAGGTCCCGGACGTGACCGAACGAGGCCAGAACTTCGTAGCCCGGACCAAGATATTTGTTGATGGTCTTGGCCTTGGCCGGCGATTCAACGACGACGATATTCATTCAAAACCATTGTGTTAACAGCCGATCTTCACCCATTTTGGGCGGGCAGATTCGGCCGTATTCCTGGCGGGAACATGGGGAGGACGCCTCCCGCTGTCAAATCAGGGACTCTGGCCGTGCTCGTTGGGAGGCCGCTGGGCAGCGTAGATAAGGAGCCCGGAGGCTTTTCTGTGTCTACAATCAAAGATTGAATCTGTAAATTTGATATCCGGAACGAATATGCCGGCGCCGGCCTCCGGACTTGTCAGGACAGCGACACCAGACCGCTGCCGTGGCGCTCGAGCCGCCCGGCGAGCTCGAGCTCAAGCAGGACCATCCTGACCACCCTGGGAGTGCTGCCGGACAGTCGGACTAGGTCGTCGAGCCCGACCGGGGTCGGTCCCAGCAGGCTCACGATGCGCTCGCGTTCCCTGGAAACCGGCTCCGCGTCATGCATCGGCGGTGTCTCAGGTTCTTCCGCTGAGAGGTCCATGGGTTGTCCAAGGATCGGCTGTAGGACCGCCGTGACGTCTGACACCTCCGTTACCAGTGTGGCGCCCTGCTTGAGCAGGCCATTGCTGCCCTCGCAGCGCGGATCGAGCGGCGAGCCTGGCACCGCGAAGACCTCGCGGCCTTGCTCAAGTGCCATCCGCGCGGTGATGAGCGAGCCGGAGCGCCGCGCCGCTTCGATCACCACCACGCCCACGGACAGTCCCGAGATCAGCCGGTTGCGGCGCGGAAAGTCGCGAGCACGCGGCTCCCATCCCAACGGCATCTCGGAAATCAGCGCACCGTCAGTCCGGATGGCCTCCGCGAGACCGACGTGTTCCGGCGGGTAGACACGGTCATGGCCACCGGCGAGGACTGCGACCGTGCCGGTGGCCAGAGACGCGCGATGCGCGCCTGCATCGACGCCGCGAGCGAGACCGGAGGCGATGCCGAAGCCGGCTTCGCCCAATTCGCGGGCAATGCGCTCGGCGAATTTCACGCCGGCTGCGGAGGCATTGCGTGCCCCGACGATCGCCACCATCGAGAGCGCCAGCGCGGACAATTGCCCTCGCACCGCGAGCGGGGGTGGTGCGTCGTCGATCATCTGCAGGCGCAACGGATAATCCGGCTCGGTCAGCGCCACCAGGCGGATGTCCATCGCGGCGGCGGCTTTGAGTTCACGCTCGGCGTCGGCACGGGAATAGATGCGCGGTGCGCCGGATGCGCCACCGCGGCGGGCAAGCTCGGGCAACCGATCGAGCGCCGCACGGGCACTGCCGCAATGGTTCAGCAAAGTCCGGAACGTGCGCGGACCCACGTTCTCGCTGCGGATCAGTCGCAGCCAGTCGGTCCGCTGCTCCTCAGTGAGCCCCTTCGCCGGTCGGTCGTGTCCCACGTCTTTCCCCTCAGTCCGAACGTGAGAATGGCGCGGATCGAGGTGGGTCCACAACCACCCCGTGACAACAAGCGTCGGCTCGCGAATTGCGATCGAGGCTCAAGCGTTCCGCCCGATTTTGCCTTCGGTGCCTCGCACCAGCCGCGCGATATTGTCCCGATGTGTGATCCATAGAACGAGCGTCAGCACCACGAACATGACGGCTTCGCGGCTTGAACCTACAGTCCACAGCAGCGGCGGCGTTGCGAGGCTCGCGATCAACGCCGCGAGCGATGAGTAGCGAGTGGCGGCCGCAACGGCGAGCCAGATGCCGCAGAAGGCGAGGGCGATCGGCCAGGCCAGCCCGAGCAGGACGCCGATATAGGTCGCGACTCCCTTGCCGCCTTTGAAGCGCAGCCAAACCGGGAAAAGGTGACCGATGAACGCGCCAAGTCCTGCCGCCAGTGCGAGGTTCCGATTGAAGAGGCAGAGCACGACGAGAACGGCGGCGGTGCCCTTGAGCATGTCGCCAAGGAGCGTCGCAGCGGCCAGCGCTTTACGGCCGGTGCGCAACACATTGGTCGCGCCGATATTACCGGAGCCGATGCCGCGGAGGTCCTGCGTGCCGGCGAGCCGCGTGAGGATAACGCCGAACGGGATCGAGCCGCAGAGATAGCCGAACAGAAAGGTGGCGGCTAACGAGGCGAGCAGGGGCCACTCAACGCCGTTGATCATGGCGTTCTGAACTCGGGATTACGTTTTGGAACGGGCGCCGGTGCGGTGTATCGGCCGAGGGTCGGCCGCCGCACGGCGGGAATGGAAGCCGGCGGCTTCCGCCTCGGCTCCGTCGGCAAACAGGATCGTGTCCTTGAGATGATCGTTGGCGCGCAGCAGCGCCGAAGGATCGGCTGCATACCATTTGTTCTTTTTGCTGGCGACGACGAAGCGCTCGATCTCGCGCTCGCAATAGACGCAGCGCAGTCGCACGCCAGACGGAGACGATACAATGGAGAATTTGTTGCGTACGTATTGCGCTTCCATCGGATCGTGCACGATACAGTTTGAATTGCCGCAGCGGATACCGACACTGCGGGGCTGAATGTAGAGCTGCTCTTCGTCGTCCTCGAAGCCGCCCGGGAAGCGGTGCAGCGACTTGCCTTTGAGTCCGAGCAGCAGCGAGATGAGCGCCATGCGGATCGGCACGCCGTAAGCGGCCTGCTCGAAATAGACCGCGCGGCGGTCGGAATCGAACGCGACATCGAGCTCGCCGACCCGCGGCAGCGGATGCATCACGCTCGCATCGGAGTATTTTGGCTCGTTGAGAAATTTGCGGTCGATCCTGGGATAGGCTTGGTCCTTCTCGACCCAGCGCTCTTTCTGGAAGCGGGTGACGTAGAGCGCATCGACTTTCTTGTCGACCATGCCGGCGTCGCGGTTGACGTCGCGCTCGATCTCCGGCCCGGCGAACAGCGACTGCTGGTGCGGCTCTTCCGGGGTCACATAGAGCGCGTCGATCGAGGCGTCCTCGCCGGTACCCCTGGGCACCGGGACGATGTGGCAGCCGAACTCCTCGCGCAGCCGCTGGTCGACATGGGCGGGCAATTCCATGCCCTTTGCCGGCATCGGTACGATGGTCGCGCCAAACCGGGCCAGCGCGTAGACGAACGAGTGGATGGTGCGTGATCCCTTGAGATCACCCGAGATCGCGATCTTGAGATTCCTGAGGCGCTTGTTCTTCTGCTTGAGCGTGAACAGGTCGCACAGCGTCTGCGTCGGGTGCTCATGGCTGCCGTCGCCGCCATTGATCACCGGGATCGGCGAATATTCGGCGGCGAACCGCACCGCGCCGTCGCGCGGATGCCGGATCACCATGATGTCCGCGTAATTCGCGATCACGCGCACGGTGTCGGCGAGGCTTTCGCCCTTAGCTGCCGAGCTGGTCGCCGGATCGGCGCTGGTGATGATCTGGCCGCCGAGCCGGATCATGGCGCTCTCGAACGAGAGCCGCGTGCGTGTCGAGGGCTCGTAGAACAGGGTGGCGAGGATGTGGTTCGAGGCGACGTCGGTGCTGCGGCCGATGCGATATTTGAAGTTCTTGTCGGGGAGCTGCTTCAGATAGGCCTGGGCGGTCTCAAAAATGGTCTCGATGTCCTTGTCGGACAGGTCGTTGATTGAACTGACGTGGCGCGTGGCGGGAAGCGCTTTCGAGGCCATCTTGGATGTCATCGGCCCTCGCTACTAGTGTCCCGATTCCGAAGTTCGTGCCATTTCGCAGCGGCCTCTTATACGAACTTCGGAATCGAAGGACACTAGCAACTCTTTGAATCTAGTGTGGCTTTGGTTCAGAAGTCCGCATGTCGGACTCGCCGCGAGAATGATGCGGACTTCTGAACCGCCACACTAGT
>WHTP01000070.1 GCA_009377695.1 Hyphomicrobiales bacterium | reverse complement strand
GGTGCAAGTGCTGAGGTGCAAGTGCGGAGGGCGAATGTCAGGGGCGGTTAACGGGTTCATCATCGCCTGTTATCGGCGATGACTCCTCGGCCGGGGGCGGCGGGGCAGGGTGTGCCGGATCGAACAGGGAGAAGCCCAGGAGCCCGGCCAGGAAGCCGCCAATATGCGCCTCCCAAGCCACGATGCCTTCCGCGCCTGGGATTGCGACCGCCCCCATCCCGAATACGATGTTGACGCCGAACCACACCGCGAGGAATGCCAGGACGCGCGGGTCGCGCAGCATGGTGGAGAGCGGCGCCGCCGGCACGTGGTAGGATTCCTCTTCGCCGCGTCCCAGCATGCCAAGCGGTCCACCGCGCTGGAAGACAAAACGCATCGCGGCAGCCATGGCGCCAGAAATCGCCGCCGATGCCCCGATCATCGGCGCGAATTCACCAAGATGCGTGACGAGGTGAGCGGCCGCACCGGCCGCCGCCGTCACGGCGCAAAACACCAGGAAGCGCGACGGACCAAAGCGGCGTGCGATCGGCGGACCGAATGCGAAGAGCCACACCAGATTGAACATGAGGTGGCTGAAATTCGCGTGGAAGAACGCGTAGCTGACAAAGGTCCAGAGCTGCGGACCCCACCAGGCGGGCAGCCCGGGCGGCACCATCTCGGCGTAGCGCAGCGGAGAGAAGGCGAACAGCGACAAGAGCTCGTTCGTCTGCTCGTTGCTGAGCACGTATTCCAGGATGAGATGGATGACCAGGAGCAGTGCCGCCAGCGCGAGCACGGCGCCCGGCACATTGAATATCCGTTCGCGGGGAGGAGTCACGGTGGGAAATCTCGAATGCTATCTACGACATAGGCCGCCGGAGCGACCGCGACAAGCGCTGGTCCATAAGGTACTCCCCTCGGTCTATGGCCTTTTCCCCTTGTTCGGACATAATCCCGGGTGGAATTCGGGCGAGTTTCCACGGGAGAGATCCTTGCGTGCGGATGTCAAAGTGGTCGTACGCGGCGCCGTTGCGACCTGCCTGCGTCTTGCGATGCTCCTCGCGCTGTGCGCGGGCGCGGCTGTCTCTGAAGGCGGCGCCCAGGAGCGCGGCAATCCACCGCAACTCGACCGTGTGCCGAAGCGTCCCGATGCGATGCGCTTCGAGTGGGTGCGTGAAGGACCCGCGGACAAATGCGGCAGCAATTGCCACGAGTGGATCTCGGCCCGAGGCGCGATTGTGCCTGACACCGGCCGTGAGTTCGAAGCGTTCGCGCGCACGCGTGATATCGCCGGCAAGGTCGTGGTGCTGGAATCGGGCGGCGGGGCCGTGACGGGCGGCTTGGCACTCGGCCGCGCTTTTCGGCGCTTGAACATGACGGTGGTTGTGGGCCGGACCACCATGCTGCCTGCCGATCCATCTGGTGAGCAACGGGCGACCTATACACCGCGCGCGATCTGCGCGTCGATGTGTCCGTTCGTCGTGCTTGGCGGGGCGCGGCGACACGTTCCACCGGAGGCACGCATCCTCGTGCATCAAATCTGGCCCGGCGCCGCGCGCGCCGATTCCATGGCGGCGGTCTACAGCGCGCAGAACGTGGCCGCGATGTTGCGCGCCACCTCGGAAATGGCCCGCTACACCGTGGAGATGGGCGGCGAGATAGAGCTGTTCGACCTCTCGATGCGGATTCCACCCTGGGAGAACTCGCGCGGTCTGACCCAGGTGGAGGTGCAACGCACGCGGTTAAGCACCATCAGCGCGCCGTTCGCGCCGCCGGACGTCGATGCGGTGTCGGCTCCACCGCCAGGCGTGCTGCCGCCAACCGGCGGTCAGCAGGCGCTCGTGACACGCTGGACGCTGGTCGGCACCGGGGCCAAGCGCGGCGTGGCGCGGCGTCATCCGCTCACCCTCGAAGGCGAGGAGATCGGCAGCCTGCTCGTCACCATCACCTGCGGCGAGCAACCCCTGACGATGAGGTTGCGCTATTGGGAGACACGCCGGCTTGCGAGCGCGGACGACGTCGTCACGCGGGCGGTGATGGGGCTCGGTCGCGAACGCGTCCCGCTCGCGATCGAATCGTCGCGGGCAGTTGCCGGGCGGCTCCAGTCGGTCGCAAACGCGACGGTGCCGACGGGCGTGGTCGCCAAGCTCCTGGCATCCAATCGGGCATCGGTGGCCGTCGGCACATTGACGAAATCGAAAGTCCGGACGGCGATCCGTCTTGGAACGACCGGGCTCGGTCAGGTGCTGCCGCAACTCGCCAAGGAGTGCCCGCACTAATCAGGTGCCGCGGCGCTTGGCCTCGATCTGGTTGATGGCATCCACGACCGCGTCGAAGGTGAGCAGCGTGGATGCATGGCGCGCCTTGTAGTCGCGCACTGGTTCGAGCACGGCGATGTCGGCCCAGCGATCGTTGGTCGGGGGGGTGCCGTTCTCCTTGAGCATCTTGCGGACTGCATCGCGCAGGTCGCGCAGTTCGTCGGCCTTCGCCCCGACGATGTTGCGCGCCATGATCGAGGAGGAGGCCTGGCCAAGGGCACAGGCCTTCACCTCATGGGCGAAGTCGGTGATCTCGTCGCCGGCCATCTGCAGGTCCACGGTCACGGTCGACCCGCATAGCTTGGAATGGGCGGTGGCGCTGGCGTGCGGCGCGTCCAGCCGGCCTAACCGGGGGATATTGCCTGCCAGTTCGATGATTCGGCGGTTGTAGACCTCGTTCAGCATGGCTTGCGATGAGCGGTTTGGCCCTGGTTTTTGGTCTTGGCAGCCTGATTGCGCCGACCCTGCGATAGAATATATAGGGAACTGGCCGGCCGATGCGAAGCCGTACCGGCTCAGGTTTCGCAATAGTGCGGAGCCATGTAAATTGGGAATGCGGCGTCCAGTCCGCGCGCATGGGTTCAGCGCCCTGAAAGCGCGTATCACTGATGCGGCCGCCCCGGTGACACCCCCGGCCTTGTTGCTCGGCCGGTCGAACGGAGAGACCGTTATGGACGCTGTCGTCAAGCCTTGGCCCAAGGCTTCATTGCTCGATCACGTACGCCAGGCGCCGGAGGCGCCTTCGCCGCGCCCCTCGCGCGAGGAGGCTGAAGCCGCGGTGCGGACCCTCATTGCCTTTGCCGGCGACCACCCCGATCGTGAAGGGCTCCTGGATACCCCCAAGCGGGTGATCGATGCCTACGAGGAACTCTATCGCGGTTATCGCGAAATTCCCGCCGAGGTGCTCGACCGCACGTTCAGCGAGATCGGTCGCTATGACGATTTCGTGCTGGTGCGCGACATCGAGTTCAATTCCCACTGCGAGCATCACATGATGCCGTTCATGGGGCGGGCGCATATCGCCTATAAGCCGGTGGAGCGGGTGGTCGGCCTGTCCAAGCTCGCACGGCTGGTCGACACTTATGCCCGCCGCCTGCAAACGCAGGAGCATATGACCTGGCAGATCGCCACCGCGATCGAGGAGATCCTCAAGCCGCGTGGCGTGGCCGTGATGCTCGAAGCCGAGCACATGTGCATGTCCGTGCGCGGCGTCGAGAAGCCCGGCTCCTCGACCATCACCACCCAGTTTATTGGCAGCTTCCGGGACAACGCCGAGGAACAGGTGCGTTTCATCACCATGGTGCGTCGCGGGGGCTGACCGCTGACGGTGCCGATCCTGCGCCTGCTATGGCACGGCCTCCCTCCTTAGGGTGACGGCATTTTACTGCGAGGCATGCTTGGCTCAGCAATCGACATTTGCGCAACGCTCTTCGACCGATCAAGTCGAGGAAGGCCTTGCTTTTGCGCCGAAGTTCGACGCCGACGGACTCGTTACCTGCGTCGCGACCGATGCGCGCACTGGTGACGTGCTCATGGTCGCGCACATGAATGCCGAAGCGCTGCGCCGGACCGTGGAAGGTGGCGAGGCCTGGTACTTCAGCCGCTCGCGCAACAGCCTCTGGCGCAAAGGCGAAAGCTCCGGCCATGTGCAGCGCATTGTCGAGATGCGGGTCGATTGCGACCAGGACGCGGTGTGGATCAAGGTTGAGCAGGACGGTCCCGGCGCCTGCCACACCGGTCGGCGCTCATGCTTCTACCGCGCGGTGCAAATCGGCAAGCCCGGCGCGGCGACGCTTGAGTTCCGCGACGCCGACAAGGCCTTCGATCCGAAGTCGGTCTACGGCGACAAATAATACCGCTACTAGTGTGGCGGTTCAGAAGTCCGCATCATTCTCGCGGCGAGTCCGACATGCGGACTTCTGTACCAAGCCACACTAGATTTAATGAGTTGCTAGTGTCCTTCGATTCCGAAGTTCGTATAGGAGGACGCCGCGAAATGGTACGAACTTCGGAATCGGGACACTAGCTGACTTCGCCGGCACGCGCGAGCACCTGCCTGGCGCGTGCGAGATGCGGCCGATCATACATCACGCCATCGATCGCGATTGCACCGGCCCCCGACGATGCGGCAAAGGCCTTCACGATGGCGCGCGCCTTTGCCAGCGCCTCCGCGGTGGGCGTGAACACCTCGTTGATGACCGCCACCTGTGCCGGATGGATTGCGAGCCGGCCGGCAAAGCCGTCGCGGCGGGCCTCTTCGGTGTCGCGCCGCAGCCCGTCGAGGTTGCGGAAATCCGCATAGATGGTCTCGATCGCGGCCGTCTGCGCAGCGGCGGCGCCGAACAGACACATGGAGCGTGCCAACTGGTAGGGCTCGGTGAGCCGGCCATCAGGCCCGCGGTTGGTCTCGGCGCCGAGTTCGGCCGACAAATCCTCCGGTCCCCAGGTCATGCCGATCAGGCGTGCGCTCGCGCCGTTGAACGTTCCAGCCAGGAAGATTCCGGCCGCGGTCTCGATCGCCTGCGCCAGGATCTTGATGTGACCGTCTTCGATCCCCGCGATCGCTTCGCGCGCCGTGAGCTTGGCGTCGGCATGGATCACCGAAGCGCCGCCTTCGGCCTTCGGTAGTAGGATCGCATCCGGCTCCGCCGGCACGATGGCGTCGAGGTCGGCGTCGGTCAATCCGGTCGCGATGCCGTTGACGCGCACCAACAGGCGAGGGCGCTTCGCCTCGCTTACCGCCGTCTTGATAAAGGCGGCAGCGCTCGCGCGAGCGGCGTCCTTGCGGTCGAGCGCGATCGAATCCTCGAGATCGACGATCACGGCATCGGCGCCGCTCGCAAAGGCCTTGTCGAGCTTTGATCCGCCGTCGGCGGGAACGAACAGGAGGGAACGCATAGTCATCACGCCTCGATTGTCCCCTCGGTGACGAGGACCGCCGGGCCGCCGATGCTTGCGGACGCGAGCTTGCCGTCCCGTATCTGGAGCAGCAGTTCCATCACGCTTGGTCGGCCCATTTCATAGCCTTGCTCGATGGTGAGCCGGTGCTCACCATCGCCAAGCGACAACGCTTGCGTCGCCAGTCTCGCGAATGCGGCAGCGGCGGAGCCGGTTGCAGGATCCTCGGTGAAGCCTAGCCGAAACGCAAACATGCGGGCGTGAAAGGTATTCGCGGCATCAACCGTCTCGCGGCAGAAGACATAAGCCCGACTGCCGCCGCCGGCCTCGAAGGCTTCGTTCCAACCGGCCTCATTGGGGCGGCAACGGCGTGCGGCGTCGAGGTCGCGCACGGGCACGAACGTGAACGTGTTGCCCGCTGACCAGCGGGCGGGTACGAGATTCTCGAACCCAATGTCCTCGGCGGAGAGGCCGAGTGCCGCAGCGATCACCTCGTTGGATGCGGCGTCGCCTGCCGGTTTCGGTAATTCGGGCAGCAGAAAGCGTGCATGGCCACGATTGGCTCCTTCAAAGGACGCCGTGCAGTGGACGAGGCCGATCTTTTCCTCAAGCACGATGTTGCCGGCATCTCCGCGTTCCTTGAGCCCAAGGATCACGGCGGTGCCAACCGTCGGGTGACCGGCGAACGGCAATTCCTCGCTGGGCGTGAAGATGCGCACCCGCGCGGTACCGCCGGCCGCGGGCTTGAGTACGAATACCGTCTCCGGGTGGCCGAATTCCCGCGAGATGATCTGCATCCGGGCGTCATCGAGCACATCAGCGTCGAAAACCACGGCGAGCGGATTGCCTGTGAACCGCCGGTCCGTGAACACGTCGAGGGTCGCGAAGGACAACTTCATGGGATCAGCGTGGCCGCATCCGCATGAACACCTGGCGGTGACATTCGGCGACCAGCTTGTTGTCCTGGTTATAGGTGCGATGGTGGAACTCGACGATGCCGGCGCCGGGCCGCGAATTCGACTCGCGCTTGCCGAGGACCTCGGTGGTGCAGTGGACGGTGTCGCCCTCGAACAGCGGATGGGGGAATTTGACGTCGGTCATGCCGAGATTGGCGATGGTGGTACCAATAGTCATGTCAGACACTTGGATACCGATCATGAGGCCGAGCGTGAACAGCGAATTCATCAGCGGCTGCCCCCATTCGGTCTCCGTCTCGCAGAAATGCCGGTCGATGTGCAGCGGCTGCGGGTTGAGCGTCATGTTGGAGAACAGCATGTTGTCCATCTGCGTCACGGTGCGGCGCAGCGGATGCTCGTACAGGTGGCCGACCACGAAGTCGTCGAAATAGATGCCGCCGCGCGGGTGGCGCTGGACGAGAGGTTCGGGTTTCACGGTCATGTCGTCCTCTTTGGGCGGGCACTGCGGGTGTTAAGGTTTCATTTACCATAATCGTCAAACACTTGGCAGGACTCGTGGCAGGACTCGTGGCAGGCGCCACGGGCGCCGATAAGCGTCCAGTGCCCGTCGTCCCATGGTCGTCCCATGTCCGTCGTCCCGAAACCAACCCCTGCCACCCGGCCGACCGTGCCGCAACCGGGCATCAGCCCGGGGGCATCGCGTGTCGTGGATGCGATCCAGCGGGCCGCGCAGGCGACCGGGGCGAGCTTCGAATATCTGCTTGCCACCGCCAAGGTCGAGTCGAACTTCAATCCTGATCTGAAGGCCAGGACCTCGACCGCGACCGGGCTGTTCCAGTTCATCGAGCAGACCTGGCTCGGCATGATGAAGAATGCCGGGCGTGCGCTTGGGTTCAGCGACTATGCCGATGCGATCTCACGCAACTCGTCCGGGCGCTATCAGGTGTCGGACCCAGGGCTTCGCACCGAGATCCTGCAACTGCGCCGCGACCCGGCCGCCAATGCGGCGATGGCGGGTGCGTTCACGCAGCATAATGCCGTGGCGCTGAGTCAGCGGATCGGCCGCCGGCCGACCGACAGCGAGCTCTACATGGCCCATTTCTTCGGGACGGGAGGGGCCGGGCAGCTCATCAACGCCACCAAGGACCATCCGCAAGCCAATGCGGCCGCGTTGTTTCCGGCCGCAGCCCGCGCCAACCACTCGATCTTTTACGACCGCCAAGGTAACGCGCGCAGCGTCGCCGGCGTCTATTCGGAACTCAATCGCCGTTATCAGGTGGCGCGCGCCGTTGTGATACCGGGCGTTGTTTCGACGGCCGTTGCCGCGAATGCCGCGGCGCCGTCGGGCGCGACACATGCTCCAGATACTGCGGGCACGACGAGTGCATTCGCCGTCGCTGGCGCGCGGTCGGTCGTGGCCGCCGCCGCGCCGGCGTTCCACTCGCTATTCCATGACAGCGAAGGCCGCGGGGCGGTCTCTCCAATCGTCACCGAACTATGGGGCGGTGATTCAGCTTCCGAGTCGCGAAGCGTGCCGACGGTTACAGGTCCGGCGCAGGCGGTGAGCGCGGCGCCTGACCCGGCACCCCTCGATCTCTTTCAGGACATGCGGCCGGACGTGCGCGGTCTCTTCCGCGGCAACGGTCGGCGCTGATCCGCCAGCCACGCGATTAACGAATTCCGAATTTTCATGGTGAACGATTTATTAAACATCGCGGCCGTACTATCGCACCCATCCCGTGCTGCATGGCGGCACTTCATCGTGGCTCCGGTTGAGCATGATCGTTCGTCATTTCCTGCAATGGCTCCGTACGGCAGGCGCGGCTGAGCGCGCCGAGGCGACCAGCGCGATGGCACGCGCTTATCTCTATTCGGATCTGTCACCCGACGATCGCGCTGCGACTGAAGGCGCCCTGATTATGTTGCTCGACGATCCGTCGCCGCTGGTGCGCGAGGCGCTGGCGCGGGCTCTGGCGTTCAGCGACCAGTCGCCGCCGCCGGTTATCCTCGGGCTCGCGGCCGATCAGCCGGAGGTCGCAAGCTGGGTGCTTGAACATTCGCCGCTTCTGGTGGACGCCGATCTGGTCGACGCGGTGGCCACCGGGCGGCCGCAGATTCAGGTTGCGATCGCACGGCGCATTGACCTGCCGTGTGCGGTGTCTGCGGCCATCGCCGAGGTCGGCAACGCCGAGGCCTGCCTGGTGCTGATCGAAAACGCCAGCGCCGAGATCGTCGCGTGTTCGCTCGATCGCATCGTCGCGCGCTTCGGTCATCTCGGTGCGGTGCGCGAAGCCATGCTGGTGCGGGAGGATCTGCCCGCGCCGACGCGGCAGGCGCTGGTGAGCAAGCTCTCGGAGACGCTCGCCGGCTTCGTGACCGCGCGGGCGTGGCTCGACGAGGTTCATGCCCAGCGCATCGCCAAGGAAGCTTGTGAGAAGGCGACGGTCACACTCGCTGCGGTTTCGCCGTCGACGGAGATTCCGCCGCTGATCAGCCACCTGCGCGAGAGTGGCCAATTGAACGCCGGACTCGTCCTGCGGGCGCTGTTGTCGGGCAATATCCTGATGTTCGAGCAGGCGCTGGCGGAACTTGCCGATATGCCGCTCCAGCGCGTGAGCGCGTTGCTGCACGACCGGCGCGGCACCGGCTTTCGCGCGCTCTACGACAAGGCCGGGCTGCCGGCTTCGACCTATTCGGCATTCCGCGAGGCGGTCGATGCCATGCGGGATGGGGGCTTCATCTCTGAGCCAGGCGGTGCCACACGGCTCAAGCGGCGGATGGTCGAGCGCGTGCTCACGCGTTGCGCGGATGAGGAGTCGCTCGGCGACATCGAGCCATTATTGCTGCTGCTGCGCCGCTTCGCGGCCGAGGCGGCGCGCGAGGAGGCTCGCATGTTCTGCAACGATCTGGTCGCCTACGATACGGTCGATCGGCCGTACGAGGACTTCGACGACGAACGCTTCGCGGCCTAGTGTGGCGGTTCAGAAGTCCGCATCATTCTCGCGGCGAGTCCGACATGCGGACTTCTGAACCAAAGCCACACTAGATTCAAAGAGTTGCTAGTGTCCTTCGATTCCGAAGTTCGTATAAGAGGGCGCTGCGAAATGGTACGAACTTCGGAATCGGGACACTAGGTCGTCCGCGCTTGAATTGAAGTCAGACCGTCTGTTCGCTGGGGGCAATCGGCGGCGTGAGGATGCCCGCAAGCACGTCCGGCCGATCCCTGTTTTCGTGCGCCAGGAAGTGGTCAGCGACCTCGCGCAGCCGCGTGGTCAGCGCGTCCGCGATTTCGACAATGTCGGGACGGGCCTTCTCGCGAATGATGGCGCGGATCGCGTCGACATGCCGATCGACGAGGGCGGTCGGAATGCGGTCCATCTCCGGCGTATGCTCGATGAGCCGGCAGAGACTATCGGCCGACGATGCGACGAAGGGATAGCCAAAGGTTGCGGCCTCGCCCTTGATGTCATGGGCGGCACGGAACAGCGCGTCGCGGGTCGTCTTGTTGAATCCCGTCGACTTGATGCTTCGCCGAACGGCGTCGAGACGGTCGGATTCCGAATCCATCCAGGCTGAGAACTCGCTCGACAACTGCGCCAGCGCGTCCTCGGCGCGCGCCACCGGATCGTCGCTGTCCCTATCGGCGACTTCCGACACGGCCTTGCGCAGCTCGTTGGCCGGCGTGATCATTTCGTAGTCGCCGAACGTGGCAACCGATGGCTTCTTCGGTCTGACTTTGGCCATGGGGAATTCCGATGTCTCAGCCCGGGACCTTGGCCTTGTCGATGAGGCTGGACTGGCGGATGGTGTCTGCCTGCCCGCCTTTGCGGCGCTCCGGTCCGACATAGTTCGAGCTGACATTGCGACGCCGGTCAGGACCGAAATAGTTCTTGGTCTTGATGAACGGTCGCGGATTGGCGACGACATTGAGGATGCGCTGATAGAGCGCCTTGGCCGAGATCGGCTTGGCCATGAATTCGGTGACGCCGGCATCGCGCGCGGCGGTGACGCGTTTCTTCTCCGAGTGGCCGGTCAACATGATGATCGGCACGTAGGGATTGGAGTTGGCGCCGGGCTGCCTGATCATCTGCGTGAGCTCGAGGCCGTCAAAGATCGGCATCGCCCAATCGGCCACGATGATGTCGGGCATGTAGTGCGTGAAAGCCTCGAGACCGGAGGCGCCGTCTTCCGCTTCGTACACTTCACGCGCCCCGAAGCCATGCAGCAGCGTGCGAACAATGCGCCGCATATGTGCGTTGTCATCGATGATCAGGAAACGAAGCCGATTGAAATCGATGCGAAGCATGGCGCCACTCAAGGGGCCCCGGCATGCGTTCTCGCCGGGGACCTCGCAGGTTCCGATGGTAGATATCCGCTGTTAAGGAAGAGTTAAGCATGACGGTCCGGACCTGCTGTTGCTCAATGGCGTGGCAGCCAACGCTTTGTTGAGGTTTGTTTGCGACGGTCGCCCATCAAAGAAAGCGGTGGAATGTCTGAGTCTGCAGTCATCAGCCAGCGCCGAGCGGATTGCGCTGCGGCGAGCGCCGCGCATGCCGACCGGCCTGCGATCGAGCTCACGATCCACCGTCAGCTTGATACTGCCGAGACGGAATGGCGGACATTCGAGCAGAGTGCCGACTGCACCGCCTTCCAGAGCTTCGGCTGGATCTCTGCCTGGTGCCGCCATATCGGTCCGCTGACGCGGACGCAGCCCGCAATCGTCGTGGGCCGGCAGAATGGCATGACGCTGTTCATTCTGCCGCTTGGAGTCACGCCGGGTGCGGTTCGCCGTCTCACGTGGCTCGCCAGCGATCTGTGCGACTACAACGGTCCGTTGCTGGCGAAGGAATGTGCCTTACTGCTCACATCTGAACACTTTGGGGAATTGTGGCGGGACATCTGCCACCGGTTGCAGTCGGATCCGCACACGCGTTTCGATCTCGTGGAGTTCACGAAGATGCCCGAGCGGGTAGGGGCACAGGCTAATCCGCTGCTTGCGCTCCCGGTTGGGTTGAATCCGAGCAACGCCTATGTCTCCGACCTGTTCGGAACCTGGACCGAGTTCTATGAGGCGAAGCGATCATCCGGCACGCGACGGCGCGACCGGACGAAACTCAAGCGGCTGGGTGAAATCGGCGCCGTGCGTTTCGTCACGCCGCAGGAGCGCGGCGAGATTGAGCGCTCCGTCGATATGCTGATCGAGCAGAAGTCGCGCTCGTTCGCGCGCATGGGCGTCGCCAATATGTTCGAGCGGCCGGGTTGGAGCGAATTCTTCCTGGCCGTTGCGACCGATCCCAGCACTCGTCATCTGGTCCATGTCAGCCGGCTCGATGTCGGCGCGGCATGGGCCGCGATCAATCTCGGGCTGGTGTTCCGCGACACCTATTGTCACGTGCTGGCGAGCTATGACGATGGCGAGACTGCGCGCTTCGGAGCGGGCGCCGCGCATCTACGCGAGCTCTTGTGCTATTCGATCGAGCACGGACTCAAGCATTTCGATTTCACCATCGGCGACGAACGCTACAAAAGTGAGTGGTCCGATCGCGTCTTAACGCTTTACGATCACGTAGGAGCCGCTTCGGCTCGTGGCGTCATGGCCGCTGGCGTGCTTCACGGTCATCGCCGGCTGAAGCGATTCATCAAGCAGAACGAGGCCCTATGGTCGGTGTTCAGCCGCGCACGCGCGGCGCTGGGTTCGAAATCCGATCCCGCGCCTGGCGACGATGCAACATCGAAGATTCACAAGTCGCCTTCGACTGCACCCGATTGAGGTCCTGGAACAAGCATCGGTGGCCGGGTCGACCCCGCATAGCGAAGGTTCGCGTATATCTGATGCCGCCGCTGCAACGGTATCGGAGCCGCGCTTTCGATTCGAGATCTGGGAGAATGATCTCGGCCATCGGTGGGACTCTTTGGTGTCGTCCTTTAGTGACGCCAGCCTGGAGCAGATGGCCGCCTATGTCGAACCGCGTTGGGGACATTCGCGCCTCTGCGGTCTTCTGGTTCGCTGCGTCGATACCGGCGAGCCAATAGCGCTCGCGTTGGTTATTTTGGTGACGATTCCATTTATCAAACTTGGCATGGCGTACCTTAAGTTTGGCCCGCTGTGGCGGCGCACCAGTGCCCCTCTCGATCCCACCATTCTTGCGGCAGCGCTGGATGCGGCCAAGCAGGCATTTGTGGTGGAACGCGGGTTGGTCCTGCGGATCATGCCTCCGCCGGACCCGGACTATGAAGAAACGTGGCAGCAGGCGTTGACGACGGCAGGTTTCGCGAACAGCGGTCCACCGCCGGACCCGGAACGTTATCTGGTCGATTTGCGGCTGACCGAATCCGAGCAGAGAGCCAGTCTCGACTCGAAATGGCGATCGAACCTGAACAAGGCAATCGCCAGCGGTCTTGATTTCCGGGAAGTCGAGCCGGTGCAGTCGGTCCCAGAATTTCTCGCGCTCTACCGTACGATGATGGCGCGTAAGCAATTCTCCGACCGCCATCACATCGAACTGCTGCCGCAGTTCGTCGCCGCGGCGGCGGCCACGCCAGGGCTCGGGGTCCGGATGTTCTTGGCCTATGAGAAGGGGCGAGCGGTCGCGGGAACGATCATTGCCGGCTCCGGCGAGCGGGTGCTTGTGCCCTTCAGCGCGAGCGACGACCGCGCCCAGTCACTTCGCGCTGGCTATGCACTGAGGTGGTGGATCGTCAACCAGTTGCGCGGCACGACGGCGCGGTGGCTTGATCTCGGCGGAACGGAAGGCGACGCCGGACTCAGGAGTTTCAAGACCGGCAATATCGGAAAGCGTGGGCGGATTGCGCGCATTGCCGGGGAATACGACTATTCCCAAAGCGCGCTCAGCCGGATCGTGTCGACGGCCATGACATCTTCGCATCGGCTGGTGCAGGGATGGCCGGCACGATTCAAGCGCGCCTGACTATTCAACTTCGAGGGCCGTCCTCGCCCATCGCCGCCGGGCGGGCTCTGGACTAATACTGAAACTGCTCGCGCAGGATCCGTTCATCCAGACTGTGGCCGGGATCGAACAGGACCGTCACTGCGATTGCGTGATCCATTTGGATGTCGACGGACCGCACGTCGCGTACCTCGTCATGGTCGGCGACCGCGGCGACCGGCCGCCGCTCCGTGCTGAGCGCCTCGATGCGCACCTGCGCCCGGTCGGGCAGGAGTGCGCCGCGCCAGCGTCTCGGTCGGAACGGGCTGATCGGTGTGAGCGCCAGCAACGGCGCGTCGATCGGGATGATGGGGCCTTGGACGGAGAGGTTGTAGGCGGTGGAACCCGCCGGGGTCGACAAAAGAACACCATCGGCGACCAGCTCGGCCACCCGCTCCTTCCCATCGACCAGGATGCGCAACTTGGCGGCCTGATAGGTCTCGCGGAACAGATGCACCTCGTTGAAGGCGTGATGCTCATGCTTGCGGCCGCGGCCGTCGCGCGCAGACATCAACAGCGGATGGATGACGGTGCTATGCGCCGCCGCGAGCCGCTCGCGCAGCTTCTCGACGCGAAAGTCGTTCATCAGGAAACCGACGGTGCCGCGGTGCATGCCATAGATCGGCTTGCCGGACCGCATGTATCGCCGCAACGACTGCAGCATCAGTCCGTCGCCGCCCAGCGCCACGATGATGTCGGCGTCCTCCGGCTTGGCGTTGCCGTATTGCTTCCTCAGCCGTTTCTCGGCCTCCTTGGCCTCCCCGAACGGGCTTGCCACAAAGGCGATCCGCTCGTAACCCGGACCGGAGCCCCGTTTGGGTCTTGGCTTGTGGCTTGATCTGGGGCTCATGATGGCTGCGGATTTTGGGGACTGGGGTTATCGGCTGTCAGCCTTCGCGGAGGATGCATGAACACGGACCGCGCGGTGTTCGTCTATACGACCTATCCATCCATTGTCGAGGCGGAGGAGGCCGGCCACGCCCTTGTCGAGCGGCGGCTATGCGCCTGCGTCAACATCCTGCCGGGCATGGTCTCCTATTTCTGGTGGCAGGGCGCGGTCGAGCGCGGCGAGGAGGTTGTGATGATCATCAAGACCCGCGCCGAACTGAGCGAGCGCGTAGCCACCGCGGTCAAGGAGATGCATTCCTATTCGGTGCCGGCGATCATTGTGGTGCCGCTGGAGAGTGTCGACCAGCCGTATCTGGAATGGCTGATGGCGGAGACGGAAGCGGCGGCGGCTGGGCAGGCAAGCTGATTCTCCGCCCTCATCCCGAGGGAGCGCGCCAAACGGGTCCGCGAAGCGCGGCCCAATGATAAACTCCGCGAGCGCCTCGAAGGACAGGGCGGCGACGGGGGCCCGGAGCGGCCTATGGTTCGGGACGCACACTTCGGGTCTCACTATGAGGCGGGAGAGGCCATATCGTCGTTCTCATTAGCTTCTCTGCCGGCTGGCCTTCCAGAAGCTCAGGTCAGTGAAGCGCGTGCAACTCCTTCGGGTCGGATGTTCGAAGTCAAGCGGAGGTCCGTGTGTGGCTTCCGTGCAACGCCGTTGTGGTGATCGCTTCCGGTCGTCTTGACCGCGCAAGCCGCTCGCGGAATGCTAGCGACGTGCTGGTTCCCCGGTTCGCGCCGGGGAGGCAAGAGGGAACACGGGCGAGACTGCCGTTGCAGTCTCAATCCGTGGCTGCCCCCGCAACTGTAAGCGGCGAGCCTGTCGTCCGCGTCAGCCACTGGGAAACTGGGAAGGCTGGACGAGCAGGCAACGACCCGCGAGCCAGGAGACCTGCCAGCGCAGTCACCCATCCGGTGGGCGGAAGGACCACACGGAGCGGCTGTTCGCAGCGGTGACAAACAACCGATGCGAAGGCCGTGTGAGATGTTTCCCACGAACCAAGCATGAGTGACAAGCGGCCTGACGGCCGGACATCGGCGTTTGCCGGGGTCTGATCGTCAGTCTCGCATTCATGCGCCTTCGTTTCGGTCCTGTCATCGGCGCCCCGCAAGGGCGCGAACGAAGGACGCATGCGATGGGGGCATCGAAGAGACGACTTTTGGCCGCGCTAGCGCTCGCGGCTAACGCCATCGCACTGCGGCACGGGCCGGCGCTGGCGCAGTCGAACGAAAGCGTGGTTCTGCCGGAGATCTCCGTGACCAATACCCGTTTGGTTGGCGGGACGGGTGGCGGACGGCGTGGTGTCGCGTCAGGAACGGAAGCTGACGTTGGGACCGAGCCGCCTGCAGAGACCGCAGGCCCGTCCGGCATCGTGACTGGGACAATCATCACCGGGGCATCCTCGACGGTCATCACCGCGCAGGAGATCGAACGATCGCCCGGCCAGACCATACAAGACGTGCTCGCGCGCGAACCGGGCATCCAGGTTCGCAGCCTGTTCGGTATGGTCAACGGCGCGTCGACCTCCGTCGACATGCGGGGCTTTGGCGCCGCCGGGACCTCCAACACGCTCGTTCTGATCAATGGGCGCCGGCTGAACGATATCGACATGGCGGGTGTCGACTTCAGCGCGCTGCCAAAGAACAGTATCGAGCGGATCGAGATTACGCGCGGCAATTCGGGCGCGGTGCTCTACGGCGACGGTGCGGTGGGCGGCGTCATCAACATCGTCACCAAGGCGCCCATCGATGTTCCGCCGTCGGCGCGCGTGCAGGCGGGCTTCGGCTCGTTCAATTATCTCGAAGGCAATCTTTCCGCCAACACCTCGGCCAATACATCGGCGGGCCAGTTCGGCTCATCGGTTTACGCCAATGCGATCCGCTCGGACGGCTATCGCGAGAACAACAAGCTGCGCCAGGAGAATGCGGTCGGCGACCTGCGCTGGACCGACGGGCAGGGCACCAGCGCGTATTTCAATCTCTCCGGCGACCACCAGCATCTCGGATTGCCGGGCGGCCGCCGCGTGACGCCAACGACGAGTGAACTCGTGACCGATCGCCGCGGCGCGGCAACGCCGTTCGATTTCGGCGAGCGGCAGGGCATCAATGCGACACTCGGGGTGACGCGCGAACTGTGGCAGGGTACCGAGCTGATCGTCGACGGCGGTGTGCGGCACAAGAACCAGGAGTCGGCTTTCTTCAATCCATTCGGCGATTCAGGATTCAAGGCTGACTTGACCTCGCTTTCCATTACGCCGCGCCTACTGAGCCAGCATGTCGTCGGCGCCGCACCGGGCAAGCTGATCACCGGCATCGACGTCTATACGTCGATCTACGATGCCGATCGCAGCCGGCATCTGAGCGACCCGCCGATCCACCGCTACGATCTGAAGCAAACGACGGTCGTGGCCTACTTTCAGGAGACAATCGGTGTTCGACCCGACACCGATATAGCCTTCGGCGGCCGCGTGCAGCGCAATCAAATCAGTGCTCGCGATCGGTTCGATCCAAATGCGCCGGGTGCGTTGTTTGCAGGTCCCCAAGGGGTGCCGCTTGACGACAGTGAGTTTCAATACGCATGGCATATGGGCATCGAGCATCGCGTAACGCAGCATGTCGCGTTCTTCGGACGGGCGGCCCGCAGCTTTCGCGTGCCCAATGTCGACGAGCGTGTGGCCATGTCCCCCTTCGGCGTCGCAACGAGCTTCGACCTGAAGACCCAGACCTCGCACGATGTCGAAGGCGGCATCCGCGCAAGTGCCGGGCCTCTCATGTGGCAGATCAGCGCCTATTACATGGGCCTGGAGAATGAGCTGCACTTCAGCCCGGCGACGTTCACCAACACGAACCTCGACCCAACCCGGCGCTATGGTGTCGAGAACATCGTGACCTGGCGCGTGTCGGACGTGCTGCGGCTGAAGGCCGGTCTTGCTTACACGCGCGCAACCTTCCGCGAAGGCCCGTTCGCCGGCAACGACGTGCCGCTGGTGTCGCCCTGGACCGGAAGCGTGGCGGTATCGTGGGACATTTACCGGAAGTATCTCGTGCTCGACGCCGTCGCGCGCTTTTTCAGCAACCGCCGCATGGACAACGACCAGAGGAATGTCCAGCCGCTGATCCCGGGCAAGGCGGTGCTCGATCTGCGCATCGGCGGCGAGATCGATAAGTTCTTCTGGTCGGCCTCGGTGCAGAACGTGTTCAACACGCTCTACTTCGAATACGCCATCGCGAGTGCATTCGATATCGGCTTTTACAACGCCTATCCGTTGCCCGGACGCACGTATCTCGTGCGTGCCGGGATGCGGTTCTGACCTTCGCGGAGATGGCTGCGCCGCGCGAGCGTCGCCCGCTCATTATTTCGCCTTTCCGCGGCCGGATCACCTTCCTCACGCGCGGATCACCTGCGGGTGGGGCTGACAATCCGGTTCACGACCTCCTTTCGATCTCGGCGCTGAATACGAACGCCCGGTTATGCAGCCGACGCTCGCGCCGCGCTGGGATCGGCCCGGTTCCTCCAGGGCGCATCGAATCTCGTCATGCGGCCTCGTGTAGCAGGCCGCGAACTGCGCAGGCGTCCTAATCGTTCTGGTTTTATCCGATCCCGGCCAGGGGCCTCACCGCCCGGGAGAGGTGTGACGATTTCGGACATTTTGTCCCCGCAGGCCATCGGCCAACCCCAAGGGAGGCTCGCAATGCTCAAACGCTCGTTGTCAACTCTCGTTATCGTGGCCGCCGCGGCGTTCGCGACGGCTTCGCAGGCGCAAAAGGTCACTGACATCGCTTGGGGCACCTCCGCGGTCGGGTCCTCCGGCCACAAGGCGCTCGTCACAATGGCGTCGGTGCTCAATCGGGAGATGAAGGACTACCGGATCACGGTGCAACCGACTCCCGGTGCTGTCGTCTCGGTCAAGGGTTACGCCACCGGACAGCAGTTCCTCGGCTACTACGGCGCCGACGTGGCCTTCGAGGAGCTCGCCAACGACACGGACCGTTTCAAGGGCTTCAAGGCACAGATCAAGCGCCAGCCGGTGCAGTCGTTCTGGACCTATACGATCGAGACCGGCGTCGGCATCCACGCCCGCGACAAAGGCAAGATCAAACAATGGGGCGATCTGACCGGCAAGCGGGTGTTCACGGGCCGCCCGCCGTGGGACGTGCGCGCTCATCTCGAGCGCGCCTTCAAGGCACTCGGCGTCAAGCACGAATATGTCCCAGTCGATCTCGCCACTGCCGGGTCGCTGCTGGAGTCGGGACGGCTCGACGGAATCATCGTCTATACCGCCGGACAATCCTCGACCGCGCCCTGGATCACCGAGGCGGGGCTGGCGGCGGATTGGGCGGCGCTCAACCCGAGCGCAGATGAAATCAAGATCATGCAGAAGGCGGGATTCAACGTCATCGATGTCAAGCCGTCGGTGTTCAAGCGCGACATCCACGCGTCAGTGCTCAAGGTGTCGCCGTTCTACTACGGCTTCCACGTCGGACTCGAGATTCCGGCGAACGATGTCTACCGGATGCTGACCACCATCGAGAAGCACGCCGACGAACTGGCCAAGACCGACCGCAGCTTCACGCAGATCAAGACCGACATGGCGGACATGCAGCGCCGAGGCGTCGAATCCTCGATCGACTTTGTCCCCGTGCATCCCGGTCTCGCAAAGTACATGCGCGAAAAGAAGGTATGGGACAGCAAATGGGACTCCCGCGTCGCCAAAGACGCAAGCTAGTCTGCGCATGAAGGCCTAGTAGTCCGATTCTAACATTCGCATCCCATTTCCGCGGGCGACTTTGCGAATGTTAGAATCACAAGGACCACTAGCAAATATAAGCTGCTAGTGGAGTTTGGATTTGACATTCGCGTCGCGCGCTTGCTGCCAGATGAGTCGCGAATGTCAAATCCACTCCACTAGTGCGCGCGGCGGGTGCGCCCGTGCCCGTCGCACGCGCGAATGACACTCATTCAGATGGTTCGCGCCCATGTCGTCCGCGCCTTCGAAACGCCTGAGTGCTGCCATTGACGTTCTTTATTATCTGACTGCGACCGGCTTCTTCTTCTATCTGTTGAACTACTACGTGACCGGCGAGGGCGGGCCTACGGTGCTGGCCGTGACGCTGGTGCCCATCACTTTCACTCTCTTCGTACTCGGCGACTTGCGGAAAGATGGGCTCTACCCGCAACTCGGCGCGCTAGCGAACTATTTCATCAGTGCCATCTATATCGCGTTTGCGCTGGTCACCGGCGTGTACATGTACTTCGAATATTTCAATATCGAAACCGTACGCGCCGGAATCTATTCGACCGCCGATCTCGTGATGGGCGCCATTATGGTGCTGTTGATCATGGAGTACGCGCGCAAACGTTATTTCGTGATCTTCGTCCTCAATGTGGCGCTGATCCTCTACGCGGTCTACGGCTGGGTGGTGCCGGGCATGTTCGGGCATCCCGGATTGTCCTGGGTGCGTGTCACCGCTGCGATGAGCGTTGAGATGACCACCGGCGTGTACTCGCGCCTGCCGCAGCTCGCACTGACGCTGATCGGCTCGTTCATCCTGGTGCTTAGCGTGCTGCGCGCGTTTGGCTGCGTGGACTCGATCCTTGCCGCTGCTTCGCGGCTGGCCGCGCGCTCGCCGCATGCGTTGCCGCAGTCGGCGGTGCTCGGCTCGTTCGGCGTCGGCATGGTGAGCGGTAGCGGTGCCGCCAATGCGGCGACCACCGGCTCGGCCACGATACCCGCCATGATCGCCGCTGGAATGCCGCGCTCGACCGCCGCTTCGATCGAGACCGCATCCTCGCTCGGTGGCCAGCTGATGCCACCGATCATGGGGATTTCCGCCTTCCTGATGGCGGACTTTCTGGGCGTTAGCTATTTCGACGTGGTCGCCCGCGGCTATGCGCCCGCGATCATCTATTTCATCTCCATCGTGACCACCGTCTACCTGCTGTCAGTGCACTATCGTACCGGCACAGACGTCGCCGTCCCGACCGCGCCCTTCGCGTGGCACGACGGGGTCAACCTTGCCGCCTTCGCCATGGTGGTTATCGGACTGATTGCCCTCATGGGGCTCTGGAACACTGCGGCGATGATCTCGGCCCTGAATGTGTTCATCATCGTTGCGCCTGCGCTGTTCATCTTCCACACGGCGCGGAAATGGTGGACCGAAGGGCGGCCCGACCTGCGCACCTTCTTCGCTCCGTTGGGCCGGCTGGTCGACTACTTCGCCTCCACGACCGCCGATCTGACGCTGCTGCTGGCGACGCTCTCGATCATGACGGGCGCCTTCGTCATCACTGGCATTCCGACCAAGGTCGGCGTGGTGTTGGTCGAAGCGGCCGGCGTGAACCTTGTCGCCATGGTGCTGGTGGCGTTCATGTTCGGCGTGCTGCTCGGCACGGGACTGCCGCCGGCGCCGACCTACATCCTGACCGCGCTGGTGATCGCCCCGCCGATGATCAAGGCCGGCGTCGATCCCTGGGTCGTGCATTTCTTCTCGTTCTTCCTGGCGGTCTGGGGGGAGCTCACACCACCCACGTCGGTGGTGGCCGCCGTGACGGCCAAGATTGCCGATGCGCCCTTCCTGCAGACGCTCATGCGCGCGATCGTGCTGTGCGTATCACTGTTCACGCTGATGGCCGGCGTGTTCACGCGGCCGGAACTGGTCCTGCAGCCGGGGCTCGAGCAGCTCGGGGCCATAACGCTGATCCTGGTCGCGACGCTGGGAGTCATCTTCAGCATCCAGGCGCGGTTCAGCGAAGCGCGCGTCGTCGATCTGTCGATCCGGATCGCGCTCGCCGCGGTCTCCATGATCGTTCTCCTCCACCCGAGCGAGTTGATCGCGGCGCTGGCCGGTATCCCGGTCCTGGCACTGATCGCCTACTGGTTCCTGCAGCGCCAGACCGCGCCGGCGCGTTTCACGCGGGCGACGTGACTGGATGCGCGTGGCGCCGCGACTAATTTAGCGTCCTCCCGCCGAACGCCGATGTCAGCTTCCGGCGGGCGATCCGGTGGATGCGCCCTTGGCGGGCGATGACATAAGGAGAGCGTTGCCCACTCGGCATGAGGCTCATACCGGCAGGCGGTGACCGGATTGTTCCGCTCAGCCGCTATTCTTTCGGCGCGCCGCCCTTCTTCGCGCCTGGCCGCACCTGCAAGTTGGTCGGCCGGATCACCTCTTTCACCCGCTCGATCACTTGCGGGGAGGGGCTGACGATGCGGCCGACAATCTGCTGCAGCTCATCGCCGCCGATCGGATTGAAATACATGCGGGCTTTCTTGGCGGCTTCGAGGAACGCCGGATCGCGCATGGTGTCGTCGAACGCCTTGCGCAGCGCCCGCACGCGCTCGGCCGGCACATCCGGTGCGGTGAGGATCGGGCGTCCAACTGCGGCGTCGCCGGAGATCACTTCGAGGACCTGCTTTTGTTCGTCGTTCTGGGCGAGTTCGGTGAGCAGCGGCGGGCCGGGCAGATCGGCCTCGCGCTTTGGGCCGACTTGGAACAGGATGTTGACCTTCTTGTCGCGAATCCAGTCCGGGTTGTTGGCCTTGAGCGATGCCCAGGAGTCGCTCCCACGTCCATCCACTTCGCGCCGTTCCAGCGCGATCATGATGTCCCCGCCGCCTGGATAGCCCGACACGATCTTGAACTGCGTGCCGAACAGATTGTTGGCGACCGTCGGGTAGAGTACCGATGGCGAGCTCGCGCCGGTGGCGCCGATCGCAAGCGGGCGCTTCTTCGCATCATCGATGGTGCGCACGCCGCTTTCGTGCCAGGTGATCATGATGTTGTTGACCGCCACCATGTTGCCGATCCAGTTGAAATTGCGCACGTCGAACTGGATGCCGGGCTGGCCGAGGGCCTGATCGGCAGGTGTCGCCTGGCCGAGCACCGCGAGGATCGTGCCGTCTTTGGGAGCGACCTTGTAGAGCCAGTTCCCGGCGCTGCGGCTGCCGGCGCCCGGCATGTTTTGCGCGATCACGGTCGGCTTGCCGGGAATGTGCTCGCCGATGAAACGGGCGAGCAGCCTGGCATACAGGTCATAACCGCCGCCGGCGCCGTAGCCGATGACCAGGCGTACGGTCTTGCCGCGGTAGAACTCTGCGACGTCGTTCGTTGATGCGGTTTGCGCAGAGGCCGCCGTGGCGTTGGCAGCCAGCACGGCCGCGAGCACGATAATGGTTCGAAACATCGTTCTCCTCCCAATCATGGTGACGGCCGGAAACCGGCGTCGTAGTAAGATGTCAGATCGCTCCCCAGCCATTCGGTGGGGATGGTCTTGTTGTTTCCCTGCTGGATCGCTTTCTTGTAGATGATGCCGCCAGCCGCCGCGAACTGGATCGCGAGCCCGGAATTGTTCTTGAAATAGATGACGCCCTTGTCGGCGGCGCCGCGTGGCGGCTGCCCGATCGTGACCTTGCCGGTCAGGAGGTCGCCGAGCTCGTGCACCTGATCCTGTCGGATCACACCTTCCTTGATCGGATCGAGCAGCTCGGTCTGCTGGTTGTCGACGACCGTCTCCCAGTCGTTCACGATGATCGCGGCGGCGCGTTCATAGGTGCGACGGTCGACTTCGGAGCGCTTGTTGGTGACGTCGGAATTGGCGATCGAGACGACGAGCTGTCCATCCTCCAGCCAATCGCCGTCGAATACCGGCTTCATCGAAGTGGTGGCGCAGCACACGATGTCGGTGCCGGCGACGGCGGACTTCGGGTCGGTAACCGCGACGACCTCCATGCCATGGCTCGCCATGTCGCGCACGAACGCAGTGCGGTGCTCGACGTTCGGGCTAAACACGTTCACGCGCTTGATCGGTCGTACGCAGGCGATCGCTTCAAGTGCGGCGTGCGCCTGCTTCCCGGTTCCGAACAGTCCGAGCGTCGAAGCATCCTGCCGCGCGATTGCGTCGACGGCGGCGCCGGTCGTGGCGCCGACACGCATTCCCGACAGTTGAAACTCATGCATCAGCGCGAGCGGTTCGGCGGTCTCGATGCTGTAGAGGATGACAATGCCCCAGTTGAACGCGCGCGGATTTTCATAGAGCCGGCGGTCGACCTTCGCGCCTGGCGGCTTGATGATCTGCGATCCGGCCCGCACGCAGGCGATGCCATACGAGGGGACCGCACCGACATGGACGTTGGCGAGATATTTGCGTTCGGGATCGGGATGCTGTGCGAGGTAACGCATACGTGGCCGGTTAACCGCGACGCCGCTGGCAAAATCGCGGAAGGCGACCCGCATCGCCTCGATGCAGTCGGCCATAGGCAATAGCCGTTTCACGTCGTCGTCGGTGATGATGATGGTCACGCCTGCTGCTTTCTCGGAAGCCAGGCGCCCGCGCGAGCACCTTCGTCGCGCCTCCCATAGGCAATTTGCGGCTAGCGCGTCAACGCTGCGGCCGCCGGGACAGTCGGCCGCGCCGTCACCCGCCCTTGATGCCGTTTTCGCGCACCACACCGCCCCAGATGCGGGTCTGTTCCAGCTCGAACTTGCGCAGTGCATCCGGGGGCGTGAGCAGCAGGCTCATTTGCTGGCTCTCGGTGAGCATCCGGGCCGCCTTTTGCTCGCGCAGGCTTGCGACCAGGGCGGTCCGGAAACGCTCGATGATGTCCTTCGGGGTCTTGGCCGGTGCGTAGCAGCCCCACCAGGCACTGGCCTCCGCGCCGGGGAAGCCGGCTTCGCCGACCGTCGGTACGGTGGCGTGGGCGGGAAGCCGTTGTGCGCCGTGCTGCCACAGTGGCCGCAGCCGGCCCGCGGCCACTTGAGGCGTCAGCAGGGCCACGCTGCCGTTGACGACGTCGATGTGACCCGCCAGCGCATCGTTCACGGCCGGCGCACCGCCGCGGTAGGGGACATGCGTGAGTTCGATCCCGGCCTGCTTGCCGAGCAGCACCATGGCGAGGTGCCCGATGCTGCCGCTGCCGACCGAGCCATAGCTGATCTTGCCAGGAGCCTTCTTGGCGGCGACGATGACGTCCGCCAGCGTCTTGTAGGGCTTGGCCGGACTGGTGGCGACCATGTAGGGCGCGGTGCCGATCAGGCTCACCGGCTCCAGATCCTTCTGGTTGTCGAACGGAAAATTCGGGAGCACCACGGGGTTGACCGCGTGATTGTCGAAGGTGAAGAGCCAGGTGCTGCCGTCGGGCGGCGATTTCGCCGCCACGGCAGTGCCGGTCGATCCCGACGCGCCGGGACGGTTCTCGACGACGACGGTAGTGCCGAGGCGCGGCTGCAGGCCGGCTTGTGCGAGCCGCGCCACCGCATCGACCGACCCGCCGGCCGGAAACGGCACGATGATCCGGATCGGTCCCGACGGCCAGGACTGCGCGCGTGCGGCAAACGGCGCGAGCACCGCGCCGGCGACGACCATCCGTCTGGTGAGACTGGCCATTTCCAACCCCCTGAAAAAGTCGTTCTTGTTGGGCGAGCATAGCGGCTATCTGCGCCATCCGCCCAGTCTTAATCCTGCGACCCCAAATCCAATGACAGCGGCGGAGTTCCCGGCTAGTGTCCCGATTCCGAAGTTCGTACCATTTCGCAGCGGCCTCTTATACGAACTTCGGAATCGAAGGACACTAGCAACTCTTTGAATCGAGTGTGGCTTTGGGTCAGAAGCCCGCATGTCGGATTAGCCGCGAGAATGATGCGGACTTCTGAACCGCCACACTAGGTAAGGGGCTTCTGAAAAGCCGCACCGGGGCCAAACCCCGCAACAGGTCCGTCATGGCGAACGAATTCGAAGACCACTGCTGGAAGGATATCGTCACGCCCGACCTCCTCGAGGTCTATGCGCATTACGAGCGTAAGATTTCGATCGGCGGCAATGCGGTGCTGTTGGCCATCGACCTCTATGAATGTGTGTATGCGGGCGGCCCCAAGCCGCCGGCCGAACTGGCGAAGACCCACCCGAACTCATGCGGCGAATATGCCTATGCCGCGATCGAACCGACCCAGCGCCTGTTCGCCGCGGCGCGCGCGGCGGGGCTGCCGATCTTCTACTCGACCGGCGATACGCGGTCCGCGAGCCGTCCCGGCTTCGTCGCGGCGACCAAGCGCAACCGGCCACCGGTAAATCCCAGCGACTATTCGATCCGCCCCGAATTCAAGCCGCAAGCCGGCGACGTGGTCATCACCAAGCAGCGTGCCAGCGTGTTCTTCGGCACGCCCTTGATCGCGCACCTGACGCAGCTCGGCATCCAGACGCTGATCGTGTGCGGCGAAAGCACATCGGGCTGCGTGCGGGCGACCGCGGTCGACGCCTATTCGCACGGCTTCCAGGTGGTGCTGGTGGAGGAGTGCTGCTTCGACCGCAGCCTGCTATCGCACAAGGTCAATCTGTTCGACATGCATCACAAATACGTCGACGTCGTGCACATCGACCAAGTGGTGGCGCATCTCGACGGCCTGAAGGTTAAGAAGGCGAGCTGACCTAGTGTCCGATTCCGAGTTCGTGCCATTTCGCGGCGGCCTCTTACGAACTTCGGAATCGAAGGACACTAGCAATGCTTTGAATCCAGTGTGGCTTTGGTTCAGAAGTCCGCATGTTGGACT
This sequence comes from Hyphomicrobiales bacterium, assembly GCA_009377695.1. Classification (GTDB taxonomy): domain Bacteria; phylum Pseudomonadota; class Alphaproteobacteria; order Rhizobiales; family Xanthobacteraceae; genus VAZQ01. The sequence goes on along the minus strand of WHTP01000070.1, from coordinate 5,576 downwards.
CGCCGCGAGAATGATGCGGACTTCTGAACCGCCACACTGGTCGGTTCGTTTGTTGTTTTTGTAAGGAGATGATGATGACCAAGAAGACCGGGATCACGCGCCGGACGTTCTCGACCTCGGCGGTGGCGACAGCGGCGGCGCTCGGCATGCCGCATGTCGCGCGTGCGCAGGACTACCCAAACCGGCCGGTGCGGATGATCCTGCCGTTCGCGGCCGGCGGCGTCGCCGACGTAACCTCACGGCTTCTCGCCGAGAAGCTGGGCGACAAGCTCGGCCAGCGTTTTGTGGTTGAGAACATGCCAGGCCCCGGCGGCATTGCCGCTGGCCGTGCGGCGGCGTCCGCCGCGCCCGACGGCTATACGCTCTATCTCATCACCAATGGCACCGCGATCAGCGTCGCGATCTACAAGCAGCTTCCGTTCGATCCGGCGAAGGATTTTGCACCGATTTCGGGCGTTGGCAATTTCGAGCTGGTGTTCGCCGCCAACGCCGACTCGCCCTACAAGACCCTCGGCGATCTCATCAAAGCGGCGCGGGCACAGCCGGGTAAGCTCAACATCGGCACGATTGCGGTCGGTAGCACGCAGAATCTCGGCGCTGAGCTGTTCCGCTCGACCGCCAAGCTCGACATCCAGCTCATCCCCTATAAGACGACACCGGACGTCACGGTCGGGCTTCTGCGCAACGACATCCAGATGATGATCGATTTCTACGCCGCCATGCGCTCGGGCCTGACCGACAAAAAGCTGCGCCCGCTTGCAACCTCGGGACTGACCCGCACCACGTTCCTGCCGGACGTGCCGCCGGTCGCCGAGGCCGGCGTGCCGGGCTACGAGGTGCTGTCGTGGAATGCACTCGGTGCGCCCCGAGGGACGCCGCAGCCGATCATCGACACACTGAACAAGGCGATTCGCGAAGTGCTGGCCATGCCGGACATCGTGAAACGCTACCAGGAAGTCGGGATCACGGCGCGCGCCAGCACGCCCGAGGAGGTAAGCAAGCGCTTCGTGGCCGACATCAAGAAGTGGTCCGCGGTGATCGAGCGCGCCAAGATTCCGAAGCTATAAATGCCCACTTTCCTGCGTCTCTACGAAGACATCCTCGCCGGCGGCGCCGACGAGATGCGGCTGCCGGCGCTCCCGCGCATGATCTTTGTCGTACATGGTTCGGTCAACGTCCGCGGACAGGCATTCGCCGATGGCGAGGCCTGGGCCGGGGAGGGCGCGATTGCACTCACGCCCGGCCAGCACGGCGTCACTGCCTGGCGCTTCGAGCTGGCCGAAGACGGCGCAGCGGCCGGTGCGATCGCGGGTGTGTCGCGGCTCAAGCTCTCCGCCACGCTCGAAACGTTGCCGCAGGGCGAGCTTCTGCTGCGGGGCGACAGCGTCGCGTTTCCGCCCGGCGGCTGCGCCTATCTGCACCGGCACCAAGGCCCCGGCATCCGCTGCCTGATCGAAGGCGGTATCCGTATCGACACCCATGGCCGCTCGACCAGTTATGGTCCTGGCGGCGCCTGGTACGAGAGCGGGCCCGACGGCGTATTCGCGCAGGGGGCGATGGATCGGGCGTCGCGCTTCGTGCGCGTGATGGTCTTGCCGCGCGCGCTGATCGGAAAGAGCTCGATTGAGTATTTGAACGAAGAGGACAAAGCGAAGCCGAAATCGCAGTCCTACAAAATCTTCGCTGATATTCCGATTTCGTTCCAAGCCTCCTGACGGAAACGCAAGACCGCCACACACACACCGTCGGCACGGCCGGTGAGATTGACGGGTCGAACATCTCCGCCCGCGGCAACTTGCGCGGCGCGCTCGGTGCGGCCGACATCGCCAGCAGCACGATCCCGTCGCCGTCCAACAGCCGTGCTTGCGGTGGTGGCGTAGCTAAATTCCGGCAGTATCGCGGCAGGCTAGTGTCCCGATTCCGAAGTTCGTACCATTTCGCGGGGAGAATGATGCGGACTTCTGAACCGCGACACGAGGATGCCTGCTGAATCATTGCGATTCGACATCCATTTTGACATTGGCGTGATGCGGACTCACTGCAGCGTGATCGTTCGCGACCGCTTGTGAATGGCCAGCCGGTCGAAATTGGCGGATGCTCATGCGTGGGACGGATGTGCCAGCGGAGAGTGTTATGCCGGCTTTCAATCCAGAACTCATTGGGCTCATGCGCATGGCGCTGGAAGATGTGATGATGCGTATCCCCGCAGATCAAGCCACGCCCGGCATCAAGGCGTATCTGGCGGAGATCATCCTGAAGGCGGCCGCGCAGGGCGAGACGAGTTACGAGGGGCTGATCGCGGCGGCGTCGAGCCAGATCCACACGGTCATGTCGATGCTGGGTTGAGCGTCATCTGTGTGTGATGCCGGACCTTGAATATTGTGGATTTCGCTGAATCCGTCATTCGCAGATATAATCCCGATTCGCCGGCACCAAACATGGAGGTTGTCATGGCGAAGAAGGCAAAGAAGGCGAAGAAGGCCAAAAAGAAAAAGGCGAAAAAGTAGTCGACTTGGGGCTATGCTGCCCAAGGGGTCCTGGCGAAACCGGGGCCCCTTATCCTAGCGAGCGTCCCGATTTTCAAAGTTCGTACGATGTCCCGTCGGAACTCCAATACGAACTTCGGAATCGAAGGACACCAGCAACTCATTGATTGTAACTCATTGATTGTAACTCATTGATTGTAGTGTGTCTTAGGTTCAGAGGTCCGCAATTCGAACTTGTTACAGCAATGTTGCGGAGTTCTGAACCGTCACACCAGCCCCTTTTGCGCTTGCGCAGATCGCGATAAAAGGGGTGATGCGAAAGTTGATCCTCATCATCGTGCTCTTGCCAGGCATGGCGGGCGCCGCCGAGCAGCAAAAGAAGAAGACGGTCGAGCCGCAGAAGAAGCCTGCTCCGGTCAGCGCCAATCATTGCGCGCAATATGGCGCCGGCTTTGTCCAGGTCCACGGCACGAATACCTGCGTCAAGCTCAGCGGGTCCGTCCGGGTCGAATTCGGTAGCGGCCGTTAGGTTTCAACGCACAGCGGAACGTTCCGTATCATGTGGATATCTGGGACGTTGCCGTTCCACGCGACACGACGGGCTTTGTTCTCGGCTAAACTTTGGCGGTTGCTGCTCTTGTGGTCGCCACGCTATGCCGGATCATCCCGCACCGAATCTGTTCGCGATCGTTCGCTCCCAACGCGCAGCGGTCGAGGCGCTAAACCGCACGGCCAATGTCCGCTCCCGCATCAGGGCGACGATCGAAGCGATCGCCCAAGCGGAAGCGCAAATTCAGGAGGCGCGACAGCTTTTGGACGACGAGCGTGCCGTCGGGGATGAATTGCCGGGAGAAGGTGGTGCCGGGTGTCCGTCTTGGTAAGTTCCCCCGACGCAGCCCTTGCGGTTTTACATTGCTCCTTGGCGCATTTCGAGCGGCGTAGGGCTCGATCCCGACGATAAAGCACGCACGCAAGGCTCAGTGATGGCCGGAGAAGAGCTGGGCGGAATGCGCAAGATCTGCCCATCGTCATCGAGACGAAGCCGAGCCTTGGCTCCACGCGAACGGCGGCTCAACTCATTGCGGGGCGGGGGACGGCTCGCGCTGTCAAATGGGGAGAACTGTCATGCCAACGCTTACCACGCGCACATTCAGACTGGCATGGGCTCCTAAATACGGCCTGAGCCGTTACCAATGGGGCGAGTGCTGAGTCATCTGGAATTTCCGTTTACTCGGGGGAATCATGCACCGGTTTTTGGCGAGGGGCAATCCGTCGGATTCACCGGGCCGTGGGCCGAAATCGGGGCTCCGTGCCGGCACGCTGCTGACGACGGCGGCGCTGGTCGCCGCAGCCGCGCTCCTGCCCGCCACGGCGCGCGCAGGACGCGACTTGGCTCGTCACGCCCGGCTCGGACGATTACAACACCGCCAGCAACTGGGAGCCGGCCCAGGTGCCGACCGGCACGGCTTTCTTTGGCCAGTCCAACACCACCAATCTGTCGCTCTCGAGCTTCACCACGATTGGTGGTTGGACCTTCAATGCCGGCGCGTCGGATTACACCCTCACCAACGCGCAAGTGCTCGGTTTCACCGGCGCCGGCATCGTGATCAACGGCGGCAGCGCCACCATCACCAACAACGCGGGCGGCTTCCTGGGGTGGTTCACCACCAGCACCGCGGGTCGAACAACCAACGGCGAGATTTGGCCGGACGGTGCGCCAGCAACGGCGGTCGGCAGCGTTATCACCCTCGCCGCCGAGGATGACGTAGAGGACACGGTTGCCCCGCGGCTGCTGACGGTGAAGGCGAACATGCAACGCGTCTTCACGATCCGCGCCGTTCGCAACGAGGATCAGTCTCGACGGACGTTCAACCTGGGCGCCGATCTAGCGCGGCTGGAAGCAGAGATCACACGCCTGGGCGACGTGCGACTGGTCATCATCGATTCCATCTCAAGCTATCTCGGCAAGGTGGATTCTCACAAGAACGCGGAAGTCCGCTCGGTGCTTGAGCCGCTGGCCGAAATGGCAGCCAGGCTGCGCGTTGCCATTGTCTGCAACAATCACTTTTCCAAAGGCGGAGGCAGCGCGAATAATCGGATCATCGGAAGCGTTGCCTTCGTCAGCTAGGCCCGGGCGGCCTTCATCGTCAGCTCTGATGCCGATGATCCTGATCGACTGTTCTTGATCCCATCTAAGAACAACATCGCCCCGATCAAGCATGGCCTTGCCTATCGCATTGAAGGCACCACCGATCGAGGCCGGTGGCAAGGACATCCTGACCTCTCGCATAGCTTGGGAGGCGACGCCGATCACCATCAGCGCAGATCAGGCACTCGCGGCCCACGAAGACGACGGAGGAAGCCAAGACCGCGAAGGCAGAGGCCGTCGATTTTCTCCGCGACTTGCTGAGCCGTGGCGAGATGCCAGCGAAGGACGCGGAGACCGCGGCAAGGAATGCCGGCATCACGTCCAAGCCGCTACGGAACGCTCGCGACGGGACCCCACGGGGCCCGCCCGGTCGTGGGTTGGGCGGCGCCCTGTGGCAGCTTTTCTTTGTACTTGGTGGAACATCTCTGTCCGGACCGAGTTGAGTGGCCACATAAGGATAGAGGTTCCTGTGATCATCAACCCCGACGAGCGGGTCCCCATCGCGCAGGCCCGGATAGATAAATCTGCTCTGGCAGTGCCCATGACGCTGCTGGCCATCGCTGTCATGCTCGGTGTTGGCATCACAGCCTTCTGGAGCATTCCTCAAATGGCGAGTGTCCAGCGGGCGACGATAGGACAAGCATTTCGGTAGTCTCCAGCTCCAGCTCCAGCTCCACGGCTTTCCATTCTATTTTCCCGGTTTCATTTTCAATCGCGCGGATCGTTGCGCGATCAACATTTGCATCTCCCGTTCCAGCATGACCACGCGCTTCTGTAGCTCGTCGATCAACTTCACGATCTGAAGCAGAGCCTTCGGCGAGTCCACCAGGCGCAAGCTGACGCCATGGCGTTTCGCCAACTCGGATTCTTCCGGGGTGATGATCATGGCTACTCCGCATAATTCGCGTTCGCGATCATTATCATCACCGCGACATTGCTGG
>WHTP01000222.1 GCA_009377695.1 Hyphomicrobiales bacterium | reverse complement strand
GTTGCTTGATCTCTCGAAGCGACGACGCCCACAACGCAAGCGTCTCCTCAATCGACGCTGCCCGCGTCCACGATCTCCGAATCATGGTTGCCCATGGATTCAGACATCTCCTAAAAAGGCAACTGTAATGCTAGGCCGGCCATGGTTCGAGCTGTTCGGCTGGCCGGTCTACCATCCGCCAGCCTTCTTCTGGTGGTGGTACTTCTACGACGCCTACGCGCCTTCGGTCTTCGTCGAGGGCGCGTACATCGCTGCATCCGGCGGCTTCATCGCCATCGCGGTCGCCATCGGCATGTCGGTGTGGCGCGCGCGCGAGGCCAAGAATGTCGAGACCTATGGCTCGGCGCGGTGGGCACGAGCCGACGAGGTGCGGGCCGCCGGCTTGCTTGGACCCGATGGCGTGGTGCTCGGCAAGTTCGACCGCGCCTATCTTCGACATGACGGGCCAGAGCATGTGCTGTGCTTCGCGCCGACCCGCTCCGGCAAGGGTGTGGGCCTGGTCGTGCCGTCGCTGTTGACCTGGCCCGGCTCCGCCATCGTTCACGATATCAAGGGCGAGAACTGGCAGCTCACCGCCGGCTTTCGCGCTCGACATGGCCGCGTGCTGCTGTTCGATCCCACCAATGCGAAGTCGTCCGCCTACAACCCGCTGCTCGAGGTCCGCCGCGGCGAATGGGAGGTCCGCGACGTCCAGAACATCGCCGACATCCTGGTCGATCCCGAAGGGAGCTTGGAGCGCCGCAATCATTGGGAAAAGACGTCCCACGCGCTCCTCGTCGGCGCCATCCTGCACGTTCTATACTCTGAGACCGACAAGACACTCGCCGGCGTCGCCGCCTTCCTGTCCGATCCCAAGCGACCGATCGAATCGACGCTCGCCGCCATGATGAAGACCGCACATCTCGGCGAAGCTGGACCGCACCCGGTCATAGCGTCGGCCGCGCGTGAGCTGCTGAACAAATCAGACAATGAACGGTCCGGCGTGCTGTCCACCGCCATGTCGTTCCTCGGACTTTACCGCGATCCCGTCGTGGCGGAGGTGACGCGCCGTTGCGACTGGCGCATCACAGACATTGTCGGCGAGGCGCGACCGTCGACGCTCTATCTCGTCGTGCCGCCCTCCGACATCGCGCGTACCAAGCCGCTGATCCGTCTCATCCTCAACCAGATCGGCCGACGGTTGACCGAGGACCTGCAAGCGAAGGGAGACCGGCACCGCCTGCTTCTCATGCTCGACGAATTTCCAGCGCTCGGGCGCCTCGACTTCTTCGAGAGCGCCTTGGCGTTTATGGCGGGCTATGGGCTGAAGAGCTTCCTGATCGCCCAATCGCTGAATCAGATCGACAAAGCCTACGGACCGAACAATTCGATCCTCGACAACTGCCATGTCCGCGTCAGCTTCGCGACCAATGACGAGCGGACAGCCAAGCGCGTGTCCGATGCGCTGGGGACCGCCACCGAGATGCGCGCGATGCGCAACTATGCCGGACACCGGCTCAGCCCATGGCTCGGCCATCTTATGGTGTCGCGCTCGGAGACCGCCCGTCCGTTGCTGACACCCGGTGAAGTCATGCAGCTTCCGCCGACGGACGAGATCGTGATGGTCGCGGGGACTCCGCCGATCCGGGCGAAGAAGGCCCGCTACTTCGAGGATCGCCGATTTCAGGAACGCGTCCTGCCGCCGCCACCGGTCGCAAAGACGGCACCGGCGAAGCTTGACGATTGGAGCGCGATGCCGTCGCCGCCGCAGCCACAGATCGAAACCGCCGCGAAGGATGCGGCAAGCGATGGCGAGGACCCGACAGGTTCGGAACGCCGCTATCAGCCCGAGCTACACAAGGCGGGCACTGTCGAGAAGAAGGCGCCGATTGACAACGAGTTCGCAGCCGATTTCGGCGATGACGTGCAGGACGACAGTGCCAACATCCGCCGAATGAACCGCGTCATGCAGGGCATCGCGCGACAGGTCTCGCTCGACCCGAACGACGGCATGGATCTATAGGCGCCGCCGTGGTGAAGGTCCCGAAGAAGCAGCGGCTATCCGTCTATCTCGATCCAGACACTATGAAGGCGCTCGCCGCTTATGCCGCGCGGCGCGATCAATCGCGATCCTTGGTCGCCGAAGCGGCGATCGCATCCTTCCTGTCTCCCGACGCGGCCGAGCGCCAGGAAGCGGCGACCACCAAGCGACTGGATCAGCTCGACCGGCGCATGACGCGCATGGAACGCGACCTCGGCATTTCCGTCGAAATGTTGGCGGTGTTCGTCCGCTTCTGGCTCACGACCAATCCGCCGTTGCCCGAGCCGGCCCAAGCCGCCGCGCGCGCACAGGCCGGCGAGCGATACGACGCCTTCGTCGCCGCGCTCGGCCGCCGACTCGCGAAGGGACCGAAGGTGCGCGAGGAGATTTCCGAAGACGTCGCAGGCATCGCGGGCGCGGAATAATCATCTCGCGCGGCGTCGCAAGAGTCCGGCAGTTCCGCCGCGTCCCTGTCTTTCTACGCCAGAGCACTACGACCCCATTCTGCTTGTTGTCATGCCCTGATTTCTGCCTCTTCTACTGATCCCCGATCCAGGGCCGCGTGTTTGCGGTCCCGCGCAGAACGGGGACGACATGGCGGTTTCTCACCAGCAATCAGAGGCGATCCTTCGAGGCGCGCGCATGTTGCGCACGGCCCTCGGCCCCGCCATCGCCGGATTTCTGGAAGATCCGTCGATCGTCGAGGTGATGCTCAATCCCGATGGGCGGCTCTGGATCGACCGGCTGTCCGAGGGGCTCTCCGACACTGGAGAGCGGCTGTCGCCCGCCGATGGCGAGCGCATTGTTCGCCTCGTCGCGCATCATGTCGGCGCCGAGGTTCATTCCGGTTCACCGCGGGTTTCGGCCGAGCTTCCCGAGACGGGGGAGCGGTTCGAAGGCCTGCTGCCTCCTGTCGTCGCGGCCCCGGCGTTCGCGATCCGCAAACCTGCCGTCGCCGTCTTCACGCTCGCTGACTACGTCGCCGCCGAGATCATGTCCGCCGAACAGGCGGAACTGCTCCGTCGCGCCGTCGCAGACCGCCGCAACATCCTCGTCGCCGGCGGCACCTCGACCGGCAAGACCACGCTCACCAACGCCTTGCTCGCCGAAGTGTCGAAGACCTTCGACCGCGTCGTGCTGATCGAGGACACGCGCGAGCTGCAGTGCGCCGCGCCCAACTTGGTCGCCATGCGGACGAAGGATGGCGTCGCCTCGCTTTCC